>JAGVPG010000021.1 GCA_020052375.1 Actinomycetota bacterium | reverse complement strand
AGAGGACTCAAACCTGAGAAGCGTTACAGTTACTTTAAATGGTACTTTAGGTTGCGATCAAGATGACAAACAGGCCACATTTTGGGGTATTAAGCCCATTGCGAGGAGCAACGTCTGTCAGCGCGACCTGCCTGCCGGCAGGCAGGCGAAGCAAACTAAGTGAAAACGAAAGTGAATAGAAGAATGGCGTTTATAGCAATATTCTTACTGGTGGATTTACTTATTACTTTGGGAGCGGCATATCTTTATGCACGTTTCGTCTGGTTCTACCGTGACCCGGTCCGCGAACCCATCAAGGTCGAGCGCGCCATAACATCACCCGCTGACGGCCAGATCGTCTATATAAAGGAGTTCGACGAGACGGGCGGGATATATTCCGAAAAACTCGGCAAGAAGATATATCTGAAAGAACTCTCGGACTTGCCTCTCGCTCTTAAGAAGGAAGGGTGGATCGTCGGCATCTACATGTCACCGTTCGACGTCCATTTCAACTACGCGCCGGTAAACGGTAAGGTGGAGAAGATCGCGTATACAAAGGCGAAGATGAACGTCCCGATGGTCGACCTGAACGAATATATAAGGATCTCGTATCTAAGACAGGCGTTCGACAACTTCGCGGCTAGGTTCCATCTTGAAAACGAGCGGAACTCACTGCTGCTAAGCGGGGGCGATTTCCCGGTCGGTGTAGTAGAGATCGCCGATAAGTACGTAAATAAGATAAGTTGCTTCGTCGAAGAGGGACAGGAGTTGAAGCCGGGGGACAAGATCGGCTTTATCGACCGCGGCAGCCAGGTCGACCTCATAATCTTCAAAAAAGACATCGATTTCAAGGTCAAATTCGGGGAACAGGTGTATGGCGGAAAAACGGTTATCGCAGAGTATTAGTTTTATCGCCCACAACTCCGCGATCACCGGGATAACGATGAGCACCACCCTTGTGTTCGCCTTTTCAACCCTATACATGAGGGAGTTCATACATGCATCGAATTTCGAAGTCGGCTTGGCGATCGGGCTATCTCACATCATCAGTGTCATCTTCTCGCCGGTCGCTGGGGCTATAAGCGATTCGCTAAAGACACCATGGGGAAGAAGGCGCCCCTTCTTAATAGTCGGAGCTTTGATGTCGGCGGTTTTTCTGGTCTTTCTACCATCGACGACGAACTATCTTGTATATCTTACTCTCCTGTCTTTCTTCTTCCTCTTCTCCATCTCTTACCAGGTGCCCTTCTACGCGCTGATCCCGGAGGTGGCACCGGAAGGACAGAGGGGGCACTATACGATCTATACGGGTCTTTTGCGGCTTGCAGGATTCGGCCTGGTGATGGTCTTCGGCGGCTGGTTCTGGCGTAAAAACCCAGGCTTGCCGTTTTATCTAACAGCGTGCTTTGTATTGATAACGGCGCTCGTCACAGCCTTGACCGTTCAAGAGGAGATGCAAGAAGAAGCGACTTCACTCTTTGCAGGCTTACACGTGATGACAAGGATCAAGATATATCTGCGTGATCTTATCGCTCAGAAAAGGATACTGCTGTTCTTTAGTGGTCAGTTTTTCTGGTGGATGGGACTGGGGGCGTTCCTGCCATTCGCGACCATCATGCTAAAGGAGTTCTATCACATAGAAATATCGCAATTATTAAAGTTCAGTCCGATCGTGATCATAGCCGGGAGTATTTTCGTCCTGTCGGTAATCGGAGCTGGCGTGCTGGGGGACAGATATGGACACAGCAGGGTAATAACGATAGGGCTGATCGTTCTCACTATAGCAGGCATCGTGGCCTACTTCGCCCGTTCGGTATCCGCTGTCTATACCGCCGCAGCGATTATGATGATAGGCGCATCCCCTCTTTTGAATGAACCATTCGCCCTACTGGCCGAGCTTATCCCTAAAGGCAGAGAAGGCGAGTTCTATGGCCTGGACACCATATCTATAACCCTGTCTCAGATCCCGGCCGCGATCATCGCCGGTATTGTGATAGATCGCAACGGATACCCGTCGATATTCGTTTTACTGGCGGCTAGCACGGCATTCTCAATTGTATTTATGGTCATTAAAAGCAGAGTCCGCTAGCAGCGACGGAAAAAAGTCGGTTATTAGCATAAAAAGTCTTGTCAAATAATAGAAAACGTAGTAAGATTTTAACATACGTAACATTAGTTACATAGTCATGCCGTCTGTCAACATTTGGGGGATCATTAGATGCGGACGGAAGAAGAACTCGGAAACAAAGAAGATATCGCTTATAAGAAAGCGGAATACTACTACACACATGACTACAACTGCGCCCAATCTGTGGTCATGGCAGTCTGCAACGCGTTCGCAATAGACATCCCGGATGAGATAATCAAGGTTACTTCAGGTCTTGGCGGAGGCGTCGGATTTAGCGGATGCATATGCGGAGCGCTTAACGGAGGAGCGATCGCCATAGGCATGTTTTTAGGCCCGGCAAAGGCAAGTCCGGCTACATCAAGCATAGCGCGGGTGAACAAACAGCTGGCGGACTGGTTCGAGGAGGAATACGCGACTACATGTTGCAGGCAACTTCGTAGAAGACGTCCCTTTGCCAGCAAGGAAGTCAAACAGATGTGCACGGAGATCACAGCCGACACCGCGAAAAAGGTCGTTTCGATCATCCAGCAAGCCTAAACGAGCTGGTAGCTACACGCTACAAGCCGCTATCAAGGCATCTTCATATGTGATAAACTTTATTACTAAATCTTAGTCCTAAAAGGGAGGAATCAATTATGGTGGGGTTCGAAGGGAAGAGAGTGACTGGCGCATGATGGTGATAATGCGCGACGGCGCAACCGACGAAGAAGTACAGCACCTTATCGATAAGGTGAAAAGCGTCGGTCTTGATGTACATGTGTCTCGAGGCGAGTTCAAGACTATAATCGGCTTGCTCGGTGATACGGCAAAAGCAAGGGAACTTCCGCTTTCGGCGTTTCCCGGAGTGGAAAAGGTCGTTCCTATATTAAAGCCGTTTAAGCTGGTTAGCCGCGACTTTAAAGAAGAGGATACGATCGTCAAAGTAGGCGATTTGTCCATTGGCGGAAACAGTTTCATTGTCGCGGCAGGCCCATGCGCTGTCGAGAGCAAAGACCAGATGGTAGAGATCGCAAAGATGGTCAAGAAGGCCGGTGCCGGCATGCTTCGAGGGGGTGCTTTCAAGCCACGGAGTTCACCATACAGTTTCCAAGGACTGGGAGAAGATGGCCTGAAGATACTTGCGGAGGCCAGGGAGGCGACAGGCCTGCCGGTCGTTACCGAGGTAATGGATGCCGGGGATGTAGAATTGGTGGCGGAGTATGCGGACGTCCTACAGATCGGCGCCCGGAACATGCAGAACTTCCTGCTATTGAAAGAAGTCGGCATGTATGAAAAGCCGGTGCTAATAAAGAGGGGCTTGAGCGCGACCATCGAAGAGTTGTTGATGGCGGCCGAGTACGTTATGAGCGGTGGGAATCCGAACGTCATACTTTGCGAACGAGGAATAAGGACATTTGAGACGTATACGAGGAACACTCTGGATATAAGCGCGGTGGCATTGGTAAAGATGCTATCGCATCTGCCGATACTTGTCGATCCTTCACACGCTGCAGGACGATGGGACCTGATAGAACCGCTTTCCATGGCGGCGATGGCGGTAGGAGCGCATGGCGTCTTGATAGAAGTCCACCCAAACCCGGAAGATGCTTTAAGCGACGGTGCCCAATCACTAAAATACAACAAGTTCGACTTGCTGATGGACGAACTTAAGAAAACGGGAGCTGTTTTCGGGAAAGAGATGTAGTATTGTCCGAGGTCAGATCGGTAACGATAATAGGCATCGGGCTGATCGGAGGCTCGCTCGGGCTGGCATTGAAACAGCTGGCCAGGGTGGAACATGTCAGCGGTGTAGCCCGTAAGCAAAAATCACTTGACTCGGCGCGGATAATAGGTGCCATAGATGCCGGCTATCTCGATCCGGCCGAGGCCGTCGGGGATGCCGATATAGTATTCATAGCGACTCCAGTATCGAGCATCGTCGATATGGCAAAACAGGTCATACCCCATATGAAAGAAGGGGCGATCCTGACGGACGTCGGCAGCACGAAAGAGACGATCGTCAAGGAGATCGAAAAGGCGATAGAACCCGGGATACACTTCATCGGAGGACATCCGATGGCGGGTTCCGAGATGTCAGGTGTCGAGGCGGCCAACAGGGATCTTTTTCGCAACTGCTCGTATATCCTTACACCGACGGGAAAGACGGACCTCAATGCTTTAAAACTGCTCTACAACCTGCTGTCCAGGACAGGGGCACGCATCCTTTCACTCGATCCGCAGGCTCATGACAGGGTTGCGGCGACCGTCAGCCATCTACCGCATATTCTAGCCGCGGGCCTGGTCAATCTGGCTTCAGAAGAGAAAGAAGAGTATGAGAGCATATTCCAGATAGCAGCCGGCGGTTTCTACGATATGACGAGGATAGCGGCCAGCGATCATAATATATGGGTCGATATATGCCTTGAAAACCGGAAGTCCATCCTTGATATCCTGGGCGATTTTGAGACCGGTCTTGACGAGGTGAAAAGCCTGATAGCGGCGAGCGATCGAGAGGGGCTGGTGGCATGGTTCGAATCGGCCAGCGATGTGAGAAAGCGGCTCAAGAGCGGAAAACCGTCTGAGGTCGATGTATATAATCTCCTTATAGCCATACCGAACAAACCGGGCGTCCTGTCCGAGATAACGCTTGCCATAGGAAAAATCGGTATCAACATAGAGGATGTGCAGATCGTTCACACTACAGAAGGAGATACGGGCGTGTTGAAACTGGCCGTCTTCGGCAAGGACGAAGCTGACCGAGCCGCTGCCATCTTAAGAGAAAAAGGATATACGCTCAGTGTCGAAGGACGCTTCATATAAAGTGTTGAAGGCTGAAGAGCTGAAGGATGAAGTTTGGATCTAAGAATAAATAAAATCAAGGGGTTGCAGGGAGAGCTTGAGCTACCGGGGGATAAATCGATCTCACACCGGGCGGCGATCATAGGCGCGATGTCGAGCGGCAAAACGACGGCCACAGGTTTCTTAAATACCGGAGACTGTTTATCGACTTTAAGATGCCTTTCCGAACTGGGGATAAAGATAGAAGGCATAGGCGGAGAAAAGCTGGCTATTCACGGCAGAGGGCTTCACGGTTTCAAAGAACCGGAGGATATCCTTGACGCCGGCAACTCTGCCACTACTGCAAGGCTGGTAACGGGACTTTTATCCGGACAGGATTTTTTTTCTACGATCACGGGAGATGATTCGCTCCGGCAACGCCCTATGAACCGGGTGACGGATCCACTGGTCAGGATGGGGGCTTCGATCTGGGGCAGAGACAAAGCCAGCAGACTTCCGCTTGCGATAAGGGGAGGTCGCCTTTCCGGGATACGATATACCTCTTCGATCGCCAGCGCCCAGATCAAGTCTGCTCTGATCATAGCGGGGCTTCTCGCGGACGGGGAGACGACCATCACCGAACCCCATCTTTCACGCGATCATACGGAAAGGATGCTGCGTTTTATGGGCGTAGACATATCCATAAAGGGGTTATTGATATCGGTTCAAGGTGGATCGCAGCCGAAAGCGATGGATGTAGATATTCCGGCTGATATCTCTTCAGCTGCGTTCTTTATTGCGGGGGCGTTGATCACCGGGGATTCGGAGTTGACGATCCGGCAGGTAGGAGTAAACCAGACAAGGACGGGTATGATAGATGTACTAAAGGACATGGGGGCGGATATCATGTTCGACAGGATGAGCATGAAATGCCAGGAGTCGAGAGCGGACATAATCGTCAAGTCAGGCAGACTGAAAAACGCAAGGATCTCAGGTGATATCATACCAAGGTTGATCGATGAGATACCTGTTCTGGCAGTCGTTGCTACTCAAGCGGAGGGACAGACGATATTCGATGATATAGGTGAGCTTAGAGTCAAAGAGACGGATCGCATAAAAGCGATCGTCGATGGTCTTCAAAAAATGGGAGCCGACGTAAAGGAGATAGATGACGGTTTTATTGTTAAAGGGCCTACTCCGCTAAAGGGTTGTCAGGTTGAAAGCTACGGTGACCATCGGATCGCGATGGCGATGGCAATAGCCGGACTGGTCGCCGACGGGGAGACGACGATACGCGGCGCCGAATGCATGCAAGTGTCTTTTCCCGGATTCGAAAAGGTATTGCAGCGTGCCGCGAAATAAGATGATCGTCAGCATCGACGGGCCGGCGGGTTCGGGTAAGAGTACGATCGCCAGGATCATCGCGGAACGAACGGGTCTTACTTACATAGACACGGGAGCCATGTATCGCGCCCTTACATGGAAAGCGCTGAAGAACGGCATCGATCCTCTTGAAGAGCCGACATTGAGCGATATGGCTTTTAAGTCAAACCTAGAGTTATCTGAAGACAAAGTCCTCATAGACGGCATCGATGTTACGGATGATATAAGAACACTTCAAGTGACAAGGAATGTATCGGCCGTCTCATCGCTTGGCGGTGTACGAGAAGCGATGGTGGCGACACAGAGAAAGATGGCTCTTGCAGCCGGGAAGGGTGCTGTCATCGAAGGACGTGACATCGGAACGGTTGTTTTCCCGGATGCGACGATCAAGATATACCTTGATGCGTCAGTTGAGGAAAGGGCAAGAAGGCGGCAGATAGATCTAAAAACAGCCGGTGTCGATCTGGAGATACAAGCGCTTGAATCGGAGATGAGAAAAAGAGACGAATATGATTCCACCCGCAATAATTCCCCTCTAAAAAAACCGGCGGACTCATTCGTCTTAGATACGACCGATAAGACCATCCAGGAAGTAGTCGACGAGGTGGCATCCCTTATCAAGAGCAAAGAAAGGGTCTAGGAAAAATGGTCCTATATTGGATCCTTTGGCCTATATGTTATGTACTGGCAAAGATCCTTTTCCGCTTGAGGGTCGAGGGTAGAAATAACGTTCCGAAGAAAGGTCAACTCATCGCGGTCGCCAACCACAATAGCTATGTAGATCCTGTCATCATCGACCTCGGCGTCGTCAGACGGGTCCACTTCATGGGCAAGACGGAGATCGTCAGCAAAGGCCTATTCGGGCTGTTTCTTAGGGTGATCGGTACGTTTCCGGTGCGTCGCGGTGAGGCAGATCGAGCGGCGCTAAAGAGGTCTTTCGAGATCCTCGATGAACAAAAAGTGCTGGGCCTGTTTCCGGAAGGTACGAGGATCAGACGTGAAGGGCTGGGCTCTTTTGAACCAGGAATCGCCTTTATCGCGCTGAAGAGCGGTGCTCAGATAATACCGGTAGGCATGAAAGGCACTGACAGGATATGGCCGGCAGGACGAAGATCTCCGGCCTTTCCGAAGGTGACCGTGAAGATAGGAAAGCCTTTCAACATACCCGAAGACCTTCTCGGAGTCAGCGATCCCGCCGAAAAGAAAGCGCGAACTGACAAAATATTAGACCTCATCAGACAAAAACTAATCCAAGTCATCCCAGAGTAGTTTTCCTTCTTATCTTTATCCTCGACATCCTTGACATCCTCGACATCCTCTTCATATAATTGATTAGGCCTTTAAGTCTAGTCCGGCGAGGCTAGCAAGGAGCAGCCAACAGAATATGTCTAAGCTTAGATCATGATGCCTTCTTGCGTACCTTGCGAGAAGGTATTTTTATTAGATAAAAGCAAAGATGGGCTAGTGGCTGGTAGCGGGTAGCTAGTAAAAACCAAAACAATAAACCAGCTACAAGCCACAAGCTACAAGCTTGGGAGGTTCATTGGTGTTCAGGGAGCGGGCTACAATACTGACGGATGACGACATGAACAGGGCGCTGACGAGGATAGCTCATGAGATACTCGAAAAGAACAAAGGCGCGTCCGATCTGGCTTTAATCGGCGTAAGGAAAAGGGGAGTCCATCTCGCCGTAAGGATAAAGCAGAAGATAGCCGAAATCGAGGGCACGGAACTGCCTCTGGGGACTCTGGATATAACCTTCTATCGCGATGACGTGGACATGCAGATCAAATCACCGGGGTATCAGACGGAAATACCTTTTGATATGACTGGAAAACAGATCATCCTGATCGACGACGTACTATACACCGGCCGGACAACGAGGGCCGCCATGGACGCAATAATGGACTATGGCAGGCCGTCAAGTATACAGCTGGCAGTGATGATAGACAGAGGTCACAGGGAGTTGCCGATAAGAGCGGATTACGTAGGCAAAAACATCCCTACGGCCGGGAAAGAAGAAGTCAGGGTCAAGCTGATCGAAGAGGATAAAAAAGACGAAGTCGTTGTCGGTGAAGAAAGTGAGTGAGACGAAAACCAAGCTAAAGAGCAAAGATCTGTTGGGGATCAGGGAGCTTGAGAAGGATGAGATCGAGCTTATTCTCGATACCGCTCTTTCATTCAAAGAGGTGTCGAAACGGACGATCAAGAAGGTCCCGGCGCTCCGTGGCCGGACGATCGTAAACTTGTTCCTTGAGCCCAGTACGCGAACGCGTACATCTTTTGAACTTGCCGGAAAGCGTCTTAGCGCGGATACCGTGAACTTCTCGGCTAAAAGCTCGGCTCTTGCCAAGGGAGAGTCACTGAAGGACACCGCAGAAACGCTTGAGGCGATGAACGCGGATCTTGTAGTGATGAGGCATTCGGCATCCGGATCATCTCATTTTCTGGCCCGCACCACTCACTTAAGTGTTGTTAACGCGGGCGACGGTTCTCACGAACATCCGACACAAGCGCTGCTCGACCTATTCACGATCCAGGAGAAAGTAGGCAGCCTGGAGGGATTGAAAATAGCTATTGTTGGAGATATATCCCATAGCCGCGTAGCGCGCTCCAATATCCTGGCGATGAACAAGATGGGAGCGGAGGTCAAGGTGGTAGGCCCGCCGACATTGCTACCGGCGGAGATAGAGATGATGGGAGCGCAAGTCGACTACGATCTGGATGACTCCATTGAATGGGCCGATGTCCTTTACATGCTGCGTATACAGCTGGAACGTCAAGAGGAAAGCCTTTTCCCGTCGATCAGGGAATACGCGGCGCTGTTCGGACTTAACAAAGAGCGGATCATGAGGGCGAAAAAGGATGTCTTGATAATGCATCCCGGTCCGATGAACAGGGGCGTAGAGATCGCGTCGGATGTGGCCGACCTGCCGCAGACTCTGATAACTGAACAGGTGGCAAACGGTGTGGCGGTACGCATGGCGGTTCTATATCTGTTATTGGGGGGTGCCGAGATTGTCTGATCATCTTATAAGGGGCGGGAGAGTCACAGACCCCTCGCAAGGGATCGATGAGATCATGGATGTAATGGTGAGAGATGGGAGAATAGAGTGTATCGCCAAGGATATCAAGGATATCAAAGAGGTCAAGGAGATAGATGCGAGGGGACTTATAGTCTGTCCGGGGCTGATAGATATGCACGTGCATCTCCGGGAGCCGGGACGTGAGGATGAGGAGACGATCGCATCCGGTACGGAGGCCGCGGCCAGAGGCGGTTTCACATCAATAGCGTGTATGGCAAACACTAAACCGGTCGTTGATACGGCGACTGTCGTAAAGATGATAAAAGAAAAAGCCAGGGATGTCGGCTGGGTGAACGTCTGGCCGGTCGGGGCCATGACAAAAGGTCTTGAAGGTAAAGAACTGGTTGAGATGGGAGACATGTTAAAATCCGGAGCTTGTGCATTCTCAGACGACGGACGCGGTGTGATGGATGCGGAAGTCATGAGACGCGTCCTTGAATACGCCAAGATGTTCGATATCCCCATGATAGTACATGCTGAAGACAGGAACCTGTCAAAAAAAGGGCAGATGAACGAGGGTTACTACTCGACTTTACTGGGCCTTAGACCGATCCCGGCTGAAGCGGAAGAGACGATGGTCGCGCGGGATATCCTGCTGGCGCGGCTTACGGGAGCCCGCGTACATTTCACGCATGTATCGACCGGCGGATCGGTCGAATTGATCAGACGGGCGAAAAAGGCATGTTCGAACTTGACTTGCGACGTGACGCCGCATCACCTGGTGCTTACGGACGCCGATCTCATTGATTACAACACGGACTTAAAGGTAAACCCACCGTTAAGGTCGAAGGATGATGTGAAAGCCTTAATAACGGGCCTGAAGGACGGGACGATCGATGCGATCGCATCGGATCACGCTCCACATGCGCCTCAAGAAAAGGAATGCGAGTTCGAATACGCGGCTTTCGGCATGATCGGGCTGGAAACAACGGTCAGTCTGATGCTTACTCATATCGTCGGTAAGAACATACTATCGATCGGACGATTGATAGAAAAGATGAGTGTCAATCCGGCACATATCCTGAAGATGGATACGCACGGGTCGGGTTCCCTGAAAGAGGGATCGAGCGCCGACATCACTTTTATCGACACGAAAGCTGAAGTCAAGGTCGATAGAACAAAGATGGCATCACTGTCGAGGAACACACCGTTCAACGGATGGAGATTAACGGGAAAAGCAGTCCTGACTATGGTGAACGGGAATATCGTTAGCGGCGATGCGCTTGAGAAGGAGGCGGTAAAGGCTTGAAAAAGCCGGCTGTACTTCTACTTGAAGACGGATGGTATCTGGAAGGCGATGTACTGGGAGCCACAGGCGAAGCTTTCGGCGAAGTAGTCTTCAATACGAGCATGACCGGATACCAGGAAATACTGACAGATCCTTCTTACCGCGGGCAGATGATCACAATGACTTATCCCCATATAGGAAACTACGGTGTAAATGCTGATGACACTGAATCGAGCGGGATCTGGGCTGCCGGGTTTATAGTCAAGGAGGCCTCTTCGCTTTACAGCAACCATCGAGCCACCGGTGGACTTGATCCCTATTTAAAGGAAAACGGGATCGTCGGCATTCAAGGGATAGACACAAGGGCTTTGACCAAGCATATAAGGTTGGAAGGAGCGATGAAAGGGGCTATCTCGAGTAGCGGCACGGATATCGATACGCTCAAAGAGAGACTTCTTAGATACCCATCGATCATAGGATTGGACCTGGTGCGCGAGGTCACAACAGATATATCCTATACACTCTACGAAATAGATGACCCGATATTCAACGTGGTGCTGATGGACTACGGAGCCAAGCACAACATCGTAAGAGAGCTTACTGAACGGGGATGCAGGGTGCTGATAATGCCTGCGTCTACGGGCGCTAAGGAGATCTTAAAGCAAAAGCCCGACGGCGTGATGTTAAGCAACGGCCCGGGCGATCCGGCTGCTGTAACGTATGCCATCGAGACTATAAAAGACCTGCTTGGAAAGGTGCCGGTTTTCGGCATATGCCTGGGCCATCAGCTACTCGGTCTAGCGCTTGGCGGTAAGACTTTCAAGTTGAAGTTCGGACACAGAGGAGCGAACCACCCTGTGATGAATCTAAAGGACAGGACCGTTGAAATAACATCACAGAACCATGGTTTCGCGGTCGACGCGGAGTCCTTCGATCGAAAGCAAGCGCGGAACATCGAGGTAACACACGTAAACCTGAACGATAAAACGGTCGAAGGCTTGAGATGCAAGGATGTTCCCGCTTTCTCCGTCCAGTATCATCCGGAAGCGTCGCCAGGTCCCCACGATTCGAAATACCTGTTTGACGCGTTTATAGAGATGATGAGCTAAATGCCTAAGCGGACTGATATTCAGAAGATATTGATCATCGGTAGTGGGCCGATTGTGATCGGGCAGGCGTGTGAATTCGACTATTCCGGCACACAGGCCTGCAAAGTGTTGCGGAGCCACGGTTACAAGGTAATACTGGTCAACTCCAATCCCGCGACGATAATGACAGATCCGGAATTCGCGGACAAGACATATATCGAACCGATAACCCCTGATATGGTGAGGGAGATCATCAAGAAAGAACGGCCTGACGCGCTTCTACCGACGTTGGGGGGTCAGACGGGTCTGAACACGGCAGTCGCTTTGGCTGAAGCCGGGGACTTGAGGGATTACGGCGTTGAGATGATAGGCGCCAAACTGGAGGCTATAAAGAAGGCGGAAGACCGGAATCTTTTCGACAAGGCGATGAAGAGTATCGGGCTGGAGCTTCCAAAAGGCGGTTTTGCATACTCGATGGAAGAGGCGCACGACATTCTTAAGAATACCGATTTTCCCGTAATAATAAGGCCAAGTTTTACACTCGGAGGGAGCGGCGGGGGTATCGCGAGGAATATCGGTGAATTCGAAAACATCATTACCAGCGGTTTACGCCAGAGCATGATAAATGAAGTCCTTATCGAGGAATCGGTCATCGGCTGGAAGGAATATGAGCTAGAGGTCATGCGTGATCTGAAAGACAACGTGGTCATCGTATGCCCGATCGAGAATCTCGACCCGATGGGCATACATACGGGCGATTCGATCACCGTCGCACCGGCGCAGACTCTGACCGATGTCGAGTACCAGCGCCTGAGGGACGCATCGATAGATATAATCAGAGAGATCGGCGTCGAGACAGGGGGGTCGAACATCCAGTTCGCCATACATCCGGATACGGGTCGTATGCTGGTGATCGAGATGAACCCTCGCGTATCGCGTTCTTCCGCGCTAGCCTCCAAGGCGACCGGATTCCCGATCGCCAAGATCGCCGCGTTGTTGGCTGTAGGATTCACTCTCGATGAGATACCTAACGACATCACTAAGAAAACACCCGCTTGTTTCGAGCCGACCATCGACTACGTCGTCGTGAAGATACCACGTTGGGCGTTCGAGAAATTCCCGGAAGCCGACACGACACTGACAACGAAGATGAAATCGGTCGGTGAGGCGATGAGCATAGGCAGGACGTTCAAAGAAGCGCTGCAAAAGGGGTTCCGTTCACTGGAGATCGGCAGGGCGGGGCTCGGATCGGACGGGGCCGACGACATCGACGAGGACCGGCTTCAGGAGTTAATAAGCAGACCGACCCAGGACAGGCTGTTTTATATAAAACACGCTCTCGCGAAAGGGATGACGATAGAGAAGATATACGAGTCGAGCGGTATCGATCCGTGGTTTCTGGACCAGATCAAGCAGATACTGGAATTCGAAGGCGAGATCAGAGAGGTAGGATCGTTAGAAAGGATACAGCCCAGGCTAATGAAGGCCGCGAAACAACTCGGATTCGCCGATCAGCAGATAGCGCATATGACTGGAGTCGATGAGCTGACAGCGAGAGCGTATCGTAAGAAACTTGGCATTGAACCGACATACAAGCTGGTGGATACCTGTGCGGCTGAGTTCGAGGCTTACACGCCTTACTACTATTCGACGTATGAGTCCGAGAGCGAGATAAGAAGATCCGATCAAAAAAAGGTGATCATCTTAGGCAGCGGCCCGAATAGGATAGGCCAGGGAATAGAATTTGATTATTGTTGCGTACATGCGGCTTTTGCGCTTAAGGAAGAAGGATACGAGGCGATCATGGTCAACTGTAATCCGGAAACGGTATCGACCGACTATGACACCTCCGACAAGCTGTTCTTCGAGCCTCTGACGTTCGAGGATGTGATGAACATCATCGAAGCTGAAGAGCCCTTCGGTGTAGTCGTCCAGTTCGGAGGGCAGACACCTTTGAAACTGGCTGAGGGATTACATAAAGCGGGGGTGAATATCCTCGGGACAAGTCCGGACAACATCGATCTGGCGGAGGACAGAAAACGATTCGGATCCAAGCTTAAGAAGATGGGCATGAACATCCCGTCTCATGGGACTGCGACATCGTATAAAGAGGCCGTCAGGGTGGCGAAGAGGATCGGTTATCCGGTAGTGGTCAGGCCTTCGTACGTCCTCGGAGGTAGGGCGATGGAGATCGTATATACGGAAGCCAGCCTTGAGAAGTACATAAGGTCGGCAGTAAAGGCATCGCCGGAGCGCCCCATTCTGATCGATAAATTCCTGGAAGGGGCCATAGAACTGGATGTGGATGCCGTATGTGATGGAAAAGATGTGATGATCGGCGCGATCATGGAGCATATCGAGGAAGCCGGTATCCATTCCGGCGACAGCGCATGCGTGATCCCTCCGTATTCGATGGGCACAAAGATCCTGAAGGCCGTAGCGGCGGCTACAAGACAACTTGCTTTATCGTTGAAAGTGGTCGGGCTCATCAATATACAATTCGCGGTGAAAGACGATGAAGTATACGTGTTGGAGGTCAATCCGCGCGCTTCAAGGACGGTCCCGTTCGTCAGCAAGACTGTCGGCATACCGATGGCGAAGATAGCGGCGCGTGTGATGGTAGGTAAGAAACTCAAAGACCTTGATATCAAGGAGATAAAAAAGACCGGATATATTTCTATAAAAGAAGCGGTATTGCCATTCGGCCGTTTTCCGGAGGTGGACACGGTGCTTGGCCCGGAGATGAAGTCGACCGGTGAGGTCATGGGGATAGATATCGGTTTCGGCAAGGCTTTCGCCAAAGCCGAGACGGCGGCCGGTCAAACGCTTCCTCTGGAAGGAAGCGTTTTCATAAGCGTAAACGACAAAGACAAACGGTCTATAGTCCTGATAGCAAAAAGCCTGAAGGACATGGGGTTCGACATATATGTGACCGAGGGGACGGGTGAGGCTCTCGATGGTGCGGGAGTCCGGGTCAAACAGGTGTTGAAGATCCAGGAAGGCAGCCCGAATGTCATCGATCTCATAAAGCAAGACAAGATAAACCTTGTCATCAACACACCGCTAGGGAAAGGCCCGAGGACGGACGGTTATCATATCCGTACGGCCGCGTCTTTTTACGGTGTACCCTGCATAACCACGATCTCCGCAGCGCAAGCGGCTGTCCAGGGCATAGACGCTATGAGGAAAGAAGATATAAGCGTCCGGGCTATACAGGATTATCATAAGGACAAAGAAGGCCTTAAATGCTGAACAAGACAGCAGAGATAATCTCAAATCTAGTCGTCGCGTCCGGCGTATATAAGATGACGCTGTCATCCAGAGAACTGGCGCATGATTCACAGCCGGGACAGTTTCTGCATATCCGGGTAAACCCGGGAAACGATCCCCTGTTAAGAAGACCGATAAGTGTTCATGCTGTGGAAGACGAAGATAAGATCAGCCTTCTTTACGGCACAATAGGGAGGGGCACCCGGTTGTTGTCGAAGAAAAAATCCGGAGAGGAGATCGATGTCCTTGGGCCCCTCGGGCACGGTTTCGATCTTTCCGAAAAACCGGATAGGGCGGTCCTGGTGGCAGGGGGTATGGGAGCGGCGCCGCTGTTCTTTGTGGCGCAACGTCTTAAGGGATTGGTAAAAGAGTCAAAGCTTCTGATCGGAGCGAAGACAAAGGAGGGCCTGTTAAGCGTATCAGACTTCAAGGAAATCGGGTGTGATGTCTGGCAGACCACGGAAGACGGCAGCGCCGGCAGACGTGGTTATATAACCGACCTGTTCGAACAGGCGCTTCTGGACCAGACCATAGGCGGATCTATAAGAGTTTATGCGTGCGGTCCCAAAGAGATGATGGCCAGGACGGCGACTATAGCCGGCATCTATAACGTACCTTGTGAAGTATCGCTGGAAGAAAAGATGGCGTGCGGGTTGGGGGCATGTCTGTCATGTGTCGTCGACACGATCGACGGCCTGAAAAGGGTCTGTAAAGAAGGGCCGGTCTTCAGATCGGACGAGATAAAATGGTAAACAAGAAAAAAATATGGGTCCTGATGATCGCGGGGATTCTGTTCGTGGCCCTGATCGGGCTAATCGTGTGGATAGGCCAAGAGCGTTTATCAGGATATAACACCGAGGTCACGGACGAACATATCTATAGAGAGCCGACGGGAATATACACGGAGTACTTTACGGGAACGATCGTGAAAACAGAGTGGAGCCTGATAGGCCCGAAGATCACTGTAAAAAAAGAATCGAACGGACAAGACCGCACCTTTTATCTGTCAAGGGACGCTTTGATCTGGCTGGGATTGATAATCGACGATCAAGGCATCAAGGGCGATGAAAAGATAGCATTCAAAGACTTAAAAAAAGGCCAAAGAGTAGCTGTGTTCGTGGGTAAAGGCAATACTGCGAATCATATTCACGTACTGGTGAGGCAGTGAGCATTTGTGGCTAGGATGGCGGTCGATGTCGCAGGGATCAGGTTGAAGAACCCGGTAATGAACGCGTCCGGAACGTTCAATATAAGAGAAGCTGATGGGCTGATCGATATAAAGAGGCTGGGAGCATATATCCCGAAAAGCATAACGCTGCATGAGCGGACGGGAAATCCCGTCCCCAGGATATGCGAGACTTCGTCGGGTATGCTGAATTCTATCGGATTGGAGAACAAAGGCGTAGCGGCCTTCATAGATCAAGAACTTCCGTTCCTGGCCAGAGCCGGTGTTCCTGTGATCGTGTCGATCGCCGGGGAAACGATAGATGAGTTCGCGGAGACGGTCGCTAAGCTGGGAGAGGCCAAGCACGCTCAAAAGACGGTGAAGGCGGTCGAGATCAATGTATCATGTCCGAATATCGATCGCGGAGGCGTGCAGTTCGGAAGCCAGCCCGAGATGGCTGCCCTTGTCACGGCTGAGATCAAGCTGGTATCCAGTTTTCCCATAATCGTCAAGCTGACACCGAATACCGGTGTGTTCGTTGAAGCGGCAGTGGCTGTCGAGGAGGCCGGAGCCGACGCAATATCTCTCATAAACACTATATTCGGTATGTCGATAGACATAATGACAAGAAAACCGAAGATAGGAAGGGGATATGGAGGACTGTCGGGACCGGCCGTCAAGCCGATCGCCGTGAAGATGGTCTACGACGTGTCGCGCGCTGTAAATATACCGGTCATCGGTATCGGGGGCATCATGAACGCCGGGGACGCGATCGAGTTTCTTCTGGCAGGGGCGACCGCCGTACAGGTAGGAACGGCCAATTTTGTCGATCCCGGTATCATGATGAAGATCATAAGTGGGATATCGGATCATCTTGAAAAGACGGGCTGCGAAGATGTACGGGAGATCATAGGGAAGGTGGAGCTGTGAGCCTACCTGACGATAGGCTGATCATAGCTATAGACACGCCTGATCTAAGTGGAATATTGAGGCTCGCAAACAGCCTAAGAGACATCGTCAGGGTAGTCAAGATAGGTTCGACCTCCTTCAACGCGCACGGTCCGGAACTGATCGGGATGATCAAGTCGATAGGGATGGATGTATTCCTAGACTTGAAGCTTTTCGACATCCCGCAGCAGGTAACGCAAACTGTGCGGGACATCACAAGCTTCGGCGTAAAGATGTTTACTATACATACGTTTGGTGGTATAGATATGATGAAAGGCGCTGCGCAAGCTACAGCCGAACAGGCTGAAAGGCTTGGCATCAAGAAACCGCTTGTCATGGGGGTCACGATCCTCACTAGTATCGATGATGAATGGCTGAGAATGCTAGGATTCGACGGCGCCGAGCGGGGTGTGGACCGACTGGTCGAATTCGCTTCTGCTTCCGGACTTGACGGCGTCGTCGCTTCGGGCGATGATGCGGTCAGGATCAAGGATGCCCATCAGGGACTGAAGGTGCTCGTTCCCGGGATACGGTTGGACAGTACGCCAAAGGATGATCAGAAGAGGATATCGACTCCCGAAGCGGCGATCAAGAACGGTGCGGATTATTTAGTCGTAGGCCGGCCGGTAACGCAGAGCAAAGACCCCGGATCGGCCGCGATGACTATATTGGATAGGATCAGGGGGTAGCCATATGAACCAGGAAGAGATCATAGAGATTCTAACCGGTACAGGCGCCGTCCAAAAGGGTCACTTTGTCCTATCTTCAGGTTTACATTCGGATACGTATTATCAATGCGCGAAAGTCTTTGAACATCCGGGATTGACCGAAAAACTCGGAGACGAGATAGCGCGCTTCTGGGAAGGCCGTCAGATAGATGCGGTGATATCACCGGCGGTCGGGGGGCTCATATTAGGCTTTTCGGTGGCCCTTGCAATGGGTGCAAGGTTTATTTTTGCGGAACGTGAGAATGAAAAGATGAAATTACGGCGGGGTTTCAAAATAGATCAAGATGAACGGATATTGGTGGTGGAAGACGTCATAACGACAGGCGGATCGGTCCGCGAAGTGATCGAGATAATAAGGGAGAACAAAGGGCATGTAGTGGGTCTGTCGTGCCTATTGAACAGGGGAGACAAGAAAGAGATGGCAGGTGTACAGGTGCACTCTCTAGTCTCGGCGTCGGAAAAAATATACAAGCCGGAGGAATGCCCGCTTGAAAAACAGGGTCTACCTCTTGTAAGTCCTGGAAGCCGTCGTCTTTAAAAAAACTTCGATTTGTGTTGCCAACTAGTATGCTTGTTAGTATAATTGTCGCAGTCACCAGCTTAACATTCTTAAGGAGGGAGTAGTATGGCATTACCAAGTCTATCAACAGCGGAAAGACAAGCGGCTCTGAAGAAGGCATTGGAAGTCCGCCGCCAGCGCGCCGAGCTTCGGGCGAAGCTTAAGAACGGTAACATGACGTTGAAGCAGGTCCTTGATAAAGCGGACGACAAGGTCGTCGGACGTATGAAGGTCAGCTCGGTCCTGGAGTCATTGCCTGGAATCGGCAAGGTAAGAGCTGCAGCGATCCTTGATGAGCTAGGGATCAGTACGTCCAGGAGAGTTCAAGGTCTCGGCGTACGCCAAAAAGAAGGATTGCTAAAAAAGGTCACGAAATAACGAGCGACTTTCAAAGCAAGGAAGGTAAGCTCTTTGTAATATCCGGACCGTCCGGCGCCGGCAAGACGACTCTCTTAAGTGAGGTGTTGCGCGAGCGAAAAGACCTTACCAGAGTCGTCACGGCGACCACTAGAGGTCCCAGGAAAGGCGAAGAAAGCGGGAAACATTACCTCTTTTTATCGCCGGCGGATTTTGAAAAGGCAAAACGGGAAAACGGTTTGATCGAGTGGGCTGAAGTACACGGTGAATCGTATGGAACGCCCAGGGAACAAATCGAAGATGGATTGAAAAACGGAAAATCGCTGATCCTTGCGGTAGATGTGCAGGGCGCGAGACAGATCAGAGATATTGTGAGGGAGGCAGTGTTGATTTTCATCGCGCCTCCCTCACTTGACGAGTTGAGGGAACGTCTAAAAAAGCGGAAGACAGAGGACGAACAGTCCAGGCGTCAACGTATCGAAGCAGCAAAGACCGAGATGGATCTTATGGACGAGTATGATTACGTCATTGTGAACAAGGATCTGACTGAAGCAGCGTCGGAACTTAAAGCAATAATAGACTCATATGGGACCGAAGGGATGCCAAGTTGACGGAACCCAAGATAGAAGAGCTAAGACTAAAGGCAAATAGCAAGTTCGCTCTAGTGATGGGCGCCGCTAAGAGAACACGTCAGATCATAGATTTTATGAACGCACTCGGGCGTGGAGATGCCGTCTCAGAAAATACGTTACCGCCGGATATGAATGATATCGTGGATAGAAAACCGGTCATGATAGCCCTGAAAGAGATCGGTAGCGATCGGATAAAGATCATCTATCCAAGTGGTCAGGATGAAGAGGCGGAAGAGTCCAAGAAAGGTCTAGCTGCAGTCGAGGGTGAGCTTGATAGCCTTGCTTCGATCGAAGAACAGACTGAAGCGGAGATAAAAGAGACTGCTTTGCAGATAGCGTCAAAGAAAGAATCAAAACCGAAGATCGAGATACCGGAGATACTTAAAACCAGTAAAGACAAGAAAGAGGGCGTCGAGGAGAACAAACAGGCCAAAAAAGTCGAGGAAGCACTTGAAGTACTGAAAGTGAAGAGTAAAAAGCCTTTAAAAAGTAAAGACGGTGAAAAAGAGAAGAAGACAGAAAAGACGAAGGCGACTGCGAAAGCAAAAGAGCTTGTTAAAGCCACGAAAAAGACGAAAACCACAAAAAAGACCTCAAAATAATGATCTTACTGGGTGTAACCGGCGGGATATCCGCGTATAAATCAATCGATATCGTAAGGCGCTTGAAGGAAAAAGGCCACGATGTGAGGGTCGTCATGACTGATGCGGCGACAAGATTCGTTACTCCTCTAACATTCAGAACTGTAAGCGGAGACTACGTAGCGACTTCAATGTTTGCGGAAGACCTGCCTGATCCCTTGTTTCACGTCACATCGGCGAAAGATGCCGATATATTTCTGATCGCTCCGGCGACAGCCGATTTCATCGCCAAGATGGCGCATGGTATCGGAGATGATCTCTTAAGCACTCTTGTGATCGCGGCCAGATGCCCGGTGCTGATAGCGCCGGCCATGAATACCAGCATGCTGTCGAATCAAGCCACTCAGGCAAACCTCGACATCCTAAGGCATAGGGGTATCGGCATGATAGGCCCGGTCCGAGGGAAACTGGCCGAGGGCGAAGGTATGGGCAGGATGGCGGATGTAGATGAGATCGTAGGAGTAACCGAAAGAGCGATCAAAAAACGAAGCCAGCTTAAAGGGAAGAAGGTCATCGTCACCGCTGGAGGTACCCGTGAACCCATAGACTCCGTGAGGTTTATAGGAAACTACTCATCGGGAAAGATGGGATTCGCGATCGCTGAAGAAGCGTCGAGAAGAGGCGCGGAAGTCACTATGGTCTCGGGGCCGACCGGACTTCCATGGCCGTCGGGTGTCGAAAGGATAGATACGGAAACGACAAAAGATATGTTTGAAGAGATCAGAAAACGGATCGGTAAAGCCGACATCCTGATCATGGCGGCGGCTGTGGCGGACGTGGCGCCGCGAACGACCAGTGGAAAGAAGATCAAAAAAGAGGACATTGGCAGCCTGGACCTTGTGCAGACCACGGACATACTAACAGAGATCAGGAGTGGATCAAAAGGCAAGGTCATAGTCGGCTTTGCGGCCGAAACGGAGGATCTGTCAAAAAACGCCAGGGTAAAGCTTAAGAAAAAAGGACTGGACATGATCGTCGCGAATGATGTAAGTCGTAAAGACATCGCATTTGGTTCTGACTATAATCAAGTCATTATCATAAAAAAGGACGGTAGATCGTTGAACACTTCAAGGATGCACAAACGCGATATCGCCGGCATTATCCTTGACCAAATAAACACCGTCTGAAACGTTACCTAAAAGGAGATAGATGGGCAACAGAGATTATGTATTTACGTCCGAGTCGGTTACAGAGGGACATCCGGATAAGATATGTGATCAGATATCGGACGCGATCCTGGATTCGATCCTTAAAGATGACCCGACAGGAAGGGTGGCTTGTGAGACCCTTGTGACAACGGGTCTCACCGTCGTTGCGGGTGAGATCACAACATCTACATATGTCGACATCCCCAAAGTAGTCAGACGGACAATAAAAGAAGCCGGTTATACAAGAGCTAAGTATGGGTTCGACTATGAGACCTGCGGTGTTGTCGTATCAATAGATGAACAGTCCAAGGATATCGCCGAAGGCGTCGACCATGCGTTGGAAGAACGGATGGGATCAGCCGGGGAAGACGGGATGCTGGATACTCTGGGAGCTGGAGACCAGGGCATGATGTTCGGGTACGCCGTCAATGAAACACCGGAAATGATGCCTCTGCCTATTTTCCTCGCGCATCGTCTGGCGGAAAGACTGGCGGCGGTACGTAAAGAGAAGATCGTCAATTACCTGCGCCCGGACGGGAAGACTCAGGTCACAGTCGAGTACTTGAAAGGCCGACCGGCCCGGATAGACACAGTCCTTATTTCGACGCAGCATAGCGAGGAAGCAAAGCTACAGCAGATCGAGTCCGATCTTATGGAAAACGTACTGAAACAGGTGCTGCCGGATGACCTCGTAGATTACAGTGATCTGAGATTTCTTGTAAACCCGAGCGGACGTTTTGTTAAAGGCGGCCCGCATGCGGACACCGGAGTGACTGGGAGAAAGATAATCGTGGATACGTATGGGGGGATGGCGCCGCACGGCGGCGGGTGCTTCTCCGGAAAAGATCCGACTAAAGTAGACAGGTCGGCTGCGTATTTCGCGAGATACGTCGCCAAGAACGTTGTGGCAGCCGGATTGGCGGACAGATGCCAGATCGAAGTGGCTTACGCGATAGGCAAGGCGCATCCGGTCTCCATAATGGTCGATACACAGGGGACTGAAAGAATAGAAGAAAAACAGATCGAAAAGATCATCAAGGAGCATTTTGATTTCAGGCCGGCCGCGATTATAAGAGACCTGGATTTGAGGCGGCCGATCTACAAGAAGACGGCATGTTACGGGCATTTCGGCAGAGACGATGAAGATTTCACATGGGAGCGGACAGACAGGGTGGATGAGCTTAAGAAAGCCGCCGGTCTGTGATATGATTTGCTCATGGCCAATATCATAACAGTAATAAGGCTTCTTCTTGTCCCGGTATTCCTGTTTTTCATATTAACGGAAGGTAAGAACCACGAGACCATAGCGCTCACAGTATTCCTCCTGGCGGCGGCTACAGACCTGGTGGACGGGTATATCGCTAGAACGACCCGGCAGATCACCGAGATCGGCCGCATAATCGATCCGATCGCTGATTGGGCCCTCATAATCGCCGCTTTGGCAGGGCTTCTCTATCTGAACGTTATTCCTATCTGGGCTTTCGCCTGCTTAATGATCAGGGACGGCGTGTTGGCAGTGGGACATATCGTCCTTCGCGTTATGAAAAAGCGGATAGTCCACGTGAATCTATTCGGAAAGATCACCAACTTCACGCTGATGATATCCATCTGCGCATTGCTTTTCCAGGCGGCCTACCTTAAGACAAGCGCTTTTATCTGGTTGTTCTATGCGAGCGTACTCCTTTATATGGTATCCGGCTTGGTGTATATTGTTCAGCAAGCGGGTTTGATCTCACCGGATCTTAAAGGAGGTAGGACATGAACTTGAAAGATAAGATAAGCGTCGATATGAAGGATGCCTTGAAAACGGGAGACAAAATACGGCTATGGACATTAAGGTTGCTTGTCTCGGCGATGCGGTATCAGGAGATCGAAAACAAAAAAGAATTATCAGTTGAAGAGATATATCAGGTCGTAAGCCGGGAAGTAAAAAAGAGGAGAGAGGCCGCATCCGAATACAGGAAAGGAAACAGGGAAGAACTGGCTGAGAAAGAAGAAAAAGAGGCGGCGATCCTGGAGACATATCTGCCTCCGCAACTCTCCGATGAAGAGATCGAAAAAATTATAAAACAGGCGATAAACGAGGTAAAGCCGATGGGTCCGGGCGACATGGGAAAGGTCATGTCGGTAGTGATGCCGAAGGTCAAAGGAAGAGCGGACGGCAAGAAAGTAAATGAAGCAGTCAAAGCTATGATGGGTTAGGCATTGCGATGAACCAACAGAACATAACAGTCGACCCAAAGATAAGCATGGTCGAAGTCGTCGGCCAGGCCGACCGGTGGCTAAGGATGATAGAAGGCGCCTTTGACTGCGATATCCTGGTGAGAGGCAATGAGATAAGAATAAGCGGAAATAAAGATGAAGTGGAAAGGGCCGCGAAGCTGTTTAAAGAGATGATGGTACTGATAGAGAAGGGTCATGGCCTGTCAGATGAGAACATCAAGGTCTCTATCAATATGGTGAAGGAGGAACAGGGACTTCCAAGCAAGGTGTTCTCGGATGTCCTGCTGGTACATCGGGGCCGGTCGATCATGCCGAAAACACCCGGTCAGAAAGCGTATGTAGATGCGGTCCGTTCCAACACGATCACTATTGCTGTAGGGCCCGCGGGTACAGGCAAGACATATCTTGCCATGGCCATGGCCGTACAGGCATTGAGCCAGAAACAGGTCAGCCGTATCATCCTGGTGCGCCCGGCCGTGGAAGCGGGAGAGAAGCTGGGTTTCTTGCCTGGAACGTTATACGAGAAGGTGGACCCGTATCTCAGACCGCTTTATGACGCGCTCTATGAGATGATGGATCCGGACAAGTTCCGGTATCTGATGGACAGGGGAACGGTCGAAGTCGCACCATTAGCGTATATGAGAGGCCGCACGCTTAACGATTCCTTCATCGTCCTCGATGAAGCGCAGAACACGTCACCGGAGCAGATGAAGATGTTCCTGACGCGGCTGGGGTTCGGTTCGAAAGCGGTCGTCACAGGTGATGTGACACAGATAGACTTGCCCGGGGGCCAGGTCTCCGGATTAGTCTTCGTCGAGAAGATCCTGAAAGACATTGAAGGGCTAACGTTCATCCACTTCGATGCCAGGGACGTTGTGCGGCACAAGCTGGTGCAGCAGATCGTCGAGGCGTATAAGAAGATCAAATAGCATGGATATCGATATCTCAGACACACAGAACGACGTCAAGATAGACAAACGATATATAAAGAGACTCGTTAAAGACATCCTGCTCAGCGAGGGTGAAGAAGGCCCGGTAGAGGTGAGCATCGCTTTTGTTGAAAATGAAACGATATGCCGATTAAACTCGAAGTACCGTGGGGTCGAAACGGCGACAGACGTCCTTGCGTTCTCTATGGAAGAAAAAGGTCTTCTCGGGGACGTGGTCATCTGCCCCGAAGTGGCCATGAGTAACGCGGCCGGTATGGGTCACCCTGTCGATGAAGAGATCAGCTTGCTCGTCATACACGGCATACTACACCTTCTCGGATACGACCATTCGGATCAAACAGGAAAAGATGCGATGTGGGCGCGTCAGAAGGAGTTGCTTAAGAAAGCCCAAGACAAGCGGACCGGGATAAGATGATAAAAAATAAGAACATCCTGGAAAGCTTCGTCCATGCCGCGCATGGGTTGTCCGAATCATTCAGTGATCAAAGAAATGTACCGATCATCCTGATCATCGGGGTGATCGTTGTCATAGTCAGTCTTTTCCTGAAGCTGTCGGTCGTCGAGTATATGATATTGTCCGTGACGATCACACTGGTATTGATGGCGGAGCTTTTTAATGCCGCAATCGAGAATACGATAGATCTTATAACTCAGGAATTCCATCCGCTGGCTAAGGCAGCGAAGGATATAGCGGCAACGGCAGTCATGGTGACGTGCTTGAACGCAGTCATAGTGGCGGCCCTGTTTGTCGCGGGCAGGGTCTGGTGATCTTTAGAAGATGTTAATAGCGTTAGAATCAGGACTGTTAATGATACTGCTCGTCCTGGCCGGCCTGTTCGCCATGTCCGAGACGGCGATCCTGTCGATCAGCCAGCTCACGGCAAGGCGGCTTAAGGATGAGAAGAAGAAACATGCGGATATCCTGCTCAAGGTACTCGAGCATCGGAGCAGCGTCCTGGGAATGATCCTCCTGATGACTCTGGTGACGCAACTTACCGCGACCAGTATGGCGGGAACGATGGCGTACGCTCATTTCAAAGGCATAGGCACTGCCATTGCGACCGGCATCATGACGTTTATGATCTTTATATATGCCGAAGTGGCTCCCAAGAACTACGCGATCGCCAATCCGGAAAAGGTCGCATTAAGGGTGGCAAGTCCGATGTTCAGGCTGACGATGCTGATACAACCGGTCGTCCTGGCGCTGGTGTGGCTGGCCAATTTCTCCGGACGGGTCATGGGATTGAGTTCGACGCGCGAAGGCCCGTTTATGACGGAACAAGAACTGCTTACAGCTATGCAGATAGGCGAGGAAGAAGGCGTGATCGAAGAGGAAGAGAAGCAGATGATCCATCATATATTCGAGTTCGGGGATACGGTGGTAAGAGAGATAATGACGCCGAGGCCGGATATGGTCTGCGTCCCGGTGACCGAATCGGCGAAAGTGGCGATGGACGTCATCTTGAAAGAGGGTCATTCAAGGATCCCCGTCTTCAAAGGAACGCCGGACAATATACTCGGTATCTTGTACGCCCGGGACCTGATGAATCTGGTGGCCAAGGGACGGACCGCCGATTCACTCGATGAGCTTATCAGGCCTGCGATCATCGTGCCCGAGACAAAAAGAGTCAGCGAACTCCTTCGAGAACTGCAGCAGAAGAAGATACACATGGCTATAGTCGTCGACGAATACGGAAGCACGGCGGGTCTGGCGACAATAGAAGACCTGCTCGAGGAGATCGTCGGCGAGATCTACGATGAATACGATCTTGAAGAACAGCGCATAGAACAGTTGGACGACAATAATGTCAGAGTCGACGGAAGAGTCTCTATCGACGATATAAACGAGTTTCTGGGTTCTGAACTGGCGAATGAAGACGTCGATACGGTCGGGGGGCTTGTACTAGAGCTGTTCGGCCATATACCTAAAAGAGGCGAACGCAAGACGTTTCAGAATCTGACATTCAAGGTGGAGAAGGTCGTAAAGAACCGGGTGTTGACTGTCCTGATCACCCGTCATAAGGAGAAAGAGCATGGAGTTCAAAGCACCGAGGGGGACTAAAGACATCCTGCCGGCTGAGATAGAGGTGTGGGACAGGTTGGTGGATACGGCGAAGTCGGTCTTCGGAAGATACGGATATAAAAGGATCGAGACGCCGGTTTTTGAGAGCACCGGCCTTTTCACGCGGGCGATCGGCGAGACGACCGATATCGTAAAAAAAGAGATGTATACGTTCAAGGATAAGAAAGGACGCGAACTCACGCTGCGTCCGGAAGAGACCGCACCTGTGGTCAGGGCATTCATAGAACACAAGATGCATGTCGAGGGTTCGCTATTCAAGGTCTTCTACTGGGGACCGATGTTCAGGTATGAACGGCCGCAAGCGGGCAGGCAACGCCAGTTCTGGCAGATCGGCATAGAGGCGATCGGTTCGCCGGATGCCGCGTTGGATGCAGAGGTGATACAGATGGCCTCCGTTTATCTTCATGAGATAGGCCTGACCGGCGTAAAGATCCACTTGAACAGTGTGGGTGACAAATGTTGCCGTCCTAAGTATACGGATGCTTTGAAGGTGTTTCTAAAGCAAGAGAGCGAAGGTTTCTGCGAAGACTGCCGGATAAGAGCAGATACGAATCCGATGAGGGTGTTCGACTGCAAGAACCGGGCGTGCGGGGCAAAGTTGAGGGAAGCCCCGGTTATCATGCGCTATCTGTGCGACGAGTGTAAAAGACATTATGCGGATGTCACAGGTTATCTGGATGATCTGGGAATAGACCATGTACACGACGATCATCTGGTGCGCGGGTTGGACTACTACACCCGGACTACGTTCGAGATCAAACACGCGGATCTTGGGGCGCAAGACGCGGTCTGTGCAGGTGGAAGATACGATGATCTGGTCAAACAATACGGAGGACCGGAATCGCCGGCGATCGGGTTCGCCATCGGCATGGAGAGAGCGATGCTTGCCGTCCGGACAGGCAATGATCGAGAAGAAGAAAAGTCATTGGACGGATATATCATCGCATTAGGCGATGATGCTAAGCGGAAAGGCATGCTACTGGCATCGAACCTTAGGGCGAAAGGTATAAAAACAGCATACGACTTTAGCGGAAAAAGTCTTAAAGGTCAGATGAAGAACGCCGATAAGGCAGGATCACGCTTTGCGGTGATCATCGGGGAGAACGAGCTGAAAGACGGTTCGGTGACGATCAGAGACATGGAGACAGGCGAACAGAGGAGCGTGCCTGTTAAGGAGGCGGATACTTGGTTGACAAAAGATTCGGGTATATAGGAAAGAACGACTACCGGACATCTGCGAACGCGGCTTTAAGTAAAGAAGATAAAGGCAAAGAGGTCACGCTGGCAGGATGGGTGCAGACACGACGCGACCACGGCGGACTGATATTCATAGATCTAAGGGACCGGAGCGGTTTATGCCAGGTCGTCTTCAACCCGCAGGTAGATAAGGATGCGCATGCGATAGCGGAACATATAAGACCGGAATATGTCGTCAGCGTCAAAGGCACCGTGGACCTCCGTCCTGACGAAGCTGTCAACAGGAACTTGGAGACCGGTGAGATAGAAATCACCGCCGGTTCAGTGGAGATCTTAAACAAGGCCAAGACACCGCCTTTTGAGATCGAAGACGGGATAAACGTCGACGAGTCGATCCGTCTGAAATATCGCTATCTCGACCTCAGGCGTCCGGAGATGTCCGCTCTCATACGATTCCGTCATCTAGTATTGAAAAGCGTGCACAAATTTTTAGACGAAAACGGATTCATTGAGGTGGAAACCCCTTATCTCACCAAGAGCACCCCGGAAGGGGCTCGCGATTTCCTGGTCCCGAGCAGGATACATTCCGGACACTTCTATGCTCTTCCGCAGTCGCCGCAGCTCTTCAAGCAGATCCTGATGGTTTCGGGGATAGAAAGATACTACCAGATCGCGCGTTGCTTCAGGGATGAGGATCTACGGTCGGACAGACAACCCGAACATACGCAGATCGATATGGAGATGTCGTTCATAAAGCGTGACGACATGATGGACGTCATCGAAAGAATGCTCGAACGCGTATTCAAAGAGACGCTCGATAGACAGATAAAAATACCCTTGCCAAGGATGACGTATGCAGATGCCATGGACCTATACGGCACGGACCGTCCGGATCTGAGGTTCGACATGAAGATCGCCGACATATCGGATATCGCCGGAGGGTGTTCCTTCAAGGTCTTTAAGGGAGCCGTCGAGAACAAGGGGGCTGTCAAGGGCATCAAGGTAGAAGGCGGTGGTGAGCTTTCCAGAAAGGATGCCGATGAACTGGTCGAATTCGTAAAAGGATACGCAGCTAAAGGCCTGGCCTGGTTGGCCATAGAAAGCCGGGACACGGCGGCTTCACCGATCGCCAAGTTCTTTACAGAACAAGAGATAGGTAAGATCACGGAAAGGATGCAAGCGAAGAAAGGGGATCTTCTCCTGTTTGTAGCCGATAATGAAACAGTATGTCTCGAATCGCTAGGGAACCTGCGGCTTGAGATGGCTAAGCGGTATGACCTGATAAAAAAGGGTGTATACGCGCCTGTCTGGATCCTGGACTTTCCGCTGCTTGAATGGGACGAAGAGGAAAAGCGCATGAAGTCCGTCCATCATCCTTTCACGATGCCGAGCAAAAAGACACTACCTCTATTGGACACGGAACCGCTAAAGGTATTGTCGGAAGTATACGATCTTGTTCTTAACGGCACGGAAGTCGGAGGAGGAGGCCTAAGGATCCATGAAAGAGATCTCCAGGAGAAGGTGTTTAAGATCTTGAACCTATCAGATGAGGAGATACACGAGAAGTTCGCGTTTCTTCTGGAAGCGTTCGAATACGGCGCGCCGCCGCACGGCGGCATAGCTTTCGGTCTCGACCGGTTGGTCATGCTGCTTGCCGGGCGCGATACGATCAGGGATACGATAGCTTTTCCAAAGACGCAATCGGCTACGGATCTTATGGCCGGGGCACCGGATACGGTAACAGACGCTCAGTTAAGAGAGTTGAACATCAAGATAAGATGAATTTACTTGAAATCGCGGATATGTTATATTTAAGTCGTAGCATGGAGGGTTAAAACAAGGTTCTGCCTTGTTCGTGATTCGCGGGCTTAATTGAGCCAACACTATTTAAACGGGAGCTTATCTCTGTCTGTGGCGTGAGGCCTTAAGGTGCCAAACACCATAAGGAGATCCCAGTAGCAGCAGGAGGGCACCCACCTGTGTGAGCACAGGGTTCAATTAATGAAAGCGAACACGGCAAGGCGGACCTTTTTTATAAGGAGTCTTAAGATGAGAGAAAGACGATTATCTGACAGACGAGCTAAAAAAGCCCTCATAATAATATGCATCATCGCTTCGCTGATAGTCGCCGCCGGATGCAGCGGCGGAAGCGATACCCCGACAGATACGAAGCCGACTGAGACGACTCCCGCAGGCGGAACAGGTACGTCCGTAGGGGAAAAGAAAGACATCCCCACACCTTCCACTCTTAAGATAAATCCGGTCGAAAAAAGCGCGAACAAATATCCGGACGAATATGCCGTCAATATAGAGTTTACGCCGAATAAGGACACCCCGTCTTTCTTCGTCGACGCCTTGAAGAAAAAGAAACCTGTTTTTCTTCAGTTCTACGGTGAGAACGATTCGTTGTCCGATGTGATGAATGCCGGTGTGGACGAACTGCAACAGAAATATAAGAACCAGGTCATTTTCATATTGCTTGACGCGGACAGGCCGCAGACGTACGGAGCGCTGGCCGAACAGCTGCCGATCTATTACACGCCGCAAGTACTTGTGTTCAATAATAAATCGACCATCATACGGAGCTATCAGGGCTATATAGACAAGGACCGCCTAGAGCAAGGTATCTATGATGCGATCTACAGGGGGTTCTGATATTCCTCTTGCCCTCCGGATGCGTCCTCGCACACTGGACGGATTCATAGGGCAAAAAACGATCGTAGGGTCCGGCACAATCCTTAGACGCGCTATCGAAGGCGATATGCTGACGTCGATGATCCTCTGGGGTCCGCCCGGTTCCGGCAAGACGACTCTCGCATCGATCACCGCGAATATGACAAAAGCGAATTTTGTCAAGGTGAGCGCGGTAACGGCGACAGTCGCGGATGTCAGGAAGATAATAGGCCAGGCCAGGGAGAGAAAAGTGGGCCTGGAACAACGGACGATAATGCTGCTGGACGAGGTGCATCGCTTCAACAAGGCGCAACAGGATACATTGCTGCCGGCTGTGGAGGAAGGGACGGTCATCCTTATAGGGACGACGACCGAGAATCCGTACTTCAGTGTAAACGCGGCTCTTATATCCAGGTCAAGAGTATTCCAGCTATCGCCTTTATCAGAAGATGAGATCAAGGATATCATGACAAGGGCGATCGAGGATAAAGAACACGGCCTGGGGACTGAGAGATTGAAGATAGATCAGAAGGCTCTTGAGCATATCATCAGGGCATCAAGCGGAGACGCGAGATCCGCCTTGAACACGCTTGAAGTCGCTGTGTCGAATGCGAAGAACGGTAAGAACGGGATGAAACACATAGATCTGGCGATGGCCCAGGATGCGGTCCAAAAGAGGGCGATCCAGTACGACCGGGCGGGCGAAGCCCACTACGATACGATCTCGGCGTTTATAAAGAGCATGCGTGGTTCGGATCCGCAAGCAGCGATATACTGGCTGGCCAGGATGATCTATGCGGGCGAGGACCCGAGGTTCATCGCCCGCCGGATGGTGATCTTCGCGTCGGAAGATGTAGGGAACGCGGATCCGCAAGCCCTAATAGTGGCGACTGCCGCGGCTCAGGCCGTCGAGTTCGTCGGGATGCCGGAAGCCCGGATAAACCTTGCCCAGGCGGCAATATACCTGGCGACCGCGCTCAAAAGCAACTCGGCTTATAAGGCGATAGACAGCGCGATCTCCGAGGTCAAAGAGGGAAGGTTGGGATTGCCGCCGAAGCATCTGAGGAATCCGGCGCACCCGGGTCTTATGGAGCATGGATACGGCAAGGGTTATAAATACCCGCATGATTATCCGGGACATGTAGTGGAGCAGGAATATCTGCCGGAGGAGATACGAGGAAAGAGGTTTTACGAGCCGTCCGATCAGGGGTTGGAAAAGGATATAGGCAAACGGCTTAAGAAACGATGATTATGATAGAATAATCTAAGCTGGAGGTGCTTATCTGATGACCATAGGGACAATAGCTGGAGTCGCGGCGGCGCTGGCGTTCATAATACTTGTAATATTCATAATACCCATACTGCTTGAGTTCAGAAAGACGGTAGAGAGGGTGAATGACTTTATAGCGAGTACAGAGCGCGAGGTAATGCCGACTTTGAACAAGCTTCAGACGACTGTCGAAGAGATCAACGATGAGCTGGCAAAAGTCAACGAGACTACAGCTTCGGTCCAGCAAGTCACTAAAAGGGTAGACAATATCGCGAACCTCGTCCATGAAGTAGTATCGAACCCCCTGATCAAAGTCGCCAGTTATTCGGCAGGGATGTCGGGCGCGGTCAGGACTTTTTTAGGAAACAGGCCTAAGAAAAGACAATAACAAGATCGAGAGGCCACCCATAGAACATAAGATCTTAACGGATAAGACTGTCCATAGATATAAAGATGTAGCGATCGTATGTTGGGCGATAATCGGCGTTATCGTCTTGCTTTATGTGATCGTACAGGCGATAGACGCGGTCAGCATGATCCTTCGCCCCCTGTTCTTCGCGGGAGCTATAGTATTCCTGCTGAAACCGATCCTCGCGTTCCTTGAAAGAAAAGGAGTGCCGCGCACGCTGGCGCTGGTCTTGACATATCTTTTCTTCGTAGCCATCGTGTTGATAATACTGCTGGTATTGATACCTATTGTCACTACCGAAGTCAACGACCTTATAAAGACGTTTCCCGCGTATTCGAGGACTGTAGAAAAGGCGTTCTATGCTTACCAGGCAAAATACAAGACCTTTCGTTTAGGCGCGCAAGCTACGAAGATCATGCAGTCAGTGCTTGTCAGTCTACAGGAATCGACGGTCAGTGCTCTCTCGGGCATACCAAGTTTTACCGTCAGCTTCCTGTCATTGATACTCGATTTCATACTGGCGCCGCTGATAGCGTATTTCGTTCTTTTAGATAGGGCTAATATTTCGAAAGGCATTGCGAGGATAGTGCCGGAAGCAGTCAGGCCGCATGCCCTTTATCTCGCATATCGCTTGAACACAGCGATCGAGGGTGTTTTAACGATCATGCTGGCCATGGCCGTATTCGTTGCTATACTGTGCAGTATCGGACTCTTGATCGTAGGAATCCCGTACGCGGTACTGCTGGGCTTTTTTGCCGGATTCGTACAGATAATACCTTATGTAGGACCGATCGCCGGGACGATACCGGCTGTGGTCGTCGCGTGGATCACGAAATCCGGATGGTACGCGCTTGGAATAGGCATCTATTTCATGGCGCTGACGCAGATAGCCAGTCTTGTGTTGACGCCGATCATGATGCGGGAGAGAGTAGGCGTTCATCCTCTGATAGTGATAGTCGCGTTGCTTCTAGGAGGAGCGCTTTTCGGATTCTGGGGGGTACTGCTGGCTGTACCAGCGGCCGCGGTGATCCATGAGATAGGGTCGTTCATACTGATGTCCGAAGAAGAAAGAGACAAACTGGTCACCGGCCACGGGGGTTGATGGCACACACGATGCAAAGCAACGAGATCAGAGAACGGTACCTTAAGTTCTTCGAACGACAATCACACAAGATCCTTCGAGGATCGTCACTCATTCCCAATGATCCGAGTCTATTATTGACGACCGCGGGCATGGTCCAGTTCGTACCGTATTTTAAAGGTGAACTAAAGCCTGAGTATTCAAGATTGACTACAGTCCAGAGATGTTTGAGGACTACCGACATAGAGAACATCGGGCATACCGCCAGGCACCTTTCATTTTTTGAGATGCTGGGAAATTTTTCGATAGGTGACTATTTCAAGAAAGAAGCGATACCTTGGGCTTGGGAGTTCATCACAAAAGAGATCGGACTGGACACAGATAGAATATGGATAAGCGTGTTCACGGACGACGATGAGGCTTACGACATCTGGAACAAAGATGTCGGTGTGCGGGAAGACCGGATCATACGCCTGGGTGAGAGCGAGAACTTCTGGAGCATGGGAGAAGTCGGTCCGTGCGGTCCGTGCTCCGAGATGCTCTACGATCTGGGGGATCATCTGAAATGCGGTCCGGATTGTGAACCGGGTTGTGATTGCGATAGGTTCCTGGAGGTCTGGAATCTGGTCTTCATGCAGTATAACAGGCAGAAAGACGGCAAACTCGAACCGCTACCCAAGAAGAACATCGATACAGGGATGGGGCTGGAGAGGGTATGCGCTATCTTGCAGGGCGCTGAAACGGCGTTCGACACGGATCTCTTAAAGCCGATAGTGGACGCGGTGACGGATGTAACAGGCGCTGAATACGGGAAGGATAAGAAAAAAGACGTCTCGATCAAGATAGTGGCCGACCACGCGCGCGCGATAACCTTCATGGCCAATGACGGGATATTGCCGTCGAACGAGAGCCGGGGATACGTACTGAGGAGGCTTACGCGGCGGGCGATAAGACATGGCCGGATGCTGGGAAGCAAAGGCTTGTTCCTACATGAACTGGTGGATGCGGTGATCGATAAGATGGGCGGCGTATACGAGGATGTTAAGAAGAACCGCCTGTTTATAAAGGAGATAATCGGGGACGAAGAAAAACGGTTCGACAAGACATTGAAGCAAGGACTGACTCTTCTTGACGCATATATAGAAAAATCGAAGAAAGATGGGAAGAAAGAGATAGATTCCGCTCTGGTCTTCAAACTATATGACACATCGGGATTCCCGTTTGAGTTGACAAAAGAGATCGCGGAGGAAAACGGCCTTTCTGTGCATGAAAAAAAGTTTGATGAGCTCATGCAGGAGCAAAGACGGCGGACGCAGGAGATGAGTGCGGGCGTTTTCGTGCAGGCGGATGTCGAGACTTACGCAGAGATACTTGAGAATATAGGAAAGACCAAGTTCACCGGCTATTCGGAAGAAATGACCGAAGTACATATCGCGGCGATCCTGAAGGACGGGCGGATAGTCGGAGAAGCGAAAAACGGCGATGAGGTCGAGATAATCCTGAACAGAACGCCGTTCTATGCCGAGATGGGCGGTCAGATAGGCGATCGCGGCGTTGTCAGGACAAAAAGTGCATCTGTGACAGTATATGATACCGTAACTCCATTACCAGACTTGATCGTGCATAAAGGGAAGATCGACGAAGGCGGTATAAAAAAAGGTGATAAGGCCTCTGCGTCGATAGACTCCGCAAGAAGAGCGGCTATCCGCAGAAACCACACCGGTACGCACCTTTTACATTGGGCCTTGCGAAGAGTACTCGGCGAACATGTAAGACAGGGAGGATCGCTGGTAGACGCAGTACATTTAAGGTTCGACTTCACTCACGGCCAGGTTTTGAAGCCGGAAGATATCACGAAGATCGAGACCATGGTGAACAGGCAGATACTCGAGAACCATCAGGTGAAATCGTATACAACGACCTTCAAGTATGCGACTGAGAGCGGCGCGATCGCCTTTTTCGGTGAGAAATACGGTAAATATGTGAGAGTGCTTGAGATCAACGACTTCTCAAGGGAGTTATGCGGTGGAACACACGTATCTCGAACAGGAGACATAGGACAGCTAAAGATCACGAACGAATCATCCGTCGGGGCGAATCTAAGGAGAATAGAGGCCGTCACGGGGATGGAGGCATACGGCCGAGCAAAGGAACAAGCTGGTCTGGTCAAATCGGCGGAGGCGAGCCTGAAAGCGACCGGTACCGGCATTCTCGATCATATAAAGGCTTTGCAAGAGACGGTAAAGAGACAGGCGCGGGAGATAGAGACGCTGAAAGCTCGTTTCAGCGCCATAGAAGTAGCAAGTCTGCTGTCGGATTCGGACGAGATAAACGGAGTCAAGGTGGTGACCGCTAAGATCAAAGATAAAGACATGAGCGAATTGCGGGTCATCGCGGACGAGATAAGGAACAGAGCCAGGCCTTCAGTCATGGTCCTGGGTTCAACAAAAGGCGAAAGGGCTTCACTTCTTGTGGCCGTCTCGAAAGATATGGCCGGTGAAAAAGTAAGCGCCGATAAGATAATCAAAGAAGTAGGCCATCTGATAGAAGGTGGAGGCGGAGGTAAGCCCGATCTTGCACAGGCAGGCGGTAGAGATGCGGCCGGGCTTGACAGAGCCATAGATCAGGCCGGTAGAAAGCTACGTGAACTCCTAAAATGAGATCTATGGGTCTGGATGTGGGTGAAAAGCGCATAGGCGTTGCCATGTCAGATCCTTTAAAAAAGACGGCGCACGCGTTTGCGGTGATAGAAAGATCGGGTCTGGATTCGACGGTCAAAACGCTAAGAGACATGATCGAAGAATACGATATCGAAGAGATCGTGGTCGGGATGCCATATGCGATGGACGGATCCGAAGGACCGCAAGCAAGGAAGACGACCACTTTCATAGAAGAGGTAAAAGACCGCCTAGATGTCTCGATAGCCACCTGGGACGAGCGATTGAGTACCGCTGAAGCGGAGAGATCGCTGATAGCTGCGGGTATAAAACCTTCGATGCGAAAGAATATAAAAGACAAGGTGGCGGCGGCCGTTATACTTCAGTCATATCTTGACAGGCAGGTGAAAGGTAAATAAAAAGGCCGATCGCTCTTTATCTATTGATAGGCATAGTCGTCGTGGCGACGGTGGCGGTCACAGCTATCGCGTCGGTATTTATATACTCCACAGTAAACACCCCGAGCATCCCCGTCAAAGTATCGATAAGACCCGGCGATACGACAGCCGATATTGCTTTGGCTCTAAGTAGTAGAGCTATCATAAAGAGCGCGTTGCTTTTCAGGTTGTACGTCAAGGAACGCCATGCGGACGAGAGGCTGCAAAGCGGCGAATACCACATGCGCACCGGCATGTCGAATGAGGAAGCGCTCGAGTTACTGCTTAAAGGACCGTATGTAAAATACTACAAGATCACGATACCCGAGGGTATGACGGTCAGGGAGACAGCCAGGGCGGTAGCTAAAGCATCACCGATAAAGGAAGAGCAGTTCTTGGCGTCAGCTAAAAAAAGCGGATACGATATCCCCTTTTTAAAAGAGTTGCCTGACGAAAGCCTGGAAGGATACCTTTTTCCAAAGACATATACTATTACGGATAAGACCGAGGCCAAGGATCTTGTCAGCATGATGCTATGGCAGTTTCAGAAGGAGACCTCCGGTCTCGATATGTCTTATGTGAGGTCCAGGGGTCTTGGATTGCATGATGCGATGACGATAGCTTCGATAATCGAAAAGGAAGTCCGTTTGTCATCGGAAAGGGAACTTGTCTCACAGGTCATCTACAACCGCCTGGACCGGCAGATGGCTCTGCAGATGTGTTCGACCGTCCAATATGCCTTGCCGAAATGGAAGGAAGAACTCACATACTCGGATCTCGAGGTCGACTCGCCATACAATACCTACCTTCATACGGGGCTGCCACCCGGTCCTATAGCGAGTCCGGGAATCGCGTCGATCAAAGCGGCGCTTCAGCCAAAACCCGGGAATTATTTGTTTTTCGTTCTGACCGGCGATGACGGTAGCCATACTTTCACAGAGACATCAGAAGAATTCGAACGAGTCAAAAAAGAATATGGCAGGTAGAAACATGTTGGATCATCTGAGGCCGGACATGCGATATCATTCCGTATTCGACATAGATCTGGAAAAGCTTAAGATGGATGGCATTACCGGTATATTGATCGATCTCGACAATACGCTTGTGCCATGGAGGTCCGATGAACCGGATAGAAGGACTCTAGATTGGGTGACGAAGACCAAAGAAATGGGATACAAGATGTGCCTTCTATCGAACGCCGGAGGTTCAAGGGCAAGGCGGACGGCGGCAAAGCTTTCCTTACCGGTCGTCGCCCCGGCAAGAAAACCCATGAGAAAAGCGTATATAAACGGGCTCGATATACTTGGTAAGAAAGCACAGGAGACCGTCATGATAGGTGATCAGTTGTTCATGGATGTGCAGGGTGCCAAGAGGGCCGGGGTTAAGACTATCCTGGTCGAACCTATCGGAAAGCGGGAATTCGCAGGCACGCGTCTAGTAAGGATCATCGAGCGTCTAGTACTTAAAAGACAGCCTTAAAAATAATACTCAAACTTATCTTAAAACTGGACGATAATAATCGTGGAGGAACGGTAATTGAACAAGAGCAGTATCGATGTTGCAGGCATAATAGGCAATCCCGTAGAACGGTCTTTGTCTCCGGCGATGCACAACGCGGCTTTTAGAGCGGCCAAGTTGGACTGGGTATATATCCCTTTTATGACGGAGACGGGACACCTCGACGTGACGGTCGAAGTCCTTAAGACGCTGGGCCTAAAGGGTTTCAACGTGACGATGCCTTTCAAAAAGGAGATAATCCGTTACCTGGATTCGGTCTCGAGCGAAGCCGAGGCGATCATGTCCGTCAATACTGTCGTCAATGAAAGCGGGCGTCTTGCCGGTTACAGCACCGACGGCGAAGGATTTATGATGTCGATCGAGGCGCGCGGCGAAAGCATAGACGGCAAGAAGATCGCGGTGATAGGAGCCGGAGGCGCGGCAAGAGCCATAGTGTTTGAGATCGCAAAAGGGAAGGCCAAAGAGGTCTCGGTAATAAACCGGACTCATGATAAAGCTGAGACGTTACGGGATATAATAACAAGACATCACAAAGGATACAGGATAAACGCCATGATAATGGACAGAAAAGCCGTCAAGACGGTACGGGCGGCGGATATGGTCATAAACACGACACCCCTCGGCAAACAAACCCTTGAAGGTCTAGATTTCCTGGTGGACGGGCTTGGTCCCGATCAGTTCATTTACGATCTGACTACCGTTCCTCCACTCAGTCAATTCCTCGTCACTGCCCGACAACGAGGTTGCCGCGTAATGGGCGGACTGGGCATGCTCGTCTACCAGGGAGCTTTATCTTACAAGATGTGGACGGGGATGGAGGCACCCGTCGGCGTCATGATGAAAGCGGTCGGTATGGATGATGCCGGCATAGAGGTGGTACGCCATGCGTGAAGGAAGAAAGCAACTGGGCGATCTTCTTATTGAGAGGGGTCTGATCACTCCGGAACACCTGGAAGACGCTTTGAGAAAACAGAAAGTCAGCGGCGAGCCGTTAGGCGAGTTGCTGATCAAAAGCAAGTTCGTTGCGGAGCAAGATCTTCTGAAGATACTGGCGGAGCAGCTCGGACTGGATTTTGTGGAACTCTCGGAATATAAGATCGATCTATCTGCCGTGGCGATGGTGCCGCAGAACGTAGCGAAAAAGAACATGGTGCTGCCGGTGGGCTTTGAGGATGGAAAGCTGGTGGTGTCGACGGCGGATCCGACGAACGTATTTGTATTCGACGACCTCCGGATCATGACGGGTTTTGAGATAAAGCCGGTTGTCAGCACGACGGAAGACATAAGCAGCTCCATCGATAACTATGCCCAGACCGAAGAGGTCATGGAAGAAGCTATAGGAGAGATAGAGGGAGGAGAACTCCACGATGCGGACGCTGCGGCAGAGATGGCCGAGGAAGCGCCTATCGTAAAGCTGGTCAATCTTGTAATAAACCAGGCGTGTGAAGACGGCGCGTCTGATATACATATAGAACCTCAAGAGAAAGACGTAAGGATCCGCTATCGTATAGACGGAGTCTTGCACGAAGTGATGCGTTCACCGAAAAGGATACAACCGGGTCTATTGTCGAGGCTTAAGATCATGAGCGATATGAATATAGCCGAGAGAAGGATACCGCAAGACGGGAGGATCGGTCTGGTGGTGGGGGACAGAGCGGTCGATTTCCGGGTGGCCACTTTGCCGACGGTATATGGTGAACAGGTGGTCCTTCGGATCCTTGAGAAAGAAAGCATCCTGCTTAAGCTGGAAGACCTAGGGTTCTTCCCGGAAGCTCTTGATAGATACAGGACATCGTTCTCCAAACCGTATGGGACGATCCTGGTGACCGGGCCGACCGGAAGCGGGAAATCTACGACTCTGTACGCGACCTTGAATGTGCTGAATGTTCCGGAGCGCAACATAACGACTATGGAAGACCCTGTCGAGTACCGGTTGGCGGGTATCAATCAGATGCAAGTGAATGTAAAAGCCGGATTGACATTCGCGGCAGGGTTGAGGTCGATACTTAGAGGGGACCCTGACTGTTTGCTGGTCGGAGAGATCCGAGACCGTGAGACCGCAATGATCGCCATCGAAAGCGCTCTCACGGGGCACCTTGTCTTGTCTACACTGCATACGAACGACGCCCCCTCTGCATTGACACGTCTTACAGAGATGGGCGTTGAGCCGTTTCTGATAGCATCGGCAGTGGACTGCGTGCTTGCCCAGAGATTGGGGCGGCGATTATGCAAGCACTGTAAGGAGGCGTATGAGATCAAAGGAGAAGAAATACTAAAACTGGATTTTGAGGCCGAAAAGGGTAAGACATATACGCTGTACAAGCCGAAAGGCTGCCCGAAGTGCAACAATACGGGATATAAAGGAAGAATGGGCATCCATGAAGTGATGATGGTGTCTCCGGATATAGAGAACCTCACGATCGAGAAATCTTCCTCGGAAGCAATCGCCAGAAAAGCGGTTGCTGAGGGTATGAAGTCATTAAGGATAGACGGATTCGAAAAAGCCTTAGCCGGATTGACTTCGATTGAAGAACTGGCTAGGGTGGTCGCGTAGAGGTGGCTGTGATGAAAGAAACTAGGCGGCAGCTGGGAGACCTGCTGGTCGCAAAGGGTGCGATAACAAAAGAACAACTGAATGAAGCCCTTGAGGAGCAAAGAGCAAAAGGCGAGCCGTTGGGCAGGGTCCTAGTGAAGAACGGCCTGGTTACAGAGAACCAGCTTTTGGATATCCTGGCCAGCCAGCTCGGGCTTGATTTTGTCGACCTGGCGGAATTCAAGATAGACCTGAGTGCGGTGGCGCTGGTACCGGAAAGGATAGCAAAGAAGAACCTTGTTCTACCGATCGGGTTCGAAGACGGAAAACTCCTCGTTGCGGTCGCGAATCCGACAGACGTCTTTGTGTTCGATGACCTCAGGATGATGACCGGCTTTGAGATCAAAGCGGTCGTAAGCACAAAAGACGACATACTCGAAGCGATACAGCGATACTCTAAGGCCGACGATGTGGTCGAACAGACAGTGGAGGAGATCGGAGCGGAGCTCGGCGAGGAGACCGAAGAAGGAGTCGGCCAGGCTGCCGAGACGATAGACGACGCGCCGATCGTGAAGTTGGTGAACCTGATAATAAACCAGGCGGTCACGGACAGGGCGTCCGATATCCATATAGAACCGCAGGAGAAAGATGTCAGGATACGATACCGGATAGATGGGGTATTGCACGAGGTCATGAGGCCTCCGAAGCGTGTGCAAGCAGGCCTGGCATCGAGGATCAAGATCATGGCTGATATGAACATCGCCGAGACCAGGGTGCCGCAGGACGGACGCATAGGGCTTATGATCGGCGGAAAGACAGTAGATGTACGCGTGACGACTCTACCTACCGTCTATGGCGAGAAGACAGTCATGAGGATACTCGAGAAGGAGAGCATCCGCATCGACCTGGAAGAACTTGGGTTTTTGCCCGATGCCGTTAAAAGATACAGGTCATCGTTCAGCAAACCATACGGCGCGATAATGGTCTGCGGGCCAAGCGGGTGCGGAAAGACTACTACTCTGTACGCGGCATTGAACAAGCTGAACTCCATCGAGAAAAAGCTGATCACAGTAGAGGATCCTGTAGAGTATAAGATAGCCGGCCTGATGCAGATACAGGTCAATCCCAAAGCGGGATTGACTTTTGCCTCCGCTTTGAGGTCGATCTTAAGAAACGACCCCGACATAGTTATGATCGGTGAGATAAGAGACAGAGAGACAGCGATGATAGCCATCGAGAGTGCTCTGACAGGGCACCTGGTGCTGGCTACGCTACACACCAACGATGCGCCGCAAGCGCTTACCCGCCTCACCGAGATGGGCGTAGAACCGTTCTTAAGCGCATCAGCCCTTGCATGCGTGGTAGCGCAGAGATTGGCGAGGAAGCTATGTCCCAGCTGCAAAGAAGCGTATACACCGGAACAAGAAGTGCTTGAGAAATGCGGTTTTCCTTTCGAGAAGGGGGAAAAACTGACATTCTACAGAGCTAAAGGTTGCGGTAAATGTAAAAAGACCGGGTATAAAGGAAGAATCGGTGTATATGAAGTCATGCTTGTAAGCGAGGAGATCGAGAGGATGTCTGTAGACAGAGCGTCTTCCGATGAAATAGGAAAGCAGTCCCAAAAGGAAGGAATGCTCACGTTGAGACAAGACGGATTTGAAAAAGTAAGGATGGGTGTGACTTCTCTCGAAGAGATACTGAGAGTGATCGCATAATAATATAATAGTCTAAGGAGGAAACATGCCAGAGATCGAAACACTCATGACCGAGGTGATGGACAAGGAAGCATCGGACTTGCATCTTACAGTAGGCATACCGCCGGTCTTAAGGATACACGGGAAGCTGACGCATACGGACCATCCGGTCCTCACGAACGACGACGTAAAGAGACTGATATACGAGATCCTAAGTGACGGCCAGAGAAGGAAGCTCGAGGCGGATAGGGAACTTGACTTCTCATACTCCATAGGGGAAAAGGGAAGATTCCGTATAAACGTCTACTGGCAACAAGGGAACCTGGCTTCCGCGCTGCGATTGATACCTCCTTTGATCAAGAATCCCAGGGAACTCGGATTACCGCCGATCGTAGAAACACTGGCTCAAAAACCAAGGGGTTTCGTACTGGTGACGGGGCCTACAGGAAGCGGTAAGTCGACGACGCTGGCGGCGATCATCGATATAATAAACCGATCCAGAGGCGAACATATATTGACTATCGAAGACCCGATAGAATTCTTGCATAAACACGATAAAAGCATGATCAACCAGAGAGAAGTAGGAATAGACACACACTCGTTCGCGAGTGCGCTACGGCATGTACTAAGGCAGGACCCGGACGTCATACTGATCGGCGAGATGCGCGATCTGGAGACGATCGCCATCGCTCTTACGGCGGCGGAAACGGGCCACCTGGTATTTGCTACATTACATACCCAGGATGCGGCGGGCAGCATAGACCGTATAATAGACGTGTTCCCGCCGACACAGCAACACCAGATCAGAATACAGCTCGCGGGCACCCTGCAGGCTATCATGGCACAACAGTTACTGTCCACCAAACAGGGTGGCTCGAGAGTAGCGGCAGTAGAGGTGTTGATAGCCACCCCGGCCATCAGAAACATGATCCGGGATCAGAAAACACATCAGATTGTATCGGCCATGCAAGCGGGATATAATGTTGGCATGCAGACTATGGATCAATCTTTAGCTACCATGGTTAAGAAGAATGTAGTCTCATATGAAACCGCGATACAGAGAGCCATAGACCCCGACGCTCTTAAACGACTAATCGGGTAAGACGAGGAGGGAAAGATGGCGACCACTTACGCATATACCGCCAGAGACCGCGTTGGCAAGGTGATAACCGGGACGCTGGAGGGAGACAACGAAACCGCAGTAGCCGAATCGTTAAGGCGGCAAGGCTATATCATCAGTAATCTTCAAGCCCAAAGGCAGGCAGGCGGTTTCAATTTCTCTCTGGGCGGAGGCAAGAAGGTCAAGAGCGGTGAGCTTGTTGTTTTCAGCCGGCAGTTCGCGACCATGATAAACGCGGGCCTGCCGCTGGCAAGATGCCTGGGGATCCTGGGAGAGCAGACGGAGAATCCGGGACTTGCCTCGACCGTTCAGGAAGTGCTTAGGGATGTAGAAGGCGGGCTTGCACTATCTGCAGCCCTCGATAAGCATCCGAAAGTCTTCAACACACTTTACGTAAGCATGGTGAAAGCGGGAGAGACGGGCGGTATTCTTGACGACGTCCTTTTGAACATCGCGGAGAACCTTGAGAAATCGGAAGAGCTGAAGAAGCGGATAAAATCAGCCATGGCTTACCCTGTGTTGATGTTCATCATGTCTATAGTATTGGTGTTGGTCATGGTCACGTTCATAGTCCCGATATTCGCGGATATGTTCAAGACTCTGGGAGGGCAGCTTCCTATCCCTACGCAGATGCTTGTCTGGTTGAGCGCTTTTGTAAGAGCTACGTGGATGATAGCGGTCCCGGGGACGATCGCCGTCTATATCGGAATACGAAGAGCCATTAAAGTACCGTCCGTACATTATAAGTGGGATTCGTTCAAGATCAGAGCGCCCGTATTCGGTAAATTGATAAAGCAACAAGCGCTGTCAAGATTTGCGAGGACTTTGGGTGTACTGTCATCGGCAGGCGTACCGATCCTGGAATCCCTCGAGGTCGTGGAGAAGACCGTAAACAACATGGAGATCTCGGCCGAGGTAGGAAAGGTCAGGATAGCTGTCAAGGAAGGTGAGACGATAGCCAAGCCGCTATCCGGCAGCAAGATATTTCCGCCTATGGTAGTCCAGATGATATCGGTAGGCGAAGAGTCCGGTGCCATGGACACAATGCTTCTGAAGATAGCCGACTTTTATGACAAAGAGGTCGCCACTGCGGTCGAAGCGCTGACATCCCTTATAGAGCCCCTGATGATCATATTCGTCGGCGGATTGATCGGCGGCATCCTGATATCTCTGTATCTGCCGATGTTCCAGATGGCAAGCTTGATCGAGTAATAATGTAAATATTTAAGAAATTACTAAAGTTATAGGTCGAGTTTTCCGAAAGTTACTAGCGAGAGATGTACAACATGCGATCTTCAGCAAAGGCATACTAAAAACGGAGGGAGGTGGAAAGGCATGTTATCAAAGATCAAGAAGGCTATGCGGGGGGAAGGCGGATTCACGCTCATCGAGTTAATGGTCGTTATTCTTATCATCGGTATCCTGATCGCTATCGCTGTCCCGTCCTTCATAGCCATCAGGAACAGGGGTTACCAGGCGCAAGCTAAGAGCAATCTGCGTAACGGTGTGACCGCTTCTGCTGCATATGGAACAGACCATGAAGGCGACTACACAGGCATGACTGCGGCGATACTGCATAATGAGTATGAAGCTAGCGTAACATTCGCGGATGGTGCAGGTGCAGTTGTCAATACCGTATACATCAGCGGTCTTGGCGCAGACGCGTACGTCCTAACCGTTACCGCGAGGGACGGTTCGGTTTACACCGCTACGAAGGCGGCTGGCGCGGGTATAACCTACAACTTCTAAGGCTCAAAGTATTGAAGAAACACAAGGAGTCCGAAAAGGCGGCCGATAAGGGCCGCCTTTTCGCATTATGCTATAATAACTACATATCATAGTATTAACATATATTATGATATTGTACGATAATATATTAGTAGAGAGAATAGCGGCCGTCATGGATAGTATTTTAGAGGTGATGGTCATGATGGGTAAGATAAAAAAGCCGGTACGGGAAGAAACTGGATTCACGCTTGTCGAGTTGATGGTGGTCATCCTTATCATCGGCATCCTCGTAGCGATCGCTATCCCATCATTCGTCCTTCTTAGAAACAAAGGTTACCAGGCACAAGCTAAAAGCTCTCTAAGAAACGGCGTTTCAGCGGCGGGCGTATATGGCACAGATCATTCGAGCGACTATTCCGGCATGACAGCGGCTATACTACACAACCAGTATGAACAGAGCATCGCATTCGCCGATGGCGCAGGAGCGCTTCCGAACACAGTCTATATAAGCGGGATAGGGGCCGATACCTATGTCATGACTGTGACTGCGAAAGACGGCACCGTATATACGGCGACTAAGGCTGCGGGCCTGGCGATAGCTTATAACTTCTAATCCTTACCTGTTGATCTTATCTTCTCTCGAAGACTTCTTCTTAAAACTAAAGTTATTAGAGTCAATATGCCGATATAGAGATAGGGAAGAAAAAGGTAAAGGATAATAAGATGCAAAATAGGCGTTCTAGCTGCGAGAACGGTTTTACGGTTACGGAACTTTTAGCGGCAATAATGCTATTGTCGCTAGGAGTGATATTTGCGGTCTCGATGTTCGACATGAGCATGACGACCGCAAGCAGGTCGAAAACGCGCACATACGCAAACCTGCTGGCCAGCGAGAAGATCGAATCTGTGAGAAGCATCTCATACGACCAGATAGCGGTCACTTACCTTCAGCAAGTCCTTGGAACAACCGCAACGCGAGGTAATGCCCATTATACGTTGGCATATGCGGTCACGTATGTGAACGATCCCGGGGACGATCCGGTGTCGCCGGGCGTAGATGCCGATCCGAACGATTATAAGAAGGTGGCGGTGACTGTGTCATGGACTTCACCGAAACCGGCTGGGCAAGTCGTGCTGGAGACGATGATCAACAAGAACCCGGTACCACCCGCGTCGCAAAGCGGGGATACGGCACCGCCGACATGGCCGACATCCAGCCCATTGAGTGGAGGCGCTCAAGCGACCCCGACATTGTGTAATTATCTACAGTGGAGTCCGAACTGGGCAACGGATAACCAGGGTGTCGTCGGTTACCTGATATATAGACAGGAAGGAACAAACGGTTACCTGTTGATATCGACGGTAGCGCCGAGTGTGGGTTATTTTCAAGACATATATTATACGCCGGGTCTTTTATATCACTATTATTTAAAGGCGTTCGATGCGGCAGGCCTTGTGTCCGTGGCTTCCAATGCTGTGATGATGACAGGTCTTGCCGATACTGTGGCGCCATCGATCCCGACGGACCTGGTAGCTGTGCCTGTAAGCAGTACGCAGGTCAAACTCACCTGGACCGCTTCAACGGATAACGCAGGCGTGGACCACTATAATGTGTTCAGGACGAAATCGGGATCGGCCTGGCAATCCAATCCCATAGCGACAGCGACGAGTCCCATCTTTTATGATACGACGGCAACGGCCGGGACCACGTATCTGTATAGATTGACGGCTGTCGATGCGGCCGGCAACGAGTCCGGTATCTCAGAGCAAGTAAGCGTTACAACGCCTTATTAGGTGAAGGTGATCGCATGGCTTATATACGAGGATTGCTAAAAAGGGAAAAAGGCGAAAAAGGCGAAAAAGGCACATCACTGGTCGAGGTGTTGATCGTGGCCGTGATGATGGTGGTCGTGCTCGGCTCGGTCCTGGCGATCATCGAGACGGCGATGAACAACTATGTGTTCCAAACGCATCAGATGGACGCGCAGGATAAGGTGAGGAATGCTGACCAGATCCTGGTAAAAGAGATAAGACAGGCCGAATCACCGCTTTTGTCGGTGGCCAACTATTCGAGTATCGAGATCCTTGTGTTCAAAGCGGATCTTAACAATGACGGCACTGCGGAGGCCATACAACTGACGGTGGACAGATATGCGAAAAAGGTAACAAAAAAGGTCAACCTCACGGGCCAGATGGCTTTCGAGAACTCACAATCCCAGCTCATTGTCGAAGATCTCGTAAATACCAGCGGCGAGCCGGTATTTACATATTATGGCACGAGTCTTACGCAGCCTTTGGATCCGAACAACTATCAGGACAATGTCATCAACATGACAAAGGTGATCAGGGTATGGCTTAGGATAGATAGTGATACTGCAAAAGCACCGGTGGCTGCGGAAAACCAGACGTTTGTCAAGCTAAGGAATTTTACATACTAAGAGGGACGAAAAACGGAAAACGGAAAACGGAAAGCGGAAATCGGAAAGCGGGAAGAGGAAAGAGAACAAAATGTATAAAAATAGGATCAGGAAGCTGATAAACGGACAAACCGGATCGGCGTTGATAGCCGCATTGGCGGCTATGCTGATACTAGACACGTTCGCGGTAGCGGTAATGGCGCTGACTACGACACAGATGACATCGACGGGCAGGGATAAAAGATCCAGCGAGGCCCTCAATGTCGCCGAAGCGGGAATGAACTCCGCTTTCTGGAAGATAACATATGTGCCGGGTTTTACGGCGCCGGAGACTAGTCCGGCAACCGGAACAGTCCAGGGCGGGGAATACGAGATCGTCCTTGAGAACGTGACAGGGCAGCCCACCCAGAGAAAAGTCACTGTGACCGGATATAGTCCGAGAAAGAACAGCACTTATCCGGCAACGGTAGTCAGAAAGATACAGGCGACGGTAGAGGTGGCGCCGCGTGTCCTGTCATACGGTATGTACGCGTTCTCATGGATAGATATCAGGGGCGCAACAGCCAGGACATATATGGCCCCAATGGATTACAGGGCGGCGAACGCGAAAGGCGGCGATTTCGGATCCAACTATAATATCTTCTTCAATGACGCGGCCATAAGGTTGAACGACCGCGGCAGTCAGCAGGGAGAACAGAACACATATGATGCGCTGTTCGGAAATCCGGCGGTCCCTATGGGCGACATAGTGACAGCGGGTCCCGGGTCACAGGTGTGGGCCGTGAACTCTTATGTGTCCACATATGCCGAACTGCATGATAAATGCCGCTATGTGTGGATGAACAGCATACTTCGTCTGGCAAATCCGATCACATTCCCGACATTGAACTTTGAAGGGCCGCCTTATGAGACCTCATATAAAGCGATGGCGGCGGCAAATACGTCTAATGGAACGAAGAACTCGTCAAGCGGCAATGGCGTATATACGGCGGCTGATTTTATAACGAAGGTCCTAAACACGAGCAACAACATAACGATACAGGGAATGATCTATGTCGACGGTGATGTCAGCTTGCCGAACAACAAGAACCTGACGATAACCAACGGCGGCTTTATCATAAAGGACAATATAGCCGAATCCGACCCCGCGCTTCAGCTGGCCAACCGGGCATCGCTGGTCATATCCCATAACACTGAAGAAAGCAAGAAATATCCTGGATTATGCACGTATTCGTCTACTACGCAAGACGCAAAAGTGGTCGATAGGGGTACTATGCAGATCGACGGGCTTGTGTACTCGGAAAACACATATAGCGAGCAGCAATCCTCGGTAAGGATCAAGGGCGCGTTGATGGCCAGCGGCGTTCAAACAGCGGCCAGCATAGTGAACGACAACTCCAGCATAATCATACAGTACGATCCGGCTGTGACGAGCATGTACGGGATAACGCAGCCGGGAGACGTATTCATCTCGCGCGTTATCAATTGGAAAGAGTTGCAGCCGTAAAGTGTAAAACGGAAAGAAGCAAGAAGCAAGAAGCAAGGAAGACATAATCAACTGATGAAGTATTATATGTAGCAGCCGACCTTTAGGTCGGCTTTGCTTTTGTCTAAACTATAAATCCAGACTTGAGAAATAAAGATCAACGATGACCTATAAATCTGAGTAAATAGCTAAAGTCGAGGTTTAGTTTGCCGATAAACTCAATGTGTTGCAAAAGTTACCTAATGATAACGGGTGTTAACAAGAGTTAAGATTTGACAACTAAAGTTACCTAGTGATAACATGCAGAAGTGCTGTGAACTGGTGTGATTTTGAGGTGAGGAAATGAAAAGACTGCTAACGGTGACCGAAGTAGCCTCAGACCTAAGAGTATCCAAAATGACGGTATATCGCCTGATAAAGCGGGGTAATCTACCTGCTGTGCGCGTCGGGCGCGGTTACCGCATAAAGGCGCAGACGGTCGAGCAGTATCTGACAAACGAATCGACTCCGACCAAGACGGAGGGATAAATGCCCTTAATAACGATTGGAAAAGCCTCCCAGGCGATCGGTGTCGATATAGGGACCAGATCGATCAGGGTGGCGGAGATAAACATAAATAAAGAACCACCGGTATTGAACAGAGTCGGTTTTGTGAAGATACCGGAAGGACTGGTGGTCGATGGTGAGATCTCGGATGTCAAAGGTGTGGCGAGCGCTTTAAAAGACCTGTGGCGTTCCGGCGGCTTTGAAAAGAGAGACATCGTCGTCGGCATCGCAAACCAGAAAGTCATAGTCCGCGTGATCGACCTCCCGCTTATGAGCGAGGAAGAGTTGAAAGGGGCCATAAGGTTCCAGGCGGCCGACTATATACCGATGCCTATCGAAGAGACGATCATAGATTTCGAGATCCTGAAGGAATTCGAAGTGCGCGAAGGCGAAAAGATGATGAAGGTGCTCCTCGTAGCCGCACAGCGCGAGATGATCCAGGCGGTAGTCGATGTCTTCGCGGCAGCGGGTCTCGTACCCAAGTCCATCGATGTAAAATCCTTCGCATTGATGAGATCGCTCATTCCAAAGGCCAAGTTCTTGCCGACAGAGACCGATGCGGAACAGGCGGAATCCGCGGTATGTCTCTTGAATATAGGGGCGGGTGTCAGCAACATGATCGTCTTGGACGAAGGCATGCCGTATTTCGTGCGTATCCTGATGTTCGGAGGGAATGATTTCACAAAGGCTATAGCCGATCAGATGGATCTATCGGAGGAAGATGCCGAAGCGCTCAAAGTAGTTCTCTCAGAACCAAAGCCGGGGAAGAAGAAAGCGGCGGCGGCTCAGGAAAAAGAGGTTAAGGCAGGCGACATATTGAGACCGAAGATACAGCAGTTCGTACGCGAGATAAGACGTTCCATAGACTACTGTATGGATCAGACGGGATGCAGGCCGCCGGGGAAGATAATCGTCAGCGGACGCGGATCGAAAGTCGTGGGTCTGATTGAAGACCTGGAAAAGTCTTTACAGATAAAGGTAGAGGATGGTAAACCTCTGCAGAATATCAAGATAGGCAGGCTCAACCTGACGGAGGACCAGATCCATGATGTCGAGCCATCACTATCGGTGCCGATCGGACTAGCGCTGAAGGATGTGAAGAAATGACGCGGATAGACCTCATCCCTCCGGAACTAGTCGAAAAGCAGAAAGCTCGATCGATCATAGTGATAATTTCCATCGCGTTCGCGTTTATGTTCGGATTCATAATCTTCTTATACGCGGTGATATACGTACAGAAGGTCGTAGCCAGCAATCGAGTGGATGTGATCCGGCAGGAGAAAAACAAGGTAGAGGCGGCGACCAGCACTTTAAAACCTTATGAAGAAAGAAAAAAGACATTTGACGAAAGACAGGACATAGTCAAGAAGATAACGGAAGACCAGGTGTCATGGTCCAGTATCTTGAACAACATAAGTATGGTCATTCCGAACGACGTGTGGATAAGCGACTTCAAGGCTGATCTTGGGCCGATACTTACGGCCAAAGATCAGAAAGCGGCCGCTCCGACGACAAGCCCGCCTATCCAGATCACAGGATATGCGCTCGACCATGCGGCTGTAGCCAGATGGCTCGTCCATCTTAGCGAAGTAAATCAGTTCAGGACAGTCTGGCTCAACTCGTCTGCAGAAAAGGAATTGGAAGACAACAAGGTCATAGAGTTTCAGACGACTGTTTATCTGACGAAGTTTAAAGACTCTGACAAGGGGAAGAAGTAAGATGAAAATACCGAAACTGAGCCCAAAACAACAGGTCATAGCGGCAGGCGTAGGTTTCTTGATCGTCATAATCGCATTCGTTTTTCTATTTCTTGTGCCTCAGATCGTGAGCCTCGGAGCGTATAAGGCAGAAGAGACGACGGCAAGGCAGGAACTGGAGTTAGCCAAGACCAACTTAAAGCAGCTCGAGGATATAAAAAGGATGTCCAGAAAGACTGAATCGGAGATGCTCCGGCAGGAGAGGAAGACACCGGAAGAAGCGGAGTTGCCATCTATGCTGATACAGATCGAGGAGATCTCGAAGAAAGCGGGATTGACGCTCGTATCGGTCAAACCGGCAAGTCCCATACAAAAAGAGGACTATAAAGATGTTCCTATTGATATCCAGGTAAAAGGGTATTTCTATCCACTTTTGGACTTCGTGTACAGGATGGAGAAACTACCACGCTTGATGCAGATCACGTATATAGAAGTCAAAGAGGAGCCAACGGAAAAACTACCGTCTATACAAGCGGATATGAAAGCGCATATCTATATATTGACGCCGGGAGTCAAACCGACAGCCGGCGCAGGCGGCGGAGGCGCAACGCCGGGAGCAAGCGCAACAGGCGCGGCTAAAAGCGCTGCGGAAGGATCAAGTGGTGGCAGTTCAGGAGGCGGTCAGCAATGATGACATCGAATAGGAAGATCTGGCTGGTCCCAATCATGGTTATCGCTATGGCAGGATTAATGATCTCAGGCTGCGCGACCCCGCCTGAAGTAGGGACACTTAAGAAAGAGACGGCCCCGTCATCTTCAAAATCAACAGACCAGCAGACAACTAAACCGGTACCCGGAAAGATAGAAGGTTATGAGATATACGAAAACAACGATCCCTTCCAGCCGAAGCTTGGTGCGGGGGCATCGACGACCGTAACCACGACGACCACATCGACTGGCGGAACGACGACTTCATCCGCTACTTTGGTCAGCGTCTCGACCGATCTTACGACAGCGACCATAACGGTCAACGGGACAACATATACGGACATACCGCAGGGGTCGACGTTTGCCAGTAACTACAGGTTGATCTCCATTTCCGCCGGAAGCGTGGTCATCATGTATGGCGACAACCAGTATACCCTCTATCTCGGACAGGCGATGACACTGAAATAAGAGCTGAAGGCTGAAGAAAAAATACGGACAAAGGAGTGTTGTGTTCAGATTTTTAACGGCGGGTGAATCGCACGGTCCCGGGCTTACAGCTATCGTGGACGGTGTTCCCGCAGGTATATCAATATCGGCCAAAGACATCAACGTCGAACTTAAAAGACGACAAGGCGGCTTCGGAAGGGGCGGCAGGATGGACATAGAATCCGATGCTGCCGAGATCTTGGGCGGCGTAAGAGAGGGCATGACGATCGGCAGCCCGGTCTCGATCCTGATACGCAATAAAGACTATAAGAACTGGCAAGATAGGATGTCTGTCGAGGCCACCGGCAAGAAGCCCGAACCGATAACAACACCAAGGCCGGGGCACGCGGATATGGCCGGATATCTCAAATACGGATTCGACGACATAAGGAATGTCATAGAGCGGGCATCGGCTAGAGAGACTGCCGCTCGCACTGCTGTCGGCGCCGTGGCCAAGAAGATGCTCACCATTTTCGACATAAGATTAGCAAGCAATGTATTATCCATTGGAGATGTCAAGACGGAATCGGTCATAAATGACATGGAGGACGCAAAGATCATCAATGGATCGCAGGTAAGATGCATAAATGAAAAAGCGAGCAAACGGATGGTCGAGGCGATAAAGAAAGCCAAAGAGGAAGGCGACACCCTCGGGGGCGTATTCGAGATAGTGGTATTCGGCTTACCGCCGGGATTAGGAAGTTATACCCAGTGGGATATGCGGCTCGACTCGCGCCTGGCCGGAGCCGTGATGAGCATCCCGGCGATCAAAGGCGTCGCGATCGGAGACGGGTTTGCGGTATCGGAGAAGAAAGGCTCGCAGGTCCATGACGAGATGTCTTTGACCCGGGACAAGCGCATCAAAAGGACCACAAATAGAGCGGGCGGGCTTGAGGGCGGCGTGACAAACGGAGAACCGGTAAGGGTGACGGCGGCCATGAAACCGATACCGACGCTAAAAAAGCCACTGCATACGGTAGACGTTAAGAGCACGAAAGAGGCTCTGGCGTTGAAGGAGCGATCGGATGTGTGTGCGGTACCAAGCGCTGCCGTTGTAGGAGAAGCGGTCGTAGCTATCGAGGTGGCGAAGGCATTCTTGGAAAAGTTCGGCGGGGACAGCATCAAAGAGATCGAGAGAAACCTGAGTTCTTATAAAGAAGGTATGTAGACCATGGAAAAAAACATAGTCCTTATAGGTTTTATGGGAGCGGGTAAAAGCACAGTCGGGCGGTTTCTGGCGGAAAAGATAAAAGAACCGTTCATGGATATCGACGCGGAGATCGAAAAGAAGGAAGGCCGTAGCATATTCGAAGTTTTCGAAACGGATAGCGAAGAAGGTTTCAGGAAGATCGAGAGCAGGGAGATAGAGAAGACGCTCAATCTTTCCGGCTATGTCATAGCATGCGGAGGCGGAGCCGTGTTGAGGCCGGAGAACGTGGCGGCCTTGAAGAGCAACGGGATCTTCGTATATCTGAAAGCGGATGCGAACGTGATAGAAGAAAGAATCGGAGAAGGCGGAAGAAGGCCGCTTCTTAAAAGTACGAATCCGAGGCAGGCGATAGATGAGCTACTACGGGAACGCGAGGCGAAGTACAGCCAGGTGGCAGACGTGATCATCGATACATCAGACCTGGAAGCCGAACAGGTAGTAGACAAGGTGATGGACGCGATCGATGCCTATCGTTGATGTGGATTTGAAGGAAAGGGCATATTCCATAGAGATAGGCCCCGGCCTTCTAGACAGTCTGGGCATCCGCATTAAGGAGACGATCGGTCTATCCAAAGCCACTGTGATAACAAACCCGGTCATATGGAGTTTTTACGGCAAAAAGATAAGATACGGCATCGATTCGCAAGGAATAGGATGCGACGTTCTTCTGGTCCCGGACGGTGAGAAATATAAGACATTGCAAAGCGCGGCCGAGCTCTACAAAGGTCTTGTCAGGTCGGGCGCGACACGCAAAGACCCGATAATAGCGGTCGGCGGAGGAGTCATCGGAGACCTGGCGGGTTTTGTAGCGGCGACGTATATGAGAGGCGTGCCCTTCGTGCAGATACCCACATCCTTGCTGGCGCAGGTCGATAGCAGCGTAGGCGGGAAAGTAGCCGTCGATATAAAAGAAGGCAAGAACCTTGTCGGCGCGTTCCATCAACCCGCTTTTGTGGTGGCGGACACGGATACACTGTCCACGCTGCCGGACAGGCAGTTAAGCCAGGGGATGGCCGAGGTCATAAAGACAGCCTTTCTTAGCGAGGAAAAAAAGGTCCGGTTTCTGGAAGATAATATGGAAGGGATCATAAATAAAGACGCGGATAAAATGAGTAGGATCATCGCCGATTCTGTGGCTTATAAAGCGATGATCGTTGAGAAAGACGAAAAAGATACGAGGGATATCAGGGCGGTACTTAATTACGGACACACAGCCGGCCACGCTATAGAAGCAATGGGTTCTTATTCCAGATATCTACACGGAGAAGCCGTGGCTATCGGGATGACGATCGCGGCCCGTCTGTCACGGGATATCGCAAGGATGAGCGGTTTTGTAGAGGAGAGGCAGACAAAGCTGCTAAAAGCTGCCGGTCTGCCCGTAAAGGTCCCGGAAGGGATCGATAGCGATAAGATATTAACGGCTATGAAAGCCGACAAGAAAAGGACGTCGGAGAAGATCACTTTTATATTACTGGAAGATATAGGGAAACCGGTCATAAAAGAGCTCGATGAGAAACCGATAAGAAAGGTCCTGGAGGAGATGAGCCGTGGCTAAGATAGTTGTCATCAACGGTCCGAACATAAACCTTATAGGTAAACGAGAGACTGACATATACGGCGAGACGAATATCGATGAGATCGACAAGAGGCTAAAAAGCATGGCTGCTGAAAAAGGTCATGATATAGATATATTCCAATCCAATCATGAAGGGGAGATCGTCGATCATATCCAGACAGCCGGGGCGGATATCATCATCCTGAATCCGGGAGCGTTCACGCACTACAGCCTGGCGATCAGAGACGCACTTGCGGCGGTCAGCGCTTCAGTGATAGAAGTACACCTTTCAAACATCTATGCCCGGGAAGAATTCCGTAAGGAATCGGTGATAGCGCCGGTGGCTCTCGGACAGATCTCCGGATTCGGTCCTGACAGTTATTATATGGCGATCGAAGCGGCTTGCCGCATAATCGCTGACAAATATAAGAAAAGATAGGATCAGGACCGTTTATTCCATGAACCTCTACTCATAATAAGCGCGTAAATAACCTAAAGGCCGGGTCGAACATAGCCGATAAGGTATTTAGAAAAAGAAAATAAAAAAAAATGAGAGAAAAGATGAGCAGACCTAAGAAACCCGCAGAAAACGGTTTTACGTTTATCGAAACGCTGGCGGCTATGGGTTTTATATTGATAGCCTTTGCCTCGTTAATACCCCTATATATGGCCGTATCGAATTATACATTGAAGAACAGAGCCAAATCGCAAGCATCGAACATCGCCAGCAGAGAGATGGAACGGATCAGGAATCTGTCGTATGACAAAGTCGGCGTTGTAAACGGCAACCCCAATGGCACACTGCAGGCGGATAAGGAAGAGACGGAAGCGAATGGTCTTATATACCATATCGAGACGAGAGTCTGGTGGGTAGACGATAGCTTCGACGGTACCGCTGCTCAAGGGACGGACAGCATGCCCAATGACTATAAGAAGGCGCAGGTCTCGGTAATGAAGAGCGGTACCACAGAAGTCCTGGCGCAGATATCTTCAAATGTGGCCAGAGAATCGGAAGAATCGCCTTCCAACGGTGGGAACATACTGACCCAGGTCTTAAAACCGGATGGAGTGACGCCGATCGAGGGCGTGAGTATCCAGATAACGACGGGGCCGTCATCGCCACAAGTGGGATGGACGGACAACCTGGGCAACTGCATATTCGCGGAACTCCAGCCAAGCCAGATCGACGGAGACTATTCGCTGACGGCAACAAAATCGGGATACGTTGTTAGGCCGGATCAGGAGATCCTCACTACAACCGTTGTATTCGGCCAGACGCGGAATTTGACTTTTATCATGGATGCTCCCGGGCACCTTATTATAAACCTCCGGGACCCGGGCGGTAACATAATCGATAAACAGTCAAAGGTCACGCTGACCAATCCGGATTCAGGTTCGAATAATTATAACAGCAGTAACGGGATATTCGATTTTATCAACCTGTTCCCGGGGAGCTACGACATAATGGCGGATGCGGCCGCTTATAATCCGACGACTTCACCGGTTACGGCTACCGTGACAGCAGGACAGACGACGACGATAGATATAACACTACAACCTACACCGTCAGGGCATCTGCACCTCGAAGTATTTGATTATTCCACTAACGGACGGCTGGGAGTCTGCGATGTCAAACTGACAAATCAAACGACGGGGGATATCATCGACGTGCAGACGAATTCAAGCGGTATACTGGAAATAGACCTTGAGGTGGCCTATTACACAATGGATATAACCGCCTCAGGGTATACGCCGTACACGGACACGATAAACATAACGGCTAGCGGCAACACAAACTACAACGCGTATCTTCAGGGCTATGCTACGGTTGGCTCTATACTGGTCAGAACAGAAACGCGGAGCCATAATCCGCGCAACGGCGTTTGGGTCCGCGTAACGGGAACCGGTTACGATGTATCAAAGCAGACCGGATCTTACGCGGCGGGTGAAGCCCTGTTCGACAGCTTACCGCCCGGCGATTATAGGGTTTACAGGTGGGGAGGAAGCGGTTGGAGATTCCCGCGCAATGTAACGGTTACCGCGGGCAATCAGTCAAGCGTAATCTATAGCTATTAAAGGAAGTCAAGGATGTCGAAGATGTCAAAGATATCGAGGATACGGAAAAACTTAAAAGAGGACGAGAAAGGCTTCACGATATCAGAACTCATGATGACTATAGTGCTCATGATGATCGGGTTCGCGGTAATGGCGAACTTCTTCGGATTCGGGCTTAGAGCTTTACAGGAGTCTCAAGACAGGTCCGACGCCGACCGTGAAGCAAGTACGATAGCCGGCAATCTGTTATGGGAGATAAGAACGGCTGAGAGTAAGGATGGCGTAGTGCCTATCATAGAGACGGCGAACGCTAACGAGATCACTTTCTACAGGACCGTCTCAACCGATGAAGGCCCGACAAGGTTCCATTATTACTTAACGGGGACCCAGTTGATCAAGGGGGAGACACGACCCGATCCGGGCGGGCCGCCATGGGTATATACGGGCGGAGAACAAAGCGAGCCCGTTGGGGAGTTGGTAAGAAACGATACAGGCAATCCGATATTCACATATTTGGATTCTGATCAGGTTCAATTCATACCGGCAAGTCAGGCGGATAGGGCCAGGATAAGCCTGATCAGGATACACATAGTATGCGACAAGAACACGGAAAAGGAACCGGCGCCATCTATACAAGATGAGGAATTAAGCCTTAGGAACAGGGACTGATCATGAAAAAGATGAGATTGAAAAGTGAAAAAGGTATATCGACACCGGCTGCGATAGGTATCGTTGCACTGGTCATGCTGATAATGGGAGCGTCACTGACTCTTGTTATGGGTGAACGGATGATGGTATACCGTCAGAGTACGACCGATAAGGCCGTGAATGTCTCTGAAGCCGGTGTTAATGACTATATCTGGCGATTGAACAAAGACAACGACTACTATCTGAACTATGTCCATCCGGCGGAAGGCCAGGATAATTGGCTGGCCTGGGGACCGGGAGAATACCATCTGAACATCACGCCGCCAGCGGGAAACGTACCGATGGTCACTGTGGAGTCTACGGGACGTGTCAAAGGCCCGACAGGAGCGTATGTGACTAGGACGATCACGGCAAAAATAAGAAAACGCCAGTTCACAAACTATATATACATAACCGACAATGAAATGATCGAAGGTACGACGACAAAGATATGGTGGATAACCGGGGACGTAGTCGACGGGCCGCTGCATACGAACGACAACTTACACACTGACGGACAACCGCATTTCATGAGGGCGGTCACTATGAGCGGCACTCTGGATAGCCGTAACGGAACGCCGGTTTTCGATCAAGGCTATAAAGAGCATGCCGACCCGGTAGATTTCCCGGCGACAAACCTCCAGCTAAAGACTTTTGCGGAACAGAACGGGTACTATTATTACGGAGAGACCACAATAACGTTGAACGGTACATCCTTGAATATCGTTAATAACGATACATCGGGCAGGACTACGGGGCCGAAAGGCAACGTATCGATGCCGGCTAACGGCGTCATTTATGTAGACGGGAACGCCGGTGCGAAATGGAGCGCGAACAACGGCGACTGTTATGTATCAGGGAACATATCCGGGCTTCTGACCATCGCGGCCAGAAACATCGTATATGTGACCGGAGACTTACGTTATAACAGTCCTGATAACGATATGCTGGGGCTCGTCGGAGAGAACTATGTCTTTGTAAACCATTATTCAAGGACGGGAGTCGACGTGGCCCCGTTCGATATACGAATAGATGCTGCCATAGTAGCCGTCAACCACTCATTCGGTTTCGAAAGGTATGATGAAGGGAGCCAGAAGGGGACGCTGACGGTCTTCGGTTCTATCGCGCAGAAGTATAGGGGACCCGTAGGCACGTTCGGAGCCCATTCGACCGGGTATCACAAGAATTATAGTTTTGATGCACGCATGGAATATAATTGTCCACCTCATTTCCTGGAACCTGTGAACGCCGGTTTTGAAGTGATATCATGGCAGGAGACAAGGAAATAGACCGGCTTATTTAGGTAGGCAGCTTGCATTCAAAAAGACTGAAAAGGCTTATAGAAGCGTTAGATCCTGAATCTGAAAGATCCCTGATCGTAACAAAACTCGAGAACATATTCTACCTATGCGGTTTCCGCGGGACTACCGGTATCCTTTTTATAAACGGACAAGAAGCGACCTTGATAGTCGACGCGCGATACACTGAACGCGCCAAAGAAGAAGTAAACGCAGTGGAGATACTTCAAACAGTGAATGTATGGAAGGGCCTGCTGGATGTACTGAAGAAGCGAAAGATAGACAACTGTCTGTATGAAGAACATGCGGTATATGTCGAGGACTTTGAGAGATTCAAAGACAAGTCAAAAAAAGAGGGATTGGATATACGACTTAAGGCGGCGGGCCGCCCGGTCGAAAAGCTGCGCTTGACTAAAGACGATCATGAGCTTAAAAACATAAGGATAGCGTCCGAGATCACAAGTAACTCATTTAAACATATCGTGGATTTTCTAGATCAGGGAGTAAAAGAGTCTGATATAGTTTCTGAACTGTATTGTTTTATACACGGGCATGGGGTGGACAAAGCCGCGTTCGATATTATAGTAGCCAGCGGAGAGAGATCTGCGATGCCGCATGCCGGGGTCTCTGAAAAAAAGATAGATAAAGGCGATTTTGTGCTGATAGATATGGGCGTCTGTTATAATGGATATTTCTCGGATATGACCAGGACGTTTATTATAGGCAACGCAGATGAAAGACAGCGTTCGATGTATCAGACAGTGAGGGAAGCACAAACACGGGCATTGGACGGGCTTGAACCCGGCATGTCCGGAGGCACGGCGGATGACCTGGCGAGAAAAGTCTTGGATGAACACGGATATGGTGACATTTTCATCCACGGTCTGGGGCATGGCGTAGGGCTTGAGGTGCATGAATCTCCGGCACTGGCGCCGGGCGGAAAAGACGAGTTAAAAAAAGATACAGTGTTCACTGTGGAGCCGGGCTTGTATAAACCGGGGTTCGGGGGAGTAAGGATCGAAGATACGGTAGTGATGACTGGACGTGGCCCGGAAGTGCTGACGGATTTCACGAAAGAACTGATAGAGCTGTGAGGAAGAAGCGCGGAAGTGAGGAAGAATAAAGGATGATAACGACCAATCAGTTGAAGAACGGCATGGCATTGGAACTGGAGGACGGCGTACTTTTCGAGATAATCGAGTTCCAACATGTCAAACCGGGTAAAGGACCGGCTTTTGTACGTACGAAGCTTAGAAACCTTAAAAACGATTCCATTATAGACAGGACTTTTAGAGCCGGAGAAAAGGTAAAACCGGCTCATCTCGATCATAAGCGGGCGCAGTATCTTTACAAGGACGGCGAGAACTATGTGTTTATGGATACGGATTCATATGAACAATACCAGTTGCCGCCGGCTAAGGTAGGCGACCATGAGAAGTATCTGAAGGAAAACATGGAGATCCAGATATCGTTTTATCAGGGGAAGGCGACGATAATAGAGATACCGATATCAGTGGAACTTAAAGTCAACCAAACGGACCCGGGTTTTAAAGGAGATACGGCTACGAGTGGGACAAAACCGGCCACGCTTGAAACGGGAGCGATAGTTCAAGTACCATTGTTCGTAGAAGTCGGGAATGTCATAAAGATAGATACGCGCACAGGTCAGTATATAACAAGAGTGTGAAAGACGGCTGTGGTATAATTGCGTTATGTCGATGAGAGATTCGTAAAGTTCTATCGAAAAGATCTGGGTGACTGGGTCTTTTCTTAACGTCGGGAGGGAATCATATTTCAATTGCCAAGTCTGGTCATAGGTGATCTGGTAGCGCAAATACCGATAGTCCAGGGTGGAATGAGCGTCGGTATATCCCTGGCGTGCCTCGCGGCCGCAGTAGCCAATGAGGGCGCGATAGGCGTGATAGGCACGGCCGGTATCGGTATGGAAGAGGAAGACTGGGAAAAAGAATTCGAAGAATCAAATATCAGGGCTCTAAGGAAAGAGATCCGCAAAGCGAGACAGATGACCAAGGGCATAATCGGAGTAAACATCATGGTGGCCTTGACGAACTTCCAGGATATGGTGCGCGTATCGATCGAGGAAGGCATAGATATCATCTTCAGCGGGGCGGGTTTGCCATTGAGCCTGCCAAAGATCGCAGGTGAAAAATGTCGTACAAAACTGGCACCTATAGTGTCTTCCGGAAGAGCAGCGGGGGTGATCTGTAAAGCATGGCACCAGCGATATAAGAGGATACCGGATGCGGTAGTCGTTGAGGGACCGCTGGCCGGTGGCCATCTGGGATTTACAATGGAACAGCTGGAAGAAATAGACGATTACAAGCTGGAGAAGCTGGTCAAAGATGTCATGGAGGCTTTAAAGCCCTGGGAAGATACATACAAGAAAAAAATACCGGTTATTGCTGCCGGTGGTATCTATACAGGCAAGGATATAGTCAAGTTTTTAAGGATGGGAGCAGCCGGAGTACAGATGGGAACGCGCTTCGTAGCGACCGAGGAATGCGACGCGTCTCCGGCGTTCAAGGAATATTTTGTAAGAGCTAAAAAAGAAGATCTGATGGTTATAAAAAGTCCGGTAGGGATGCCGGGTAGAGCTATAAAGAACGATTTTCTGGTAAAGGTGCATTCAGGTGAGAAGGTGCCTTTTAGTTGTTCATATCATTGCCTGGTCACGTGTAATCCAAGGAAGAGCATATACTGTATAGCGAAAGCCTTGATAAACGCTAAGCGTGGCGAGTTCGACTACGGATTCGCGTTTGCCGGAGAGAATGCTTACCGGATAGAACGGATCATGACAGTCAAGGAACTGATCAGCGATCTCGTAAAAGAAGCGGAAGCAGACGCTTAGGGTGACCTGTCTTAAAGACTCTAGACAATACCACATGAGCAGTATATACTATATGACTAGTGCGTGTCGGCCATTCAATTCTAGTATGTGCGACCGCACGCTATTTGTTTTTAAGGTGGTGGACGCAGAATAACATCTTCGGTCAGGGTCAATGACGGTATTACTGCCAAGCAAGTCAGGCTGATAGCAGCCGATGGGACTCAATTGGGAGTAAAGCCGCTGCAAGAGGCGATGAGCATCGCCTACGCGGAAGAACTGGACCTCGTGGAAGTGGCTGCACAAGCGGATCCTCCTGTTTGCCGGATCATGGATTATGGTAAATATAGATACGAACAGGAGAGAAAAGCGAAAAGGGCTAAGAAGAAGCAGTCGCTTATCGTCATTAAAGAGATAAAACTGCGTCCCAAAATAGATAATCATGATTTCGCGACCAAAAGGAAGCATGTAGAGAGATTCTTAAACCACGGAGATAAAGTAAAAGTGGTCATAATGTTCAGGGGGCGCGAAATGGATCACACGGATCTTGGGAAAAAGCTCCTGGACAGATTGTTTGAAGAAGTGCAAGAACTGGCGACGATAGAAGCACAACCGAAAGTAGACGGCCGGGATATGATAATGGTACTGGCACCGGTCGTAAAGAAGGAGGAAAAGGCAAGTGCCGAAGCAGAAGACACATTCGGGAGCGGCGAAGAGGTTTAAGGTCACTGCGAATGGAAAGCTTAAAAGAAAGCAGGCTTTCGATAGCCATATACTGGGTAAAAAGACAAGCAAGAGAAAAAGAAGCCTTGAAAAGCCGCTTATAGTCGGACCTTCCGATGAAAAACGGCTTAAGAAGCTTTTAGCTAAATAGTCCGGTTGTAAAAGAGTTTAAAGGAGCTTAGAACATGACGAGGATAAAAAGAGGCAGCGAGCGCACCAGAAAAAGGCGCAAGATATTAAAGCTGGCTCGCGGTTATTACGGCGCAAAGAGCAGGACATATCGTGCCGCAAAAGAACAGGTGATGCACTCGCTGATGTATGCCTATAGGGATAGGCGCGCCCGTAAGGGCGAATTCCGCAGGCTATGGATAACGAGGATCGGCGCAGCGACGAGGGAACACGGTATGTCATATAGCAAATTTATAAACGGATTGAAGAAGGCCGAGGTCGATCTGGACAGGAAGATACTGTCCGATATGGCTATATCTGATCCGAACGCGTTTGCAAGGCTTGTCGAACTGGCGAAACAAAAAGTGAACGCTTAAAGAAACAAGAGGCGATCAGTAAGACATTTACGGTTTCAAAACAGCGGGGCATGAAAACCCCGCTGTTTGATATTATAGGATGAAGAGCTGAAGGATGAGGACTGAAGTCAAATAAGAGGATGGTAATTTGAGCGGCAAAGTGCTTGATGAGCTGGAAAAAATAAGAAAACAAGCGTTGGCTGATATAGAAAGAGCCTCGGAGCGGGATTTTGACGATATCCGTGTAAAATATCTGGGGAGAAAAAGCAGATTGACGGAGATCCTCAAGACCTTAAAAGATATACCTTCGGAGATCAAGCCAAAAGTCGGAAAAACCGCCAATGATGTAAGAAAAGACATTGAGAATTCATTGAACAAAAGAAGCAGTATCATAACCGGGAATTCAATGGCGGCTAAGATTGAGACGGGATCCGAAGATATAACAAAACCGGGGCGCACCGCGAGGTTGGGTAGCAAACACGTGATAACGCAGACTATCGAAGAGATAGTCGAGATATTCGTCGGACTTGGCTACCGGATGGTGGAGACGGGAGAAGTCGAAACCGACTACTACAACTTTACAGCATTGAACACCCCGGAAGACCATCCGGCCAGGACTCTACAGGCTACCTTCTACCTTGAAGAAAGAGCCGGTTGCGGGGATGAGAGGACTCTATTGAGGACTCAGACATCACCTGCCCAGATAAGAGTGATGGAAAACTCGAAACCACCTTTATATGTTATAGTCCCCGGAAAGGTATACCGGCCGGATGTGCCGGACCCGACTCACTCTCCGATGTTTCACCAGGTGGAAGGCTTTGCCGTAGATAAGGAGATAACATTCGGGGATCTAAAGGGAACACTCGAAGCGTTTTGCGAGAAGATGTTCGGAGCAGGAAGAAAAGTCAGGTTCAGACCTCATTTCTTTCCGTTCACAGAACCCAGCGCGGAAGTAGACGTATCGTGCATCGTCTGCGGAGGAAAAGGATGCAGGGTATGCTCGCATACCGGCTGGCTGGAAATACTGGGAGCGGGCATAATAGACCCCAATGTGTTCGAAGTCGTCGGATATGATCCTGAAGAAGTCTCGGGTTTTGCCTTCGGGATGGCACCGGATCGTATAGCGATGCTTAAATACGGGATAACTGATATCAGGATGTTCTTCGAGAACGATGTGAGATTTCTGGAGCAGTTTAAATAGGGAAGTGAGGAAGAGCTGAAGATATCGCTTAGATGGTTAAAAGAATTTGTTGATTTTGATATGACAGCTGAAGAGCTTGCAGAGCGTCTTGAGATGACAGGTTCGGCCGTCGAAGCTGTCCAGAAGACCGCATCAGCTTTCAAAGGTGTGAAAGTAGGCCTGGTAAAGGATGTTTCACCTCATCCATCCGCAGACCGCCTGAGAGTATGTACATTAGATATAGGCCAGGCAAAAGATCTGAATATCGTATGCGGAGCACCAAATGTGGGCAAAGGACAGAAAGTACCCGTAGTCACCGTTGGCGGTACGTTGCCGGGAGGCGTTGAGATAAAGATGGCTGAACTCCGCGGAGTAACGTCTGAAGGCATGATAGCGTCGGAAACAGAGCTCGGACTGGGTGAAGATGCATCGGGTATCCTGGTTTTACAGGACGATCCGGAGATCGGAACCGACCTGAACAATATCCTTGAACTGGATGATACGGTAATAGACTTTGAGATAACTCCGAACCGGCCGGACTGTATGTCGATGATCGGAATGGCACGGGAGGTCGCTGTGCTGACCGGCGTGAAGGTAAGGACTCCGGACGTCAAGATCGTCGAGGTAGATCCGCGATCAAGCACCAAAGCTTCCATTGACATCAAGGATCCTGATCTATGCCCGAGATACTCCTCGCGGATCGTGACCGGACTAAAGGTAGACAAGTCTCCTCTTTGGATGAGAATAAGGCTTAATAAAGCGGGCATAAGGCCGGTGAACAACCTTGTTGATATCACCAATTATGTCCTGGTGGAAACGGGACAACCCTTACATGCGTTCGATCTTAAGATATTGAAGGGAAACAAGATCATCGTAAGGCGGGCCGGAAAAAGGGAAGAGATAGAAACGCTCGATGGCGTAAAAAGAGCTTTGACCGATGAGATGCTCGTTATAGCTGATGCTGAAAGACCGGTCGCCATAGCCGGCATAATGGGAGGCGCCGATACGGAGATAAGCGCATCGACGATCGAATGCCTGATCGAGTCGGCTTATTTCAAACCGTCAAACATATGCCGGACATCATATGCTCTGGACCTGCGGTCGGAGGCGTCAAGCAGGTTCGAGCGCGGCATAGACCCGGAATCGACACTGCATGCCGCCGAAAGAGCGGCTCAGATGATGCAGGATATCGCCGGAGGTCGTGTGTTGCGCGGATCGATAGATGAATATCCAAAACGTATCAAGCCGACGACTTTAAGTCTTCGTCAGGAGAGAGTCAACAAGATACTGGGGACGTCGATAGAAAAAAAAGACATGAAGAAGTATCTTAACAGCATAGAGTTCGAAGTCACGGATGGTCCGGAAATGAAAGTGACGGTGCCGACATTCAGGCCGGACATAGAGAGGGAGATAGACCTGGTCGAAGAGATAGCCAGGATATACGGATTCGAGCGGATAGAGTCTACGCTACCGAGAAGCGGAGGCCGTCACGGGGGTCTGGACCAGAAGCAGAAAGCCGTATGGCGGTTAAGGGACACTCTGGTATCCGCAGGTCTTCAGGAAGTGATAACGTACGCGTTCATAGATCCGGCCGACCTGGACCGTTTGGCCATGAATGATCCTGAGGTCATAGGCGATCTCCTTAAGTTGAAGAACCCGTTAAGCGCGGAACAAGGCATCCTGAGGCCTACATTGCTACCCGGGTTGATGCGAGTGCTAAGATACAACGCGAGCTATGGGAACGCGAACATGCATATATTCGAGATGGGTAGGACGTTCAAGGGCCAAAAGAGTAAGGATCTGCCTGAGGAGGAAGTAAGAGCGGCGGGCCTCTTATGGGGGCCATGGGAAAGGGACCACTGGTATGCGAAATCGATCAAAGCTGATTTCTTCGATGCAAAAGGTATCATCCAGGCCGTGATGGAGAGGTCGGGAATAGATGAATGGCGGCTTGAGAAGCAGGAGATGAGCTGGCTTCAACCGGGACAATCGGCCGTAATAAAGACGGAAGGTGAGGAAGTAGGATATATCGGAAAGCTGCACCCCGCAGTAGCCGCAAGATATGAGATCGAAGGGGACGTATTCATATTCGAGATCTCAGCGGACAGGATCGTGGGACAAATACCTGCAGGCAGAAACGTGACCGCACCTTCCCGTTATCCATCGATCGTAGAAGACGTGGCGGTGATAGTCGATGATACGATCAGCGCTGAACAGCTGGATGTAGTCATAAAAAGCGCTGCCGGTCACATATTGAAGGACGCGGAATTATTTGACGAATATAAAGGCAGTCATATACCGGCAGGAAAGAAGAGCATGGCTTATCATCTGGTATTCCAGGCGCCGGACCGCACGTTGACCGATCAGGAAGCGATACAGGGGAAGATGCAGGTAGTGGAGGTTCTGATAAACAAGGTCGGCGCGGAGATAAGAAAATAAAAATTTTTGTCAAAGACTTGCATAATTATACTATTGTAAGTATAATATGCAATCATAAGTTGTGTGGAGGTTAACTATGAAGATAAAAGCAAGCGTCATCGGTGGATCAGGATATACGGGAGCGGAGCTGTTAAGACTACTCCTTGGACACCCTGAAGTCGAGATCATAGCAGCTACGTCGGAGAGATATGCAGGGAAGCTCTTCTCGGAGATCAATCCGAACCTCATAGGCATTACAGTCTCATCATACGAGAAAATGGATCTAAACAAGATAGCAGGTTCCAGCGATCTAGTGTTTACGGCATTGCCACACGGCAGATCCATGGAAGTCGTACCGCAACTAATTGAAAAGGGCTGCAGGGTGATCGACATAAGCGGAGACTTCAGACTTAAAAACAAGGAAGCCTATAAGGATTGGTACCGGTTTGAGCACAAAGCAGCCGATCTGTTGCAAAAATCCGTATACGGCCTTTGCGAGTTGAATACGAAGGATATAAAGAAGGCATCTCTGGTGGCGAACCCCGGATGTTATCCGACGAGTGTAATCCTTGGCCTTGCCCCCGCAGTCAGCAGGGGATTGGTATTCGAGCAGGACATAGTGGTGGACTCGATGTCAGGGGTATCAGGAGCGGGAAGAACGGCCGCGGAGATTACTCATTTTTGTTCTTGCGCTGATAACGTGAGTTCCTACAAGGTCGGTGGGGTACACCAGCATATACCCGAGATGGAATACGCGTTGAGTGATCTGTCGGAAGACACTGTGACATTATCGTTCACGCCGCATCTTCTGCCTGTCTCGAGGGGGATATATAGTACGGTATATGCCGACCTGAAAAACGACATAGCGCTTGATGAAGCAATCGATACGTATAGGTCATTCTATAAAGACTCATTTTTTGTAGAAGTGCTGAGGGAAGGCGAATATCCACAACTGAAAGCGGTGATAGGGACCAACTTCTGTCATCTAGGCATATCGGTGGATCTAAGATGCGGAAGGCTTATAATCATCTCGGCAATAGACAACCTGGTTAAAGGTGCCGCCGGGCAGGCGATACAGAACATGAATATAATGAACGGATTGGATGAGAAGACAGGGCTTGATAGCCCGGCGCTATATCCTTAAAAAACGCGATTAATACGAAGAGGCGAGAGCATGGAAGAAGGATCAAAGCACGTTACAGGCGGAATAACAGCTCCGGCGGGTTTCAGAGCTTCTGGGGTCGCCTGCGGCATAAAGAAAGGCGGAAACAAAGATCTGGCGGTTGTGATCTCGGAGGATATGGCGTCCGTAGCGGGTGTTTTCACGACCAATAAGGTGTTTGCAGCACCGGTCTCGGTAAGCCGCGAACATATAAAGAAGGGTACGGCTAAAGCAATCGTCATAAATAGTGGGAACGCCAATGCGTGTAACGGACAAGAGGGTCTGGATAACGCCGTTGAGATGTGCAAAGCGACAGGTGCGGAACTCGGGGTGTCGGGCTATGACGTCCTTGTCGCGTCGACCGGGATCATCGGGGTGCCGATGCCGATGGATAATATCCTAATGGGAATATCGAAGGCGGCAAAAAAAGCGGATGCCGTAAGCGGAAAAGGCGCCGCTGAAGCGATAATGACGACTGATACTTATGCAAAGGAAGCGGCCGTAGAGTTCGATCTCAACGGACGCAAAGTCCGGATCGGCGGGATGGCCAAGGGCGCGGGTATGATAAACCCTGAGATGGCTACGATGATAGCGGTCATCACCACCGATGCGCGGGTGGAACCGGTTATGCTTAGAGACCTGTTAAAAGAAGCGGTAGAAACGACGTTCAATTGCATAACGGTGGATGGCGACATGAGTACGAATGACACAGTCTTTATAATGGCCAATGGCGCTTCCGGTGTAAAGATCGGGGAGACAGGTAAGACAAAAAGGATGTTCGCAGAGGCTCTTAAGCATCTGACCAACGATCTAGCCGAGGAGATGGTCAAGGATGGAGAGGGAGCGTCAAAGTTCATACAGATAATAGTCGACGGCGCAAGGGATCATAAAGAGGCAAAGTCCGTCGGTCTTAAGGTCGCCAACTCATTGCTTGTGAAGTGCGCGCTTTTTGGAGAAGACGCAAATTGGGGCAGGATACTCGCGGCTGTCGGATCGAGCGGAGCGGATGTCGACCAACGGAATATAGATGTTTATATAGCCGATGAGGCTGTTTTCAAGAAAGGCTCCGGGACGGCTTTTTGCCGCGACAAAGTTGAAGAGCTGATGAAGGGCAAGGAGATCGATATAAGGGTTGAATTGAACAAAGGAAAAGGAAAGGCGAGGATACTGACTACCGACCTGACATATGAGTATGTGAAGATAAACGCGCACTATAGAACGTAAATATGGTTTGCAGCTTGTAGCCGGTAGCTAGTAGCAAGAAAACCAAAATTGTCTTATGTCTTTTTAAAGCTACAAGCAACAAGCTACAAGCAACAAGCTTTACCAAGGAGTTAATAATGAAGGATGCGATGGCCAAGGCGCAGATACTGATGGAAGCGCTGCCGTTTATAAAGGAACATTTCGGAAAGACGGTGGTTGTAAAATACGGCGGTAACGCTATGGTAAAACCGGAGTTAAAAGAGAGCGTCGCGTCGGATATAGTGCTTATGAAATATGTCGGCATGAATCCTGTCATCATCCACGGCGGAGGTCCGGAGATAACGGATTTCATGAAGAAAGCCGGAAAAGAAGTCAGATTCGTCGACGGTTTGCGTGTGACCGATGCGGAAACGATGGATATCGTCAAGATGGTCCTTGTCGGAAAGATAAACAAAGAGATAGTCTCACTCATCAACAGGCATGGTGAGCTGGCAGTCGGGGTGAGCGGCGACGACGGAGGCCTGATACATGCGAGAAAAATGAAATCGGACGTCGATCTGGGGTTCGTAGGTGAAGTGGACAAGATAAACCCGAAGATAATATACGATCTGATCGTAGAGGATTTCGTACCTGTAATAGCTTCTGTCGGCGCGGGATCGGAAGGACAGAGTTTCAATATAAATGCGGACCTTGTAGCGGGCGAGATGGCGGCCAGCTTGAAAGCGGACAAGATCATATTCCTGACAGACGTTGCCGGGATATATGAAGATTTTGAGGACAAAGACTCATTGATATCTGAGCTGACGCTTGAGAACTGTGAGCGCATCATCGACGATAAGAGGGTGGCATCCGGAATGTTGCCAAAGGTCAAAGGATGTGTGTCGGCTCTAGAGGGAGGCGTCACAAGGGCACATATACTTGATGGGCGCATTAAACACGCGTTGCTGCTCGAGGTCTTTACGAAAGAGGGCGTCGGGACGATGATAACGAAGAGCTGAAGGATGAAGGATGAAGAGCTGAAGGAAGATAGATCAAAAGCTAGTGGATGAAGGATGAAGGGATGAGAAAAGAAAAGATAATAGAGATGGAAAAAGAATACATGATGCATACTTATGCTAGGTTGCCGCTGATCCTGAAGAAAGGTAAAGGGATGTATGTCTGGGATACGGACGGGAAGAAGTATCTTGACATGGTGGCCGGTATCGCGGTCTTAAGCTTGGGGCATTCACATCAGGAGATCGTATCAGCCATATCAGAGCAGGTTTCCGCAATTGTACACACGTCAAACCTGTATTATACGGAACCACAAGTGGTCCTGGCGAAAATTCTTTCAGACATATCTCTGGGCGGCAAGGTGTTCTTCGCGAACAGCGGTGCCGAAGCAAATGAGGCGGCGTTCAAGATAGCAAGAAAGTATGCAAGGAAGATGCTGGGAAGTGAGGAAGCGAGGAGGAAGGAGAAGCCGTCGTACGTGGTGATCAGCGCGATGAATTCGTTTCACGGACGTACGCTGGCGACGCTTGCGGCTACTGGACAACCCGAAAAACAGAAGATGTTCGAGCCGATGCCGGCCGGCTTTAAAACGGTCGCGTTTAACGATGCCGGTGCACTAGAGTCGGCGATCGATAAGGAAACATGCGCTGTTATACTTGAGGCGATCCAGGGTGAAGGCGGGGTGATCCCGGCCGATAAGGAATATCTGAGGAACGTGAGAGCCCTTTGCGATCGAAACGATCTGCTCTTCATTCTGGATGAGGTCCAGACAGGGGTAGCCAGGACCGGCAGCTACTTTGCTTTTGAATCATATGGCATAAAGCCGGATATGATAACACTGGCAAAAGGACTAGGCGGCGGGTTCCCGATAGGAGCGGTGGTCGCCTCAAAAAAGGTATCGGATATATTAGTACCTGGAGACCACGGGACCACATTCGGCGGATCGCCTATCGTATGCAGAGCCGCACTGGCGGTCCTTAGGACGATCGAGAAAGAGGATCTGTTAGAAAACGCAAGGATACAGGGTTCATATTTAATGGATCGACTGTTCGAGCTTGAGCAAAGACATACGATCATTAAGAAGATCAGAGGACTGGGGCTGATGATCGGCATCGTACTTGGAGAAGACGTTGCGGGTGAATTGTTAAAGACGTGTATGGGACAAGGGGCGATCATCAATAAGACCAGCGAAAACGTGATACGTTTGTTACCGCCGTTGATCATCGGCAAAGACCATGTGGATGAGTTTGTAGATATATTTGACCGGTCACTGACTATGATTCAAAGAAATAAGGGGAAGGTATGAAAAGAGATATTCTGACATTTGCGGAAATAAACAAGGATGAACTGGAGCAATTGCTTGAGTCGACGGATGAGCTAAAAGAGGCCTTAAGCGACGGGCACCTTGAAAAACCGTTTAAAGACAAAAGCGCGGTCCTGATATTCGAGAAGCCTTCGACTCGCACACGCGTATCTTTTGAGATAGCCCTCTGGCAGTTGGGCGGTCAGCCTATCGTCCTGAACAGCACAGATATGCAGTTGGGTAGAGGCGAGACTATTGAAGATACAGGACGGGTGCTATCAAGATACTGTGACATCATCATAATCAGGACGTTTAAACACGAGAACGTCGAAAAACTGGCATCTTCGGCATCGGTTCCGGTGATAAACGCGCTCAGCGATATGTACCATCCATGCCAGGCATTGGCGGACCTGTTCACAATACGCGAGATAAAAGGTGACCTAAAAGGACGCAAGATAGCGTACACGGGGGACGGGAATAATGTCTGCCACTCTCTGCTGCTGGCCGCGGCGACAGCGGGCATGGATATGGCGGTGGCGGCTCCATCGCGATATATGCCGGACAGAAAGGTAGTGGAAAAGGCCGAAGAGATCGCTTTAACAAACAGATGTAGCGTCCTAGTGACCGATGACGTGTCTCTGGCGGTAAAAGAGGCGGATGTCTTATATACGGATGTATGGGTAAGCATGGGTGATGAAGAAGAGGCCTTAGACCGGATAAAAGTGCTTAAAGACTATCAGATAAACGAGGATGTCCTTAGCATGGCTAATGAAGATGCCATAGTGATGCATTGCATGCCCGCTCACAGAGGGGAAGAAATAACAAGCGGTGTCATGGACGGCCAGAGTTCGGTTGTCTTTGAACAAGCGGAAAACAGACTGCATGCGCAAAAGGCATTGTTGAAGTGGATATTGGGTAGTGATTAGGAACAGATAACAGATAACAGATAACAGGGAACGGATAAGAGGGAATAGGTATGGGTAGAAATGCGAGATTAGAGAGAATAAAAGAAATCATCGGGAAGGAAGATATTGGGACTCAGGAGATGCTGGCGGAAAAGCTTGCCGTCTCAGGTTTCAAGGTAACGCAAGCGACGCTATCTAGAGACATGAGAGAGCTCGGGGTAGTAAAGAAGCGGGGCAGAAACGGTCGTTTGATCTATTCCTTACCGGGAGAAGAAGAACAGGTAAGCGGGGCAACAAAAGGAGCGGCCAGAATGATCGAATCATTTGTGACCGGCATCGACTTGAGCGGTAATCTTATCGTCATAAAGACGATGCCCGGCCATGCCCAAGGAGTGGCTGCTTCTATAGATCGATTAGCATTATCGGGCATACTGGGCACCATAGCCGGAGATGATACAATATTAGTCGTGACTGAGAACCCCAAGAAGGGCCGGACGATCGTAAAAGGACTTGAAGATATGTTGGCCGGCAGAAAACACTAAGGGAGGAAAGCATGGCGGATAAAGCCATTTTGGCGTATTCAGGCGGATTGGATACGTCTGTAGCAATACGATGGTTGAACAAAGAATACGGTGTAGATGTGATAGCGCTGACCGTCGACATAGGCCAGGATACAGACTTTGAGAAGACCGAGAAGCGGGCTCTGGACGTAGGGGCTGTTAAAGCTGTCGTTGCGGACATGAAGGACGTATTCGCCAAACAATACATTGCGAGAGCGATCAAAGCAAACGCGCTATATGAAGGGAAATACCCCCTGGCAACAGCGCTGGGGAGGCCGTTGATCGCGTGCTGTCTGGTAGAAGAGGCTAAAAAATACAAAGCGAAGTATATAGCGCATGGATGCACGGCAAAAGGCAACGACCAGGTACGGCTGGACATAGGTATAAAAACGTTGAACCCGGCGCTTAAGATCATAGCGCCATTGAGGGAATGGAAGTTGACGCGTGAGCAAGAGATCGACTATGCGGCCGAGGAAGGCATAGAGATAGACGTGACTAAAAAAAAGTCATACAGTATTGACGAAAATCTTTGGGGGAGATCGATCGAAGGTGGAGATCTGGAAGACCCTAGAAATGAACCTCTACCTAAGGTATATAGAATGACAAGAGACCCTTCTAGGGCACCGGAAAAGCCGGCGTATGTGGACATCGAGTTCAGGAAGGGTGTTCCGGTCGCATTGAACGGAAAGCGGATGGATCTTGTATCCTTGATCGGTGAGCTGAACGGGATCGCCGGTAAGCACGGATATGGCAGGATAGATATGCTTGAAAACCGGCTGATAGGCATAAAATCAAGGGAGATATATGAGGCACCGGCCGCTATGGCAATTATAAACGCTCATATGGCACTGGAAGATATGGTACTGGAGAGAGACCTGGCACATTATAAGAGCGCGATCTCCGGAAAATACGCGGAGCTGATATATAACGGTCTGTGGTTTTCACCGTTGAGACACGCGATTGACGCGTTCATAGAAGAGACTCAGAGATATTTATCCGGTACAGTCAAGGTCAAGTTCTACAAAGGATCGATTGCCGTGACATCAAGAGAGTCGGGCAGATCGCTTTACGACCATTCACTTGCGACATATGAGGCAGGCGACAAGTTCCCGCATGATTCAGCGGTAGGCTTTATAGACCTCTGGGGGATGCCGCTTATAAACTGGGCTAAGAAGAACAAAGAGAAAGGATCTTAAAAACCATGAAGCTATGGGGAGGGCGGTTCGAAAAAAGAACGGACAAACTGGTCGAGGAGTTTACGTCATCGTTGCCTTTCGATCGCCGCCTATATGATGAAGATATAAGAGTGAGCGATGTTCACGCCATGATGCTTGCGAGGATCGGCCTTTTGACGGAGGAAGAAGCAAAGTCGATCGGCAAAGCGTTGAAAGATATTAAAAAAGACATGGAGAAAGGGATCTTCAAGTTCGAAGACTCTGATGAAGACATCCACACCGCTATCGAGAGAGCTCTGATAGAAAAACTGGGACCGGTCGGCGGGAAATTACGGACGGCGCGAAGTCGGAACGACCAGGCGGTAACGGATCTGAGGTTATATCTGAAGAAAGAGACCGCTGAAACCATAAAACTGATAGAAGGACTGCAAGAAGTCCTTATTAAAAGGGCGGAAAACGACGGTGAGACCGTGATGCCAGGCTATACGCATCTGCAAAAGGCGCAGCCGATATTGCTCGGCCACCACCTCATGGCGTATTTCTTTATGTTGAAACGTGACAAAGAACGGTTCGAGGACTGTCTTGAATCGATCGATAGACTGCCGTTGGGATCAGGGGCTCTGGCTGGAACGACATTCGAGATCGACAGGGCTTATGCGGCAAAGAAGCTGGGATTTTCAGGAGTCATCGAGAACAGCCTGGACGCGGTATCTGACAGGGATTTTGCCATAGATTTTATGGCCTGCGCTTCCATATGCTTGATGCACTTAAGCCGTTTCTCGGAAGAACTTGTGCTTTGGTGTAGTAGTGAATTCGGGTTCGTGGAGATGGATGAGTCATATGCCACAGGTTCATCCATAATGCCGCAAAAAAAGAATCCTGACGTTGCGGAGCTTGTAAGGGCTAAAACCGGGCGCGTGTACGGCAACCTGACCGCGTTGCTTACGGTCATGAAGGGTCTTCCGCTTGCGTACAACAGAGATATGCAGGAAGACAAAGAAGTCTTATTCGATACGGTCGATACCCTGACGTCATGCCTGAAGGTATTTTCAGGGATGTTGAGGACGCTCAGGTTCAATCACGGCAAGATGTACGATTCGACATACGATGGATTTATGACGGCCACTGATGTGGCAGATTACCTGGCGGATAAGGGCATGCCATTCAAGGATGCCCATGAGGTAGTAGGCAATATCGTCAAGCACTGTCTTGGAAAAGGCATGAGGTTGACAGATATGAGCCTTGCAGAGTTCAGTGATTTCTCAGCTCTTTTTGGAAGGGATATCATCGATGTGATAAGACCCCGACGCTCGGTCGAGAGACGGGCTACGGTCGGCAGCACATCGCCCGGACAAGTAAAAGAGCAGATAAAGACAGCCAGGAAGTTATTAGGCAGACCGGCAGGAAAATAAGCCGTATGAAGATCGATAACATCGATGTGGCGCGCGTCTTTGAAGACATAGCCGATATGCTTGAGATACAAGGCGAGGATGTGTTTCGCGTCAGAGCGTTCCGCAGGGCGGCAAACTCGGTCCGGAGCGCCACGGAAGATATAAATAAACTATCAACTGAAGGCCGGCTGACGGAACTACCCGCGATAGGCAAGGGAATGGCCGGGCGTATAGACGAGATGCTTAAGAGCGGCAAGATGAGTTATTTTGAACAGCTTCAGGAAACGATCCCGCCAAGATTGCTCGAACTCATGAAAGTCCCGGGAGTGGGCCCGAAAAAGGCAAAGACCTTCTACGATGAGCTGCACATAACGGGTGTCGACGAGATGAAAAAGGCCGCTGAAGATCATAGGATATCATCGCTTAAAGGATTGAGCGGAAAAACTGAAGAGAATATCCTCAAAGGAATCGAGCTATATCAGTCGAGCCGTGAACGTCTAAACCTAAGCGAGGCATACCCGATAGCCGATCATTTCGTATCTTTACTTAAAACATTACCTTTTGTCGACGATGTGTGTCCGGCAGGTTCGTTGCGCAGGATGAAAGAGACGATCGGAGACATAGATATACTGGCGGCAAGCGAAGAACCGGAGAAAGTGATGGAAGCTTTTACGACATTACCGGAAGTCGCTCGGATCCTGGCAAAAGGAGACACAAAAGCCAGCATCATAAACTCAAACGGGCTTCAAGTCGATCTGCGAGTAGTCCCCGTAGATCAATATGGAAGCGCGCTTCAGTATTTTACAGGTTCAAAAGAACACAATATACACCTCAGAGATCTTGCTAAAAGACAAGGATACAAGATAAACGAGTACGGGATATTCGACGCGAAGACGGGCGAAAGGCTCGGTGGCTCGATCGAAGAAGACATATACAAGACTCTAGGAATGGATATGATGTTGCCGACTTTGCGTGAGGACACAGGTGAGATAGATGCGGCACTCGAACACGCACTGCCAGATAGCATAGCGGTCGAAGCAATCAAAGGGGATCTTCAGGTGCACTCAACATGGAGTGACGGCTTGAATAAGATAAAGGACATGAAAGCCGAGGCAAAAAGGCTTGGTTACGACTATATGGCGATAACCGATCATGCGCTGAAACTCAGGATAGCGGGAGGTATGGACCTGGACGAGATAAGGGAAAGAAGCGAAGAGATTAAAAGGATTAACGATGAAGACGATGGCTTTGTCGTTCTCTCCGGCGTAGAGCTGAATATAGACAACGATGGCGGCGTCGACTACCAAGATGACGTACTAGCCGGATTCGATATAGTGATCGGATCGGTACACAGCGGATTTCAGCAACCGGAGGATCAGATGACGGCGAGGATATTGAAAGCGATGGAGAACCCGCACATCCATGTAATCGCCCATCCTACAGGCAGGATAATCGGAAAGAGGGCTCCCTATGCAGTGAATATCGATAGCATGCTTGACGCGGCGGCGAAAACCGGAACGATATTGGAGATCAACGCGTACCCCGACCGGTTGGACCTAAAAGACGAGTATGCAAGAGAAGCCAAGCGGCGCGGGTTGAAGTTGGTCATCAACACGGATGCCCACCAGGCTGCTCACTTAAAATATATGATGTTTGGCGTCGCTGAGGCGCAACGTGGATGGTTGGAGCCTGATGACGTGATCAATACAAGGCCGCTAAAAGAGATGTTGGGGATGCTTAAGTAGTGAGGAAGCTAGGAAGTGAGGAAGTAAGGAAGTGAAGAGCGAGAAGCAAGAAGCGAGAAGCAAGAAGTCAGAAGATGAGTCCGGACTGGTGGTTCGGGAAATAAGAGAGGAAGAAAAGGACGCGTATAACGCGTTTGTGGCATCGTTCCCTACCGGCCATATATTTCAGTCGTACGAGTGGGGAGAGGTTAAGAGCACTTCGGGATGGGTCCCTTCAAGATATGTCATGGAGAGGAAGGGGGAGATCGTCGGTGCTTTTTCAATCCTGTCGCGTAAGTTTCCCAAGATCAACAAAAGGATCTTCTATATACCGTGCGGTCCGGCCATGGATCTTGGCGATCCGGTAGCTGTGGGCATATTCGGTGATGCGATAAATGACATAGCCAAAAGAGAAGGAGCCGTTTTTTTAAAGATCGACCCGCCGGTTACCGAGGATCGAAGAGAAGTCAAAGAGAATCTGGTAGCTGCAGGTTTTAAGTCATGCTCGGATGGAACCGGTTCGTTCGAAGGCATACAACCGCGGTGCGTGATGCATCTGGATATAAAAGGATCGACAGACGATATCCTCAACCGTATGGAACATAAATGGCGGTATAACATCAGACTTGCCGAGCGCAAGGGCGTGAACATAAGGACGGCAGAAGGCAAAGAAGACCTTAAAGCTTTCTACAAGATACTGGAAGTGACGGGGAAAAGAGACGGGTTTCTGATAAGGAACCTGGGCTATTTTGAGAAACTGATGGGTACCCTGGAGCCGGAAGGAATGGCCAAGATGTTCATGGCCGACCATGAAGGGAAAACTATAGCCGCGACTATAGCCCTGCACTTCGGTGACAGATGCTGGTATGTGTACGGCGCATCCGGAAATGAATACCGGAATCTGATGCCGAATCATGCTCTTCAATGGGCTATGATAAAATGGGCAAAGGAGAATGGCTGTCCGGTATACGATTTCAGAGGTATCCCATGCGATCTTGAACCGAGCCATCCGCTGCATGGACTCGTCCGTTTCAAGAAAGGTTTCGGGGCTTATCCTGTAAAGTATATCGGAGAATATGAGCTTAAGTTCTCAAGGTTTTTCAGCTGGATACACAGGAGGGGGATGCCCGTATATACGCATATGAGAAAGCTCATCCGGCGGTAGATAAAAGGAGGGTTTGTTAGTGAGAAATATAGGTCTGACCTGGGTCGAAGTAGACAAAGACGCGATCCAGCATAATATCAGCGAGGTGCGTAAACTTCTTAAAGAGGAGACCAAGCTGATGGGGGTAGTAAAAGCAGATGCTTACGGACATGGAGCTGTTGAGACGGCAGAGATCATGCTCGATTCAGGAGTCGATTTCCTGGGAGTGAACACGACCGAGGAAGGGATTGAACTTAGAAAAGCAGGAATCAGTGATCCAATACTTGTCTTCAATCCAGGTATCGGAGATGAGGCACAGCAGCTAATAAGGTACGATCTGACTGTGACTCTGGCAAGCCTGAAGGTCGCGGAGATCATATCCAAGACCGCTTATAAGATGGGCGAAGAAGTCAGGGCGCACATCAAAATAGAAACGGGTTTCGGCAGATTGGGCATCCTGCCGGAAGAAGCGGTGCGGTTTGCAAAGAAGGTGGAGGAGATGGGGAACATCGAGCTGGAAGGGGTGTATACGCATTTTGCGACAGCCGCGGAGAGAAACAAGAGTTACGCCTACGAACAGTTCGGACTCTTCAAAAAGGCCGTGGATGATCTGATCTCGGAGGGTTTCGAGGTACCTCTAAAGCACGCGGCCAACAGCGCGGCGACGCTTGATATACCGGAAACGCATATGGACATGGTAAGGGTCGGTAATCTGATATACGGACAGTATTCTTCGGGAGACGTATCGAAAAAGCTGGATCTGAAAAACACGTGGCTGCTTAAGTCGACCGTCATGTTTGTCAGGGAGTTTCAAAAATCGCAGGCCGTAAGCTACGGTTCGGAAGCACGGACGAAGAAAGGAACCGTCCTTGCGACGTTACCCATAGGATTTGCCGACGGTTTTACGTTACTGCCGGAGAGACTCGCGTTCAACTTGAGGTTTTTCTTGAGAAGGGGAGCGGAACGGCTTGGTATAAAAAGAGCCCAACCCGCCAGTCTTATCGAGATAAAAGGGCAAAACACACCGATAGTCGGCCGGGTGGCGATGCAGCATACGATGGTGGATGTCACAAAACTATTCAATATCATGCCTGGAGATGTGGCGGATGTAACCGCCAGAAGGACAAGCGTAAGTAGCAGGATACCCAGGGTGTATTACACCGGAGGACATCCGTACAAAGCGGCCACGATCACCGGAACAAAGGTCTTCAAAGGGGTTGAGAAGCATGAAGCTGAAGGAGATCTATGATCTTTTCATCAGAATGGGCATAGAAAACGATCCGCGAGGCCCGAAAGCAGTAAAGAAACAACTCGACAAGGTAAGCAAGGAATACGATAAGCTAGGTGATAAAGAAAAGAAAGAATTCGACGCAGAGAAGATGAAGAATCCCTTTGCGGATACACGGATCCTTTACGGAGATCCGGAAACGGAAGTAAAGGCAGTCCTTACGGGTATAGACATGGAAACTGCTGAGATCGTACTGGCAGACCGGCTAAGAGAAAAGGGTGTAGCACTCGACCTTGTAATAGCGCATCACCCTGAGGGGCAAGCCCTGGCAAACCTTGACGCTGTGATGGCTATGCAGGCGGACATATGGGAGAAATTCGGAGTACCGGTAAATATCGGGGATGCGCTTATCGAAGAACGCATGAGAGAGGTACAACGCGGATTTATGCCTATAAACCATGCGCGTCCTGTGGATTCAGCCAGGCTTCTTGACATACCGTTCATGTGCGCTCATACGGTCGCTGACAATATGGTGACGACATATTTGCAGGCGATCTTTGACGACAAAGTGCAGGAGACGGTAAAAGACGTTATGGACGTTTTGAAAGAGATACCGGAATATAAGATCGCAACACAGACCAGCATAGGGCCAAAGATACTGGTTGGTTCGGAAAACAAAAGGTGCGGGCGGATCATGGTCGATATGACCGGCGGCACCGGAGGACCGAAGCAAGCGATCCAGAAGCTGGCGGATGCCGGCGTCGGTACGTTCGTCGGGATGCACATGAGTGATAAAAACAGGGAAGAAGCAGAGAAATCTCACGTCAATGTAGTTATAGCAGGTCATATAGCGAGCGATACCATCGGCATGAATCTGCTGCTGGATGCACTGGAACAGCAAGGCGTTGAGATCACGACCTGTTCGGGATTGACCAGGGTCAAGAGGTACTAGGCCGTTAAGGCGGACCGTCGCTGACGACTAGTGTCACGGTGGAACCTGGTTGTGCCGAACTTCCCGCTCCGGGGCTCTGGCTGATCACATAATCCTTGGGAACCGTCTCGCTGGTCTGTTTTGAGAATACGACCACAAGCCCCTGACCGGTCAGTATAGAAGTAGCGCTCCCCAGAGACTGCCCCTCGACACCCGCGACGGAAACACTGCCGTCATGAGGCTGATCGGCTGGAGGTTGCGTTGTCTGTGCCGGTTGCGTATGGATATTGCAGTAATCTTTTGGCTCCTGGCCTGCTGTAAACCACTTATCCTTGGTAGACGGACATGCGGGATTCGCAAGCAGTCCGCTCTCCGTACAAATACTCACCATGACTTCACCGCCACCGGGTATATTCTCGGCACCGGGAAAATCAGAAGGTGGTACGCCTTCCAAAGCGGCCGACATGAACCTCTGCCACATGATGGCAGGCAATGATCCCCCGTACGGAGGATAACCATGGACATAGTCCATAGTAATGGATCCCTCCGGATAGCCCATCCAGACGGCCGTAGCCAGGTCGGGAGTGTGCCCGACAAACCACGCGTCCTGTTTGTATTCAGCGGTCCCGGTCTTTCCGGCCGCCGGTCTGCCGATATCGGCTCTTGATCCTGTGCCCCGTGAAATGACCTGTTTGAGTATATTGTTTGCCGTTCGCGCGACATTCTTGCTTATGACAGCCTTGCCCTCGATCTTCGCCTGTTCGATAAGGTTACCCTGCGCGTCTGTGACTTTAGTAATGGCTATAGGTTTCATATAGACCCCGTCGTTTGCCAACGTTGCGTAGACGGAAGCCATCTCCAAAGGTGATACGCCTTCGGGCAGACCTCCGATCGCTATTGCGGGATAAGGAGGCACATTACTGGTGACACCCAGTTTTTGAGCCGTTTCAGCTACCTTGCCGGCACCGACATCCATAGCCAGTTGAGCGTACACGACGTTGACGGACCAGACCGTGGCTTCAATAATACTCATCGATCCGGAGAACTGCCGGCCTTCGTAGTTCTCGACCCTCCACGTCTCGTCCGCGAGTTTTATATAACGCGGAGACGAAGCGTCGTAAGAACGGGATGGCGGTATATTGTTCTCCAGCGCTGACACGAGCGCGACAGCTTTGAATGAGGAACCGGGGCATCTCTTTGACTGAGTCGCCAGATTGAACTTGTTGGTGTTGAAATCCCGTCCGCCGACAAGTGCTTTGATGTAACCGGTCTTAGGATCTATCGAAGCGAGGGCGCCGCTGGGATCACCCGGTTCGTTTAAAGTATTCCATATCGCGTCTTCAGCGATACCCTGGAGCCTGAGGTCGATGGTAGTATGGATCCTCAAACCACCCCGGTAGACCATGTTGGCGCCGTACTTGTCTATCAGCGTTAGCTTCACATGCTCGACAAAGTAGGGAGCGATCGTAGGAGTCTCACTCAGATTGATCGGAAATACATTGATGGGTTCTTTTAGAGATGCGTTATATTCTTTTTTGGTTATGTGTTTGTTTTTTAATAGACGACTAAGGACTTCGGCACGTCTTTTATAGGTCAGATCGGGATTGGTATACGGAGAAAAAAGGTTCGGCGCGCCCACAAGCCCGGCAAGCAGGGAAGACTCGCCCAGCGTGAGATCCTTGGCTTTCTTATGAAAGAAGTTCTCGGAAGCGGTCTGGACGCCATAGCAACCCTGGCCGAAATATATGGTGTTCAAATACATCTCCAGTATCTTATCTTTTGAGTATTTTTGCTCCAGCTGATATGCGAGTGCGGCCTCTTTGATCTTTCTGGACATCGTGACCTCGGGGGTGATAAGAGAGTTCCTGACGTACTGCTGCGTGATGGTCGAAGCTCCCTCCGAGACCTCGCGGCTTCTAAGATTAGCGTAAACGGCTCTTATTATGGCTTTGAGGTCGACTCCATGATGTTTATAGAAACGCTCGTCCTCCATGTCTATCACGGCATTCTGAACGTTCTTCGGGATCTCGTTCAAGGGTATGATCTCACGGTTCTGCTCGGCATGAAACGTGGCTATCACGGTTCCGTCAGCCGAATAGACTTTAGATGTCTGATCGTGACCGAGGTCTTTATAAGCGGACAACTTAGGCAGGCCACCCATATATCCGGCGGCAACCCCTGCGAAAATACCGGCTGCTATGACTAAAAAGATCAGAAGGCTGATCCCAATGATTTTTAATGCTGTCATACTTCCTTTATTATACAGGAGTATAGAGGGCGGAGAGTAGAGGAATCGTATTCCATGTGTTAAGATTGTGCTCGTCTATTACGCTATAGTGATCCAAGGAGAAAACGTGGAACATAATCCTAAAGAACAGCTTGAGATATTATCCGGGGGAGTAGAAGAGATAATACCGCTTGATGAGCTTGAATCAAAACTAAAACGTTCGAAAAATGAAGAGAAGCCTTTACGGGTAAAACTAGGGTTGGATCCGAGCGCGCCAGATATACATATAGGCCACGCGGTTGTATTAAGGAAGCTGCGTCAGTTCCAGGACCTTGGCCATAAAGCGGTCTTGATCGTCGGAGATTTTACGGGAACGATAGGTGATCCGAGCGGACGGACGGATAAAAGGAAGCAGTTGTCGGAAGAAGAAGTAAGGGAGAACGCAAAGACATACGTAGATCAACTTATGATGATACTGGACCGTAAACGGACGGAAGTCGTATATAACGCGGATTGGCTGAAGAAACTGTCTATGGCGGAGACCCTTCAGCTTACATCGACATATACTGTGGCAAGGATGCTGGAAAGGGACGATTTTTCCCTTAGATATAAGGACAACAAGCCGATCAGCATACTCGAGTTTATGTATCCGCTGCTGCAGGGGTATGACTCCGTAGCAGTCAAGGCGGATGTCGAACTTGGAGGGACGGATCAGAAGTTCAACCTGCTTGTTGGACGCGAGATCCAGCGATCGTATGGTCAAGAGTCACAGGTGATAGTCACGACGCCACTGCTTGAAGGAACGGACGGCGTGCAAAAGATGAGCAAAAGTCTCGGCAACTATATCGGTATAACCGATCCGCCGGAGGAGATGTTCGGCAAGGTGATGTCGATAGTAGATGATCTAATCGTCAGATATTTCCGTCTGGCGACCGATATGCATATTGGCGAGATAGAAAAAATAGAAAAGGGATTGAAGGATGAGAGCCTGCATCCGGGCGAGACAAAAAGGATGCTTGCCAGGGAGATCGTCAAGATCTATCATGGCGCGACGGAAGCGAAAGAGGCGGAGCATGCTTTTAATGTCAAACATAAACCGGGTTATGCCGAACCGGGGCTTAAGACCGAAGTCGCTGATTCCATAGATGTCTCTGACGCGATGAATGCGGAAAGCAAGATAGGGATCATAGATCTGATCAGGGCGGCCGGATATGCCACGAGCAACAGCGAAGCACGGCGTCTCGTAAGACAAGGCGCCGTTCGTTTGAACGGAAACAAAATATCCGATGAGGACTCCAAAGTCCCGCTAAAGCACAATGACCTGCTTGAAGTGGGTAAGCGCCGGCTCGGAAAGATCAGTCTCAGAAAGTCTTAAGGTATTTTAAAAGCTCGTCAAGATCCTTGTCCGATATATCCCATCTTGGCATATAGTAACTCAAACGGCCGCCATCATGATCGACGCCATCCTTTACCGCTTTCTTGAAAGATCCCTCATCGAATTCCTTTTCTAGGGTCTTCCACCGTATGTCGGCTGACTTAGTCTTCCCATCCGGGAATGAATAGCCGCCCTCGGCGTCTATACCATGGCAACTGGCGCAAGAAAGAGGCCGCATCATCATCATCCTGCCGTTGATCGCACCCGGTCCCGATTTCGGCTCGATGATGTTTCCTTCGTTGTCAATGGAGGTAAGGAATATCATCTCGCCTTCCGATTCATAGTCGGACTTACTGAGATCGGTCATCATGTTCTGCATAAGTCCCGGATCCATGTATCCGTTTCCTCTGAACATCATCATCCCGGAAGAATCCAGGCTGCCGAGAAACGAACCGCGGCTGACGATGTCGGGGAATGAGTAGTAGTAATAGCCGAAGGTCAAGATGATCCCAAGCGCGCCTATAGCCGCAAGGACGATACCCAGCAAAAGGTATGCTCGCTTCATTAAAGCCTCCTAAAAAAGGATGTTTTTAACTTAAGTCTCTCTTCATCTGTTCGAACTGCTCCTTGGTGATCTCACCGGACGCATATCGTTTCTTTAAGATGTTGAGGGATTCGTCCATGTGAGTGCCGGACATCGGACCGTGCATCATCATCCCGCTTCTGCCTTGCTGCGCGAGCCACATCACAAGTAACACCGTTCCCGCAATGAATATAAGAAAAAAGAATCCGCCTATGAACATCATGCCGATCATGCCTCCTCCCGAGAAAACGTCACTTCCGTAACCACTATAATAGGGTGCCATCATGTTAACCACCTCCCCGTAGGTCTTTCTTGGCAAGTACCGATAATAAAATTTATACCACTAATATGATATAATTTAAAGTTGCGGATCAGGAGGTCTAAGTTGTCGAAAGATCAAAAAGAAGATTGTATATTCTGCCAGATAGTCAACGGTAAGATCCCTGTTGATCTTGTCTATGAATCGGATGATCTGATCGCGTTCCCGGATATAAACCCGAAAGCGCCGGTTCATATTGTCATAATCCCCAAACGGCACATCGATCCAAATGAGGATATAAGCGGAACAGACTATCCTATGACCGGTGACGTATTAAAGGCAGCTAAAAATATCGCCTCTAAAAAAGGGGTCGCAGAGAGCGGATTCAGGTTGCTCGCCAATGTCGGCGCGGATGCGGGACAAGAGATCGACCATTTGCATTTTCATCTACTCGGTGGCAGACGACTCGGTGATCTAGGGTAGAAAGGTACGTCATGAAGGCCATCATTATGGCAGGCGGTGAAGGCACGCGCCTGCGTCCACTTACAAGCAACCAGCCGAAACCCATGGTGCCCGTCATCAATAAACCGGTGATGGAACACATCATAGAGCTTTTAAAGAAACATGGCATAGTCGACATAGTGGCTACACTGCAGTTTCTTTCGCCTCTTATAAAGACGTATTTCGGCGACGGTGCGGACCTCGGCGTGCATATATCATACGCCACGGAGGAGAGCCCTCTTGGAACGGCCGGAAGCGTCAAGAACGTGCAGCAGCACATCGACGATACCTTCATAGTCATATCGGGCGACGCATTGACGGATATCGATCTTACGAAGGCGATAGAGTTTCATAAAGAAAAGAAATCCGCGACTACCTTGATATTGAAGCACGTGGAGAACCCGCTTCAGTTCGGGGTCGTGGTCACTAAAGAAGACGGTAGGATAGACCGATTCCTCGAGAAACCCACATGGGGACAGGTGCTAAGCGACACGGTCAATACGGGCATCTATATCCTTGAGCCTAGCGTCCTGAAACTCATACCTGAAAATACATCGTTCGATTTCAGCAAGGACCTCTTTCCGAAACTGATGAAATCAAAAAAGCCGATGTATGGTTTCATAGCGGAAGGTTACTGGTGCGATATCGGCGATCTAGACCAGTATTTAAAGGTACAGCACGATATTTTGGCCAAGAAGACGGATATCGAACCTGAAGGCTTCAAGATAGGCCGGAGCATATGGGTCAACCAGGGCGCGCAGATCGATCCCATGGCGGATATCAAAGGGCCGGTGATCATCGGCAAACATGCGAAGATCGAAGCCGGCGCCAGGGTACGACCGTATACTGTTATCGGCAATAACACGGTGATCAAAACAGGCGCCTTTGTCCATAGGTCGATCATATGGGACAACGTCTACGTGGGGCCGAGCTCTCACATTAGGGGCTGCGTGATAGGCAGGAACTGCGATATCAAGCAGGCGGCAAAGCTTGATGAAGGCGTAGCGATAGGTGACAACTGCGTCATCGGTAAGAATGCCGTTATACATCCGAATGTCAGGATCTATCCGTTCAAATCTGTCGACGATAGCGCGGCTATAAGCACAAGTATAATCTGGGAAACTCGCGGCATAAGGTCGTTGTTCGGCCGCCACGGGATATCAGGCCTTATCAACATCGATGTAACGCCCCGGCTGGCGATGAGGGTCGCTGTTGCTTATGGCACCGCTCTGCCTGTCGGTTCGACGATCGCCATAAGTTGCGACCAGATAAGAGCGGCGCAGATAATCAAGCAGGCGGTCATGGCCGGGCTTAATTCTACAGGTATTAACTGCCGCGACCTGGAGCATCTGCCGACCCCTGTTACCAGGGCGACGATTATTTCGGAGCACCTTGCGGGTGGGATAGACATCCGCTTGTCCGTTGTGGATTCCCAGACGATCGAGATCAATTTTATCGATCCGAACGGTATAGACATAAGGGAAGAGATGCAGACGGAGATCGAGAAATACTTCTATCGAGGGGATTTCAGAAGGGCGTTCTACAACGAGATGGGAGACGTCATCTTCAACCCCAGAACAGTCGAGTCTTATGTAAACAACCTGATGAATTATATAGATGAAGAAGCGATATCAAAAGAGAGACTGAAAGTAGTAATAGACTACGAGTTCGGCCGGGCTACGCAAGTGGCGCCGCAGATCCTCGGAAAGCTGGGCCTCGGCATCATCGCCCTTAACGCTTTCTCGGGAGAAGGCAAGGCCGCCTTGAACCGGGATGATCTGGAAAGGATGTGGCGGCAAGTATCAACATCTGTAAGGGCGCTGAAAGCGGATTTCGGTGTTCTCATAGACAGCTCGGCTGAGAGGCTGACGCTGATAGACGAAAAGGGACAAAGGGTATCCCAGTCTCAAGCACTGGTATTGATGACAAAACTGTTTTGCGAACAGAACCCTGGGTCGCATCTTGTCATGCCCCTTAGCGTATCTAACGTGATAGACAAGCTCGCTGAGCAGAACGACTGTGAAGTCACAAGGGTCAGGATATCTCCGGCGTCGCTAATGGAGGCCGCTCAGCAGGATAAAGTGACATTCGCCGGAGCGGAAGGCGGCGGATATATATTCCCTAAATTCCTGCCGGCATATGACGGGATAATGAGTCTATGCAAGTTGATAGAGATCCTGGCCAAAGTAAAAAAGCCCGTAAGCAGCCTAGTCGCGTCACTGCCAAGATACTACGTCGTCCATCGGCAGGAGTTCTGTCCCTGGGAGAAAAAGGGCATGGTCATGCGGCAGATCATCGAGATGGCGAAGGATAAGAAGCACGATATGATCGACGGCATAAAGATCCATCACCGAGGCGGCTGGGGATTGCTGCTACCGGACCCGGTCGAGCCGGTCTACCACGTATATACCGAGGGGATGTCTCAGACGCAAGCTGACAACATCGCCCTGAAGTACTCTCGAATGATAAAAAAACTGAGGTCGTAGGTTGGGTTCGGACATAAGATTCGGAACCGACGGATGGAGAGCTATCATCGCCGACACCTTCACGTTTAAAAACGTCGGTACTGTCGCTAGGGCTATAGCCGAACACGTTAAGAAAGACCGCTCATCGTCATCCACAAAGGGACCGCCGAGCCTTATAGTCGGCTATGATAATAGATTTTTAGGAAGAGAATTCGCTGATCACGTAGCGCGAGAATTCATGTCTAGCGATGTGCGGTGCATAGTGTCAGATAGGCCCGTGCCGACTCCCACGACAGCGTATGCGATAAAGGAATTCAATAGTGACGGCGCGGTCATGCTGACTGCAAGCCATAATCCTTACTACTATGGCGGGATCAAGTTCATCCCGCATTATGCCGGTCCGGCTACTGAAGAGATCACAAAGAAGATAGAACAGCATATATCGGATGTAAAAGGAGGCCCGGAAAGCGGATCGAAAAACAGGACAATAGATGCTCAAGATATAACGAGAGGCTATAAAGAACATATAAGATCGATGATCGATACAGGCATGATCAGAGGTTCCGGCTTGCGGATCGCCTGCGATCCCCTTTATGGAGCCGGAGCAGACATAATGGAAGAACTGCTTAAAGACACGGGATGCGATTATCTGATGATACACAAGAATAAAGACGTGTTATTCGGCGGCGGCTTGCCGGATCCTTCACAGGAAAGGTTGAAGGAGTTACAGGAAAATGTTGTTCGTGATAAAAGAGATGTAGGTCTCGGCCTTGACGGAGATGCAGATAGGATAGGGATAATAGCCGATGACGGAGGATATCTGGGGGCGAATCAGGTGATAGCGCTACTTCTCTTACACCTGATCAAGAACAGAGGACTTAAGGGCGCTGTTGTAAGGACGGTAGCTACGACACATCTTCTGGACGCCGTCTGCAGGAAGTACGGTCTTGAGCTGATCGAGACACCTGTCGGATTCAAACATGTCGGACATATGATGCTGGAGCGAGAGGTGATCATAGGTGGAGAAGAAAGCGGAGGGATGAGTATCGGCGGACACATACCGGAAAAGGACGGGATCCTGGCCGATCTTCTGGTATGCGAGATGATCGCTGTTGAAAAGAAGCCACTCTCGAAACTAATGGATGCCGTTTATGGTGAGTTCGGCGATTACTTGAATATGCGTCTCGACATCGAATGTCCGGAAGAGACTAAGCGAGGATTATTCGAGGAGCTTAATACAAAGCCGCCGGCGATGCTTGCAGGTAGAGAAGTCAAGAGCGTTAGTTATAAGGACGGGGTCAAAATGGTATTGGACGACGGAAGCTGGATCTTGATCAGGCCTTCCGGGACCGAACCGCTTGTCCGTATATATCTTGAAACGTCGACAGATAAAGGTCTTTACGACCTTAAGAAAGGAGCGAAAGAACTACTGCATGTTCCGTAGACTTTTTCTTTTGACTTTCGTCTTAGCTTCGGTCTTAATAAACGCGTCCGTTTCCTTGTATCTGGTCGATGAATCGATCAGCTACGGGCACATACATTACGGTGTGAGCATATACGACCAATCGGTATCCTTTGTAACAAAAGAGAAGGCCACGGACGATATAGACGGAAAGATCAAGGCCTCACTGAAAGACCCGCTTACTATAAAATATAAGAACAAACAATGGCAGATCAGTCCGGCCGACCTTAGAGCAAGGCCTGATGCGAAGACTGCTGTTGAGGATGCCTTCAAGGTCGGACGAACAGGATCGTTTTTAACCCAGATAAAAACCAGGGCGAATCTCTGGCTCGGCGGACATACTGAATACGTAGTATCGAATCTAAAGAACATCGTATTGATAGACCTTGAGAACAGGATAAGCTCAGCGATCGACATACCGGCTCAGAATGCCGGACTAAGAATAGAAGGCGTTGATGTCATCCCGATAAAAGCAAAAAACGGGTTCGGCCTTGACAGAGAATCCTTTGATATTGCTATGCACCGTAGAATAGCCGATTTTTCAAGCCGCACACTCATACTTCCCGTAAAGGTATTCAAAGTCGAAGTCAGGGACAAAGATACGTCCAAAGCCCGGAAAACGGCGTTTTTGATGATGAAAGCGCCTATTATCTTGAAAATGAACGATAAAAGGCATGATGTCACAAGAGAAGAGATCGGCGGGATCATAGATTTTGCTTCGAGCAAAAGTAAGCCGGGGAAAAAGATCCTGATCGCTTCCATATCAAAAGACCGGTTGAATAAGACACTCGAGCCTTTCAGCGAAGAGGTGGGAACGAAACCGCAGGATGCTCGCTTTGAGGCAGGCGCGGGAGTCGTGACGATCGTTCCGAGTGTTAATGGAACGGTCATCGACATAGACGACGCATTCAAGAAGGTAAGCAAGTTGGTGATGAAAGAAGCCCCCAGAAATGCCGGCCTGAAATTGAAATATGTCGAGGCGTCTTTAACGACAAAAAAGGCGGAACAGATGGGGATAAAGGAACGGGTCTCAGTCCACACCGAGTACTTCGACTTCACTGCCAACAGATCTAAAAACATAGGCACTTTAGCGGACGAGATCAACGGGAAGCTGGTGGCTCCCGAAGAGGTCTTCTCCTTGAACAACGCGACCGGTCCGCGTACTACGGCGAAGGGGTATACGGAGGCGCCGGTCATAGTAGACGGCCAGCTTTCCCCTGATGTAGGTGGTGGGATATGCAACGTATCGACGACACTATTCAACGTGGTGTTCTTCGGCGGATACGAAGTGGTCGAGAGGTATCCGCATGATTTCTATATCAGCCACTATCCGAGTGGACGCGATGCCAGCGTCTACTACGACGGCGGGATGGACTTCCGTTTCAGGAACGATTCACCGTATTATATCCTTATCAAGACCGACCATTCAGATAGCTCTGTGACCATCGCTTTCTATAGCACGAAGATGAGCCAGGACGTCATATATGATGATACCGGCTTTACCGGCATCGTACCGTTCGGAATAAGTTACAAGGACGATCCGACACTCCCGGCGGGGTGGGAAAAAGAAGGAGAATTCGGTTATGGAGTCGAAGGAAGGGACATAACAGTTCACAGGACTGTGACCAGGGACGGAAAAATGATACATGACGATAGATTCTCGAGCCATTATGAGCCGAAGCACCGTATAATAATGAAGGGGACAGGAGCGCCGCTACCGCCAGGGACACCGCCTCCGCCAGGAGCGCAACCTGCTGGCACGGCTCAAGCACAGTTAGGAGCGCCGCCGCCGTAAAAAGAGATGGAATTTAGAGGATGGAGGTTGGGGTGAGTAGTATTTTTAGGCAGGCGAAGAGGCTGGAACCGATAGAGTCGGGCGTCTTCGACGAGATGAACAGGATAAAGAGAGAAGTCGAAGATTCCGGTATCGAGGTCATCAACCTTGGCATAGGCAGTCCGGATCAGCCCCCTGCAAAGCATGTCGTCGATACACTCAAGGCGGAACTGGACATACGTGAGAACTACGATTATGCGACTTCAGCAGGGTTGATCGAGTTAAGGACGGCTATCGCCGGCTGGTATCTCAAGAGGTTTGGCGTAAGACTCGACCCTGAGACTGAAGTACTGACGTTGATGGGGTCGCATGACGGGCTGGGCCACATATTCTTTGCTCTTTTGAATCCGGGGGATGTATCACTGATTCCCGACCCACATTACCCTGTATACAAGGTCGGCGCCCAACTTGCGGAATCCGATATACATATTATGCCCTTGCTGGCAGAGAACGGATACCTGGCGGATTTCGATTCGATACCGGCTGAAACCGCCGACAAGGCGAAGATAATGGTCCTGAACTACCCGAACAATCCTGTGACTGCCGTAGCGGACATAGACTTCTTTGAAAGGGCGGTCGGATTTGCCGGAGAACACGGGATACTTCTATGCCACGATGCCGCATATACGGAGCTGGCGTACGGCGGTATAAGACCGCCTAGCGTTCTGCAGGTCGAAGGGGCAAAAGAGTGCGCGGTCGAATTCCATTCGGTCTCCAAGACGTACAACATCGCAGGCTGCAGGCTTGGTTTCCTTGTCGGTAATAAGGATGTGATCTCGATAATGGCAAGGTTGAAATCAAACCTTGACTATGGTGTCTTCAAAGCCATTCAAAAAGCGGGGATAGCCGCCCTGAACGGTCCCCAAGAGATCATCGATCAAAATGTGGCAGTATATAAAAAGAGGGCACTGACCTTTTTAGAAGGTGTGAGACAGGCGGGATGGGAGATACAAGAGCCGCCGGCAACGATGTTTCTTTGGGCAAAAGTGCCGGAAGGGACAAGATCAAAAGACTTTGCCATTGAATTATTAAGAAAAACGGGAGTCTTATTGATACCGGGTGACGCCTTCGGCGTATACGGTGAAGGATACGTAAGGATAGCTCTTGTAAAACCGGAAGACAAGCTTATCGAGTCGGTTGCCAGGATAAGATCGGCCGGGATGTTCTTTTAAGATTATAGATGTAACATATACATATGCTAATAACGTCACAAATAAGGGGAACCGCACGTGATCTATGACCGGGGAAAAGAAAAGACCTTCAGCGACGGCGAGATAATATTCAAGGAGAACGACTACGGCCGAGAGATGTTCATAATCAAGAGCGGCATCGTAAAGATCTACAGGGTACGCAACGGGCGCGAGATAATCCTGGCAAATCTTAAAGAGGGCGATTTCTTCGGAGAGATGTCCATATTCACAGGCCAAAAAAGGTCCGCCACCGCCCAAGCTACAGGCGAAAGCGTATTACATACTGTAGACCAGGACCAATTCAAAGATTATGTTAAGGAACCTGTCGTATGGCGGATCCTGGAACGGATGAGCCATCGTATTAAAGAATTCGACGACAAGATGGAGGACCTGTTGATCGAGGACGAACTTAGGAAGGTCGTCCAGTTGTTCAGGCGTTATGTATCACCGCAAGTGGTGGACGAGATCCTGAAGACAGCGGGAACGGCAGATCTGGATCTTTCGGGTGAGCTACGGGAAGTGACCGTGCTCTTTGCCGATATCAGAAACTTCACGACGATCGCGGAACGTATGCGTCCGCATGAAGTCGTTGACCTTTTGAATATGTACCTTGGAGAGATGACGCATGTCGTATTCAGATATGACGGGACGGTTGATAAATATATAGGCGACGCGATCATGGCCGTCTTCAATGCTCCGGTCCTGCAAAAAGAACATGCCTGGCTGGCTGTATCGGCCGCCTTCCATATACAGGAAGCGGTCGCTTCGATGCGAGCGGTGAACCCGTTCATATCGGTGGGTATCGGGATCAATACAGGGTCCGCGATACTCGGCAATATAGGAACGGACCTGCATCTTGATTATACGGTGATCGGAGACGCAGTCAATATAGCTTCAAGGCTGTGCCGCGATGCCGGACCGGGCCAGCTTCTGATAAGCGCCAAGACATACGATTATGTGCAGAAATACGTGGAGGTCATAAATATGGACCCCCGCCGTTTCAAAGGGAAGGCGGAGGCCATCGAGGTATTCAATATAACCGGGTTGAAATCTGACATAAAGAACAAAGGGGGAGAAGATGCTGGAAGAACACGGGCGGATAAAAAACTATAAGGACAGAGAGGTCATCTTCAAAGAAGGCGATCGGGGACAGGAGATGTTTCTGGTACGTTCCGGGAAAGTGAAGATAGAACGATCGAGCAAGGAGAAACCGGTCACTCTGGCGACTCTGGGCATAGGGGAGTTCTTCGGAGAGATGGCTCTTTTCGGCGACCATATGCGTTCAGCGACAGCCCAGGCCGTCGGGGACACGGAACTATCGATAGTTGATAAAGAGACCTTCATGAGTTTTATCAAAGACCCGGTCATATGGACCGTGATCGAGAGGATGAGTGAAAGGATCAGGGAGGTCGACGATAAACTGGAGGCATTGATCGTCCAGGACGATCTACGGAAAGACCACATAGCCAGCCTACTTGCCAATAGAAGTACATATTAGACATCTATGACATTACTATATTCACTGATTCTCGCTCATATGGCGGCCGATTTCCTTCAACCTGCCGCTTTGGTTAAACTGTCAAAGACGCGTATATTCGGATTGTTGATCCATACGACTTCTTACGCGCTACTTACGGCGATTTTTCTATACGGAGCGAAACTGTGGTTCCTGTGGGTTGTATTACTTGCCACATCTCACTTTCTGCTGGACCAATTGAAGTTCGTAGCATCCAGGATCGATGTCAAGATAGGACCAGTCTTTCTATTCATACTCGACCAGGTCCTCCATATGTCGGTGGTCGCCGCGATCACTCTGGGGATCATCTATACAGGAACCGCTACGACTCCGTTCCTCCGTTTGATCGCCGGTTATGATCAGTGGATACTCATAATCGGAGGATTGATCGGCGGGACGACAGGCGTTTCTATCCTGATATTCGAGATGGACAGGACGTTTTTTACTAAAGATCATGATACGACGGCTGTCATAGACATGCGGACACGTTTTGTCGGGATCGCCGAAAGGGGTACGGCCATATCTTTCATACTATTAGGCCTTCCTTACTTAGCGCCTCTGGCTTTTTTGTATTCCTTCTTTTGCTTGACGAAGGACAGAGGTAAGAAATCGAAGAAAAAGGACATAACAGATTTCTGTATAAGCGCGGGAAGCGCTTTCATCATTGCGTTTGCCGTTCTATGGTTAAGATAGGGGTGATGGTTGATGATCCCCGTTATATCCGTGATAGGTGAGGACAAGAAAAAGACTACTAAGCTAGTCGAGTCGATCGTTGGTGAATTGACAGACCGCGGATACAAGATAGGCGTGATCAAGCATCACATACATGATGATTTTGACATCGATATCCCCGGAAAACCCTCGTACAGGCACTGGAAGGCGGGCGCGAGGAAGGTAGCCATATCTTCACCGACCATGTTTGCCCTTATCAGCAAGGTATCTGAAGACAGAATGCTCTTTGAGATCGTGAAATACGCATTCGAAGATATGGACCTAGTAGTCACGGAGGGTTACAAGCAAGCTGAAACGCCAAAGTTGGATTCCTCAGAAAACCGGGATGTGTCAGTCATAGCGGACGGGATAGAACGGGAGTTTTTAAGAAAGAATTAAGAAGGGCGGGTGTTTTAAGACATGTCTGTCTATAGCGCAGAGATCAGGCTCGAGACGCAAGGGAACGATGATATACATGATATAAGTGAAGCCGTATCCGAACGGGTCGAGGAGTCAGGCATAAAGAACGGGATAGTCAACGTGTGCGTTATCGGATCGACTGCGTCGGTGACGACGATAGAGAACGAAAGCGGTCTTAGGGGAGATATAAAGGAGCTGTTGGAAGAGTTGATCCCAAGTTCAAAAGACTGGCGGCATAATTCGACGTGGGATGAAGGAAACGGCCATGCTCATCTCAGGGCGAGTCTTATCGGGCCCTCGCTGACCATACCTTTCATAGATAGCAAGATGACTCTCGGGACATGGCAGCAGATAGTATTCATCGATTCCGATGTCAAGCCAAGATCGAGAAGATTGATCGTGCAGGTCATAGGGGAGTGAACGGTGAACAGTGAACAGTGAACGGAAATATCTTCTCGGGAATATGGAAGTAGTGTTCAAGGTCGGGGATCTGACCAAAGAGAAGGCGGATGCCCTGGTCAACGCGGCTAACAATATTGGATGGATGGGGGGAGGAGTCGCCGAGGCCTTGCGAAAAGCGGGCGGCAAGGAGATCGAGGACGAGGCCGTCGCAAAAGGCCCGGTAACCGTGGGCGAAGCGTGGGTAACGGGCGCCGGCTCACTCACGGCCAGCTATGTGATACACGCGGCCGTGATGGCGATGGACTTCAATACCGATTTCGATAAGATCTATCGATCGGCGGGAGAAACGTTTAAACGTGCCGATGAGCTTGGTATTAAGTCTCTTGCCATGCCCGCGTTCGGTACCGGCGTCGGAAGGTTTCCGCCGGGTAAAGCTGCGGAGGCGATGCTGGAAGCCCTAAGGGATCACATTGCAGACTCCGGGACATCGGTTAAGAAGATGACTTTTGTCTTATACAACGGAGATATCTATAATGAGTTCGTAAAGGCGGCTGAGCATATCATTGTCAAATAGGCGGTGAGAAAAGGTGGTTGAAGAAAAAACAGCGATCATAGTCATCGACATGTTGAACGACTTCGTCATAGAAGATGGCAGCTTGCTGGTGAAAACCGCGTCTGAGCTCATCCCTAACATAAATAAGGAACTTAAAGATGCGCGGGGAAAAGGTTGGAAGGTCATTTATCTAACGGACAGCCACCGCCGTGATGATCCGGAATTCAGCATGTGGCCTCCTCACGCAGTGACCGGGACGTGGGGAGCACAAGTCATAGATGAACTTAAACCTGAACCTGACGATTATATTATTCCCAAAAGGCGATACTCGGGATTCAGGCATACGCAATTAGGTCTGGTGCTGCGCGAACTTGGTGTAGGTAGCGTAGTCATCACGGGTGTTTTGACGAACATATGCGTGTTGTTCACAGCTGTGGAAGCAAAAGACCTTGCATACAGCGTGACTGTCTTGAAGGATTGTGTTGCTTCGACCACCAGAGAAGACCACGATTGGGCTTTGAGGCAGATGAAGATGCTTGGAATAAAAGTCGAATAAGGAGTAAGATAGCGTGTTCTATACTGCCGGTATCGAAGAAATAAAAAGCGGCAAGTTGACGGACGTGTACTTCCTCAGATGTGTTGAAGTGCTTAAAAAACGGGGTCTCGACAAACATGTGACAGGCGAGGTCAGGGCAAGTCGTCTGCCTGCGTCCTGGAACTGGGCGGTCCTATCCGGCATCGAAGAGGTCGCCGCTTTGCTCGAGAATGTAAAAGTGGACGTTAAATGCATGCCGGAAGGCACGGTGTTTGAAGCCGAAGAGCCGGTCCTGACGTTAAGCGGTAACTATACGGATTTCGCGGTCTATGAAACAGCCCTATTAGGCCTTCTGTGCCAGGCTTCCGGGGTATCGACGAAGGCTTTGCGATGCAGGATCGCGGCCGGTGACAGGGATGTCTATAGCTTCGGGGCACGTCGCATGCATCCTATCATAGCGCCGATGATAGAAAGGGCGGCTTTTATCGGAGGGATGGACGGCGTGGCTGTGACTACGAGCGCCGAACTTATCGGGGAAAAACCGGTCGGTACGATGCCTCATTCGCTTATTCTGATGATGGGTCGGCCGGAAGATGCTTATAAAGCATTTGACGAGGTGATATCGGATGAGATCGGCAGGGTCGCTCTGGTTGATACATTCGAAGATGAGAAGTTCGGAGCGCTTACGGCAGCGAAGGCTTTAGGCAAAAGACTTTTCGCCGTACGTCTTGATACGCCCGGTTCAAGACGCGGTGATTTCTCAAAGATCGTCGAGGAAGTCAGGTGGGAACTGGACTTAAGAGGGTTCAAGGACGTCAGGATATTTTTAAGCGGCGGACTGGATGAATACAAGATACTCGAATACAATAGGTTCGTCGACGCTTACGGCGTCGGGACCAGCATCAGCAATGCGCCGGTCATAGATTTCTCTTTCGACCTGATAGAGATATCGGGTGAACCTGTTGCCAAGCGAGGAAAGATGTCAGGCAAGAAACAGGTTGTAAGGTGTTCGGGTTGCGGAAAAGACTATCTCATTCCGACGGATACAGCCGATATGGAATGCGGATGCGGAGGACCGGTGGATCTACTGCTCAAGGATATGATAACGGACGGAAAGGTCGTAGGGGACCTGCGAACGCCTCAAGATATAAGAAGCTATGTGGTCGATCATGCAAGACAAATGGATCTGGAGCTATAATTGAAAGCGATAATCGACAGATTAGAAGGCGATAAAGCGGTGCTGATAATGGATGCGGACGGTCAAGCACTTATCTGGCCGCGGTCGGAGTTGCCTGAGGGCTCGTCGGAAGGAGACTGCCTCGTCATATCAGTCGGCAAAGACATCGCCGGGACTGAAAAACGTCGTGCGGAATCACAGGACATCATAGACAGATTGACCGGTCAGAAACAGGCCGAAGAAGAGGACAAGGCCCAATAATTGGATTTATCAAAGACATCTGATATAATACCGCTATTCATTTTTAATCTTTTTTTAGGAGTCTAGTGTCAATCAGTAAAACGATATCTATACTGGCGCTCGCAGCTTTTTTGGCCTTAGTCCTATGCGGGTGCGGCAATACGGCGGCAGCGGAACAGAAGTATCAGAAGTCTTTCAAGAACATCTGGGACACCCTGATGACGCAGAACAAGAAGACCACGGACAGAAGTAAGGCCGCTCTTGATGCCGGAGACATACCTGAGGTCACAAAGGCGTACCAGCAGTTAAGTTCGGATCACAAAGCGGCGGAGAAAAAACTAAAGAGGTTAAAACCGCCGGATGATCTTAAACGACTGCATAATCTTATGAAGACTAACCTCAGGGCCGGTTATGAATACGCGGACCTGGTCGTAAAGATACTGGGTGAAACGGACGGTAATTATACAGCTGAGCAGGAAAAAGAACTCAAGAGCAAAGAAAAGTCATGGCTGAACGCTCAGGAAAGGGTAAAGAAGGAGCTAAAGAAGTACTTCAAGATACAGTAAAGAAAGAACCTCTATAAGAAAGCCCCTATAATCCCGTAGGATCATCCGCATAGAGCTCTATGAAACCGCATTTGCTACAGACATAGACATTTACTTGAGAACGTCTATTAGGATTGAGATAGAACCTCTTCTTAGGGCCTACAAAAAGACTATGACCGAAATCGGCTTGTATCACGTTGAGTATCTCAAAACTGGCGTCTGTCATGGCACCCTGGCACTTCGGGCAGACTATATCCGGCCTTGACGACTGAAGCTCTTTAAGCTCTTCAAGCAGTTCCAGATCTTCATCGCTCTTTTTCTTGTCAGCCATCAACGATCAGCCCCAATCTTTTTCGCGATCGACCTTGCTTCGCTAAGGTCATCTTCATTATTTATATTGAAGAACGAATATAAATCACGATCCATGTTTTTGATCTTTCCGCTATCGATAATATTAACATTAACATCCTCAAAAAAGGATACTATTTTTCTTTGACCGTTCCGGATACTCTCTGAAATGGGACCGATGCAATCCTTCGAATATACTCCCGGCAACGGATGAAGACGGTCGCCAACACGCACTAATGTGACATCATACCCTTTAGAGCACGAGACCAAGAACCTTAAGAGGTCGGCTGACAGGAACGGAGAATCACATGATAACGCAAGGTTAAGCATATCATCGGATGCTTCAAGCCCGGTCAATATCCCCCCCAAGGGGCCCTGCATGGGTATCCGGTCTTTTAAGACTCGTATCTCGCCTTTGACAAGATGATCATATTTTTCCGTATCGTTAGCAACTATGAAAACGGTCTCCGACACTGATATAGCTGATTCGATGACTCTTTCGATAGAAGTCGAGGAACCGATCTTCTCAAAGGCTTTATCCCGTCCGAGCCTGCTGCTTTGTCCTCCCGCCAGGATCATAGTAGTCAATGCGTATACCTCCATCTGCTGATATCATGCTTATACTATCGGCTTTTTAAGTGTGATACAATAGATACAAATCTTTTACTTCCGGAGGAAAACCATGTTTGGTCTAGGATTGCCGGAACTGGCAGTCATCGTTGTTATAGCTCTGATTATTTTCGGCCCCGACAAACTTCCAGAGATAGCGCGGGGTATCGGTAAGGCGATGAAAGAAGTCAAGAAGATCACTTCAAGCGTCGAGATGAGTTTTAAGGACGAGTTCGATTCTATCATGCAGGACGGTGAACCGGACTCAGCCGATAAGACTGCGACAGGGACGTCAGATGAAGCCACCACGCCAAAACCGCCGAAACCGCCAAAGCCACCCAAACCTCCGAAGCCGCCAAAGGCGCCTGAAAGTGCGGATCAACCTGCTCCACCGCAAACGGAATCCGAAGCTTAAGATCACCTTCCACTTTACTTATTGATAATGAAGGTCCTTTGGGATAGACTCTTGTCGCAAAGTCCTTTCTCTCAGACTAAGGAAAGAGGGTGACAGAATGAAGACGATCAATCGTTTGGCATTCATGATCGCCTTGATCTTTCCGATCCTTATTCTTGCATCCATTCCTGTTTATGCCGCTACGGATGCCTCGACGACGACAAACGTTACTGAAACCGTAATAGAGACCGACATGGCTGCACCGGAGGAAACAACGGTTGCCGCAGTCGAGGATGCGGAAATAGAAATACCTCCCGTAGAAAATACGGAGCAAGGCACGACGGCGACGGATCCTTTCGAATCAAGACTGATGGATCCGACTTTCCCGGCAGGCACTTATGTCATTCCCATGGATGATAAACAGGGGGATGTCGTCAAAGCATTCGGACTTGTGCAGGAGATATTGGCCGAAGGAGCGGAAGTATACAGGCTCGTCGGACCACCCGACCCCACATTAGAGACGACTCAATATCCCTCAGGTGACGTGTATGAAGGCGGTCCTTTCCTGGTGCTTGGTTCGGATGAACCGGAAGTAATGGAGGCGCTTTCCAAGTTCCCGACCGTTAGTGTTGACACGCTTATATCGAGTGTTACGTCTGACAGGGTATACAAGATGGATCGGCCGACGAGGATCCTCTTGATATACGGGCAGTACGGGGATTCAGGGATCACTTTGACTGCGATGGGCCTACCTTTTACACAGGTAAACGTCACTGATATTCAGACAAACCCATCTATGGTCTACAACTATGATGTGATCATAGACGACTGCCCCGGGGCGGCAGGCAACGTTCCTTCCGACATCGCACAGATCATAAGGGAATTTGTCGCCCAGGGCGGCGAGGCGATCTTCTCCGATATCGCGCTGCTGGACCTCGATGCCATCTTCCCGGGTTATGTCAGCGTGGTCGATAACGAGGAGGGTTCTTTCCTGTTCACACAACACAATAACGGTGATTTCATCAGCCAGTATTCCGGCGTGAATCCTGTTATGGTGTACACGATGGGCGGCGGTAATATCGTGGATGAGATCCTAAATCCGGCGGTACGGATACTGATGGATTCGGACTCTTACGGTTTCGACGAATTCAAGTCTATAGATATTCAACAGACGATGTATAGAGTAGGAGCGTTTTACTTTGCTTACGGCGCCGGTATTGTTGAGGGTTTTGCGTTCCACCCCGGCGATCAAGCAGAAAACGGATTCCCCGACGCCCAGAGGATGGTGTCGATATTGATAGGGAACAAGCTCATACACGCGAGCGTTACCGATACATCTTTTGAACTGCCGTATACCGGGTCCGAGCGGTCTATAGAAACAACCGGTAAAGACAACAGGACCTGGCGGCTTTTATACTTGACTATCATTATGGGCACATTGTTCATCACTGCCGGTCTGGCTGGCATCAGAAAGCCGATATTCATATCATAATGTGGTAAGATAGGTGTAAGATCAAAAAGCGGGAGCCGCTTATAGACTTGGCGGCTGAGAGGTCCGGCTTAAACCGGACGACCGTTAGAACCTGAACTGGGTAATTCCAGCGGAGGAAGAATATAAGTCAGAGAAAAAAGCCGCTTTCCTTCTCTGGAAACGGCTTTTTTTACTTGATAATAGAAAGGGGCGTAACTATGAATGAACTGATTGAAAGAATAGCCGAAGACCTGCAGAAAGTCAGGGAAACAAAACCTCTCGTGCATCATATCACCAACTATGTGGTGATGAATGAGACGGCCAATCTTACGTTAAGCTTGGGAGCTCTGCCGGTTATGGCTCATGCTCATGAAGAGGTCGAGGAAATGGTAGCGATGGCCGGCGCGCTGGTCTTGAACATCGGCACTCTCGATCCGTACTGGATAGAATCGATGCTTAAAGCCGGGAAGAAAGCGAACGAACTCGGAACTCCTGTAGTCCTGGATCCGGTCGGTGCAGGTGCAACTAGATACCGGACAGAATCCGCAAAAGAGATCCTGGATGCTGTTAAGGTCAGCGTCATCCGGGGCAACGCGGCAGAGATCGCCACACTTGCGGGAGCGGAAGCGCAGATCAAGGGGGTCGAGTCTATGGAGCCGCCTGAAGGGATGCTTGAGAACGGACACCGGCTATCGAGCTATTATGGTTGCGTCGTCGCCATAACGGGTAAAGACGACCATGTAATAGATGGTTCGGAGACGATCATAGTAAGCAACGGAACGCCTGCTTTAGGCGGCGTGACCGGGACAGGATGTATGGCGACAACAGCGCTGGCGGTCTTCTCGGCGGTTGAAAAGGACCACTTGGTCGCGGCGGCTGGAGCTCTAGCCTGTTTCGGGATTGCGGGCGAGAACGCCGCGGCAAAGACAGGAGGGCACCCCGGCAGCTTCCACGCCACGTTATATGACGAGGTGGCCCGGCTTGATGCGACACAGGTAAAAGAGAAAGTAAAACTGGTCTCGATGACCGGGGTCTAGACGATTGACGACTGATATCGATCTTAGGATATATATAATAACGGATGCCTCTTTCGGTAAAAGCCATGAAGAAGTAGCCGAAGCGGCGATAATTGGCGGAGCGACCGTCATACAGATGCGAGATAAACACATGTCTCCGGACGCTTTCTTAAAAACTGCCGAAAGGATCAGATCGATTACTGCTGACGCCGGGGTGGCCTTTATCGTAAACGATAGAGTCGATATAGCCATAAAGACCGCCGCTGACGGGATACACATAGGTCAGGATGATATGCCGATCGACCGGGTAAAAGGCCTGATCCCGGACGGCATGTGTCTGGGGCTTTCTGTCTCAGACCTCTCTCAAGCGGTAAAAGCCAGGGCACTGGGGCCATCATATATGGGAGTAGGACCGGTGTTTCCGACTGACAGCAAGAAGGACGCCGCGTCACCGTTAGGAACCGATATACTAAAGGAAATAGTCGATATCGCTGACGTCCCCATAGTAGCCGTAGGAGGCATCACGGAAAGCAACCTGAAGACCGTCATCGATGCGGGCGTTAACGGAGCCGCCGTGATCAAAGAGGTCGCGGGCGCTGAAGATATGGTCGGAGCGACTCGGAGGCTGTCGGACATATGGAGGAGATGTGGGCATTAAGGAAGAACTTAGACAGGGTGTTATACCGGAGTCGATAGAGGAAACCGCGGCAATAGAAGGTGTGCAGCCGGAGGTGCTGGCCAGGGATATCGCTGATGGATATACAGTGCTGCTTAAAAACGAGATACGCGCTACTGCTAGACCTGTTGCTGTAGGCAGAGGATTGCGGACCAAGATAAACGCGAATATCGGCACTTCAAACGCGTATCCATCTGTCGAGGAAGAAGTAAACAAGTGCCGTATAGCGATCGATAGCGGTGCCGACACCGTTATGGACCTATCGGTAGGAGGCGATATCACGTCAGTCAGAAAAGCCATTCTCGAAGTCGCCGGTGTCCCAGTCGGAACGGTTCCGATCTACCAGGCCGCGGCTTGGGCGATCGAGACTAAAGGGAATATCGTCGACATGTCCGCTGATGACATGTTCGAAGCAATCGAGGACCAGTGTGCGGACGGTGTCGACTTTATAACCGTCCACTGTGGCGTTACAAGAAAAGCGATAGAGTCGCTGCGGACTCAAAAACGTGTGACTGATGTAGTGAGCCGAGGCGGCGCCTTTCTGACGGCCTGGATGCTGCATAACGATCGGGAGAACCCGCTTTTCAGTGAGTTTGACAGGCTTCTTGATATAGCCGAAACATATGACGTGACATTGAGCCTTGGTGACGGGATGAGGCCTGGATGCGGGGCGGATGCGGGTGATGAGGCCCAGATGGAAGAGCTAAGAACACTCAGCGTCTTAGCGGAAGCCGCTAAGGAGAGGGATGTACAGGTCATGATCGAAGGGCCCGGACATGTCCCGCTGGATCAAATAGAGGAACAGGTAAAGATGCAGAAGAAGCTATGTAAAGGCGCTCCTTTCTACGTGCTGGGACCACTAGTGACGGACGTTGCGCCGGGGTACGACGAGATAACCGCCGCAATAGGAGGAGCTTTAGCGGCGGTACATGGCGCCGATTTTCTTTGTTATGTGACACCGCGCGAGCATCTTGGCCTACCTTCCGCGGATGATGTCAAGAGGGGTGTGATAGCGTCTAGGATAGCGGCTCACGCGGCGGATATCGTAAAAGGGATCCCGGGCGCCAAAGAGTGGGACCGCCGTATGTCGGTCGCCAGGAAGGCGCTGGATTGGGAGACACAGATAGAACAGGCGATAGACTCCGATACGGCACGTAGGATGTTTGACAGACGCCACCTTTCCGATAAAGACGCATGCACGATGTGCGGAGAGTTTTGCGCAATGAAGATCGTCTCCGAGCATCTTGGGGCGGAGGAAGATATGAGATGTTGATCGGCGAGCTCGGAGAGAAAGGACTAATAGATAGGATCAGAAAAAAGATCCTTAAAGGATCGAGCCTGAAAAGCAACGTCATATGCGGGATCGGAGACGACGCGGCGGCGTTTAAGTCGACGGAAAAAACGACTCTTGTCACGACCGACGTCCTTGTCGACGATGTCCACTTCGTATCCGGTACGATAGACGGCCGGGACCTGGGCTATAAATCGATGGCCGTAAATGTAAGCGATATCGCGGCCATGGCGGGCTTGCCAAGATATGCCGTGATCTCTTTGGGGATACCCGGAAACATGGAATACAGTTTCATCGACTCGATATACGAAGGAATGATAGAAGCCGGAGCTCGATTCGATCTTCAGATCATCGGTGGTGACACTTCAAGATCTCGCAACCTTTTCATAGACGTTACGATCATCGGAGATGTCGAACCGGATATGATCACGAAGCGTTCTACGGCCAGACCGGGAGATCGGATATATGCTACAGGGTCCCTGGGGGCATCCGGATTAGGCCTTACAGCATTGAAAGCAGGATCGATGCCGTACCCGGATGCTGTCGAACGTCTGATAAAGCGCCACTTAAGACCTCCGGCGCGGGTTGAAGAGGGACGGATGCTTGCCCGGGCGGGAGCCACTTCCATGGAAGATATAAGCGACGGATTGATAACAGACCTCATGCATATCGCCGAGGAAAGCCGGGTCGGATTCATGCTCCAAGAGGAGCTTATCCCGATCGATATCGATGTCCTTAAGAAATCCTTGGCTGTCAGCGGAAAGAAACCTCTTGAACTTGCTCTATACGGAGGAGAGGACTACGAGCTCATCTGTACCGGCCCGGAAGGTCTTATCGCGGAGTATGAGAAGCGTGCTAATCAAAACGAAGTCGTTGAGTTATCGGAGATCGGGATGATCTTGGATAGGGATAAAGGGTGTGTGATATCCGGCGTAGATGGCAGGGTATCCCAAATAACGGATCTTGGATATGACCACTTCAAAAGATAAGAATAAGAACACCCGCAACGTTCTGGTCATTGCAGGTTACGATCCCAGCGCAGGTGCGGGGTTGCTGCGGGATATCTCAACGATTAACGATCACGGTCTATATGCGTCTGGCGTTGTTACTGTCTTGACCGCTCAGAACAGCGAATACATAAGATGTGCTTTCCCGGTACCGCCGGAGATGTTGAGATACCAAACCGAAACGCTTTTTGAAGACTATGAGTACGCCGCCTGTAAAATCGGAGTCCTCGGCAACAAGAAAAATGCTGAGATAATAGCGGACATATTGGACGGAAGCGAGATGTTCGTGACTCTAGACCCGGTTTTTTCATCATCGAGCGGTAGTCCTCTGGCGGATGAACCCCTGATAGAATTCATCAAGCAGTGTATGATAAAAAAAGCATCACTGATCACACCCAATGTTGAGGAAGCGGAGAGACTGTGCGGGTTCAGGATCGCGACACAAGATGACCTTGAAAAGGCTCTGACTTATATAGGTGGATTGGGAGCAGACCACGTATTGATAAAAGGCGTGCGCCTTGAAGAGGATCGATTTACCGATGCGCTCTTTAGCGGCGCGGCAATACATATGTTCAAGCATGCTTATCTGGATGGGAAAAGCATGCGGGGAACAGGATGCACGCTGGCATCGGCTTTGACCGCTAACATTGCCCTCGGTTATGATGTTGTGGAAGCGGCTGATAAAGCGATAGTTTATACACAGGAAGCCATACAAGCGGCGCGACAGATAGGAAGAAGGAACCCCCAAGCACATGGAACAACTTACAAAGCTGCAAGATCTGGATCTAATAGCTGACAGACTAAGAACGGAACTTGAATCACTACCTGAGAAAGAAACATACGAAGCAGAACTGAACAACCTATCAGAACTTCAGTCCGAACTGACCAAAGTCTTGAAAGATGATGAGGAACAGACGAAGATCGTAAAGAAGCTCGAAGGGCAGATAGGCCTTCTCGAGGAGAAAATGAAGAAAGAGGAATCAAAACTATACGACGGTAGGACGACGAATTCGAAAGAACTTATGTCGATTCAGCAGGAGATCGACTCGTTACGCAAAGAAAGAGACAAAGAAGAGACGGATTATCTATTGGAGCTTGAGAAGCTGGATCCGCTTGACAGTAAGCTTAAGGAGCTTAAGTCTACGGAGGCTGAATCGAGCGATCGGTCTGAAAAGCTGCGTATCGGACTTGAGAATAAGACTAAAGATGTGCAAAGCCGGCTGGAAGAAAAAGAGCTTGAGATATCACAGGTCCGGAAGGATATCAAGGATGATATCCTAAGCCTGTATGACAAGTTGAGAAAAAGCAAGAAGGGGATCGCGGTAGCGATTGTCAAAGAGGGGATATGCCAGGGATGCAACCTGGCGATTTCTACGGAGGAAGCCGACAAGATGACATACGAAGACGAGGTATGGCGTTGCGAACACTGCAAAAGGATATTGGTGGAGAAATGACTGATAAGTTCACTTTATATATCGATGGGGCGGCTTCCGGAAATCCAGGCCCTGCGGGCATCGGTGGCGTGATAATCAAGAACGGCGAGGAGGTCAAGACATACAGCCAGGCTATCGGTGAAGCCACAAACAACATAGCCGAATATCAGGCGCTTATAAAAGGCCTTAACGAACTAGTTGGGCTGGGTGCCTTGGATATTGAAGTGTTCTCCGATAGCGAACTGCTTGTCAAACAGATGAAGGGCGAATATAAAGTCAAAAGCGAGAATCTGGCCGGACTGAAAAAAGAAGCACGTCAGCTTATGGAGAGCTTTAACGATACGTCGATAACACATATCCCGCGAGCAAAGAACAAAACAGCGGATGGCCTAGCTTGCGAGGCCATTAAGGAAAAACGAACGGGAGGATCGAGAAAAAAGACCGTCCATTCTAACCGGATCACTTTTATCAGCGATTTCGGACAAGGTGACGGTTGGACGGGTATATGCAAGGCTGTCATAAAAGACATCAATCCGGATGCCGATATCATCGATATCGCGCACGATATACCCGTATTCGACATACGGAAAGGAGCCTTTGTCCTGGCTACAGCGGTGCAATACGTAAAGGCTGCGGCGCATATGGCGGTTGTCGATCCCGGTGTCGGTGGACAGAGAAGGCCTGTGATAATCAGGACGGTCAATGGAAGCTTGTTCGTAGGGCCGGATAACGGCCTCTTATTGCCTGCGGCTGAAAGAGACGGCGGCGTGGACAAGGCGGTCTCCATAAGCAATCCAGCTTATATACTTGATGAAGGACTGGCGACATTCAACGCGAGAGATGTATTCGCGCCTGTCTCAGCCCATATAACAAAAGGTATAGGTCTCGACGAGTTCGGTGAAGCAATCGACACAGGCACCTTGACTCCCGGACCATGGGGTGATGCCAGGATGTCCTCACAGGGATGGGAAGCGGAGGTCATAGACGTAGACAGGTTCGGCACCGCAAGATTGAACATCCAGTCGCATGATGCGGGGAAGATCGGACTTGAGATCGACAAAAAATCGGGGCTGATCCTTTCGTCGCGTACAGAAGATATATCTTTCAAGAGGACCTTCGGTGATGTGTCTCCCGGAGAACCGGTCATGCTTATAGACTCGTCCGGTTTTTTAAGCATCGCCATAAATATGGGCAGCGCGGCTGATAAGCTCGGACTATACGTCGGAATGCGTCTTCATCTTATGACAAGTTAAGGCGGATCATGGAACATGACATCAATAGGTTCATCGATCACATAACCTGTCAGAGAAACCTGTCCGCCTATACGGTCAGAGCATATAGGCGCGACGTCGAAGACCTACTCTCATTCCTTAAAGAAGAAGGCATAGAAGACCTCGAAAACACCTGCTATAAGACTATCCGTAAGTATGTTTCTCATCTGTCTAAAAAAGGACTCTCCAAATCGACAATATCCAGACATATATCATCCATCAGGACGTTCTTCACATATCTAAAAAGAGAGGGCTTGATAACACAAAACCCTGTTTTGCTGGTAGTACTTCCTAAAAAGGATAAGACGCTCCCCAAGATCTTCAGCCGGGATGAGACCGAGGGGATGCTTGACATACCCGATACTTCAACTATGCGAGGTCTGCGCGATCTGGCGATTCTTGAGATCATGTATGCTGCCGGGTTAAGGGTAAGCGAGGTCGTCGGCCTGGACATACGGGATCTTGATCTTAAAGAAGGCGAAGCAAGAGTGATCGGAAAGGGAGATAAAGAACGCGTCGTCTTCTTGACGGACATCGCTGTAAAGACTCTTCGCCATTACCTTGATGCCGCCAGACCCTGCCTTGTACGCGAACATGAGACGGAGGCCCTTTTCCTGAACAAAGACGGTCATCGCTTATCGGTAAGATCGGTGCAGATGATGTTGGATAAAATAGGTTTGAAAGCTGGGGTAAAAGGACGATCGAGCCCACACATGATGCGTCATTCTTTTGCCACACATATGCTTGAAGAAGGTGCCGATCTAAGGACCATCCAGGAACTGCTCGGACATGAGGACTTATCGACAACGCAGGTCTACACTCATCTCGAAAGCACCCGCTTGAAACAGATACACAGGAAAGCCCATCCGAGAGCTTAAACTGCAGTTTAAGCTCTATGAAGCTGCTGATTATTAAAGTATACTAACAAAGTGATAAATGATGGAAGATAAGAAAAAACAGTTTACGGAAAAAGTGAAAAGCGAAGAGGAACTGGCGCGAGAAGCCTCCGTTATGGATATCTGGCGCGAATATAAGAAAAGCGGGGACCAGCAGTTAAGGGACAAGCTGATCCTTAACTACGCTCCGCTCGTCAAATACGTAGCCGGCCGCGTTTATGTTAAGGTGCCTTCCAATGTCGAACACGCAGACCTTGTGAGCTGCGGGATATTCGGCCTTATAGACGCTATCGAAAAGTTCGATCTATCGAAGAACATAAAGTTCGAGACGTATGCCATCGCGCGCATCAAGGGAGCGATAATAGATGAGTTGCGAGCTCTCGATTGGATACCCCGGTCAGTCAGGTCAAAAGCTAAAGAACTGGAGCGGACTTATGCCGCGCTGGAGTCGAGATTAAAACGTACGGCTACCGATGAAGAGGTGGCTTCCGAGCTAGGGATAAGTATCGACAAGTTACACGATACTATCAAGCAGATCGGAAATACCGCAGTCGTCGCGCTTGAAGATACCTTCAGCGTAGGTAAAGACATGGAAGGCCGTGTGGGATTGATCGACGTCATAGAAGACGGGACTTCCGCGGAACCGGCTGCGACGTTCGAGTTCGAGGAGATGAAAACGCTTCTGGCCCAGGCGATAGACCGTTTGCCAGAGAGAGAGAAGACAGTGATAGCTCTCTATTATTATGAAGGCTTGACGCTTAAAGAGATCGGAGAGGTGTTAGGCGTCACCGAATCCCGTGTTTCCCAGATGCATACGAAGGCCATCCTGCAGCTCAGAGCTAAACTAAAACAGTTTGTATAACTTGCCCTGCAGAACAGGCATGTGCTAGACTTTAAATTTGGTGTGTATTTGACCTTTTAGGATCCGATCAAGATAAGAGAGGAGGTGTTATAGGACTTTTGGCTATTATCACAATGAAAAGTCTCCTAGAGGCGGGAGTCCATTTCGGACACCAGACAAGGCGCTGGAATCCGAAGATGAAGAAGTACGTATTCACGGAAAGAAACGGTATCCACATAATAGACCTCGAAAAGACACTCGCCTTTGTTGAAGCTTCATATCACTTCGTGCAGGACATTTCCACGCGCGGCGGCATGATCCTCTTTATAGGCACAAAGAAACAAGCTCAGGAAGCAATCAAAGAAAACGCGGAAAGATGCGAGATGCCGTATGTAAATCAGCGCTGGCTCGGCGGTACTCTGACAAACTTCGCAACAATCAAGGAGCGGTTGAAACGTCTCGAGATGCTCGAGAAGATGGAAGAGCAGGACTCGTGGGCAGGCGAGACAAAGAAGATGATCCTCAAGCTTAAGCGCGAGAAACAAAAACTCGAGATAAGTATCGGCGGACTGAAGAAGATGACGCGTGTACCGGACGCCATATTTGTCATAGACAGCCGCAAGGAAGACATCGCCGTACGCGAGGCGCGTAACTTGAAGATCCCGATAATCGCGGTAGTCGATACGAACGCAGACCCGGATGAAGTGGATTACCTGATCCCCGGCAACGACGACGCTATCAGAGCGGTCACTTTGATCACAAAGACGATAGCGGACGCGGTGGTGGAGGGAAGGGCAGCTCATCCGAAGGCCGAAGAGACAAAGCAAAACGAGGATAAACAGACAGTGGAGGAGGCAGTATAAGTTTGATCGCGACAGATGATATAAAGACTCTCAGGGAGGCTACGGGAGCAGGTATCATGGACTGCAAAAAAGCCTTACAAGAATCAAGCGGGGATATCGATAAAGCAACGATCTGCCTGAGAGAGAAGGGTTATTTGAAAGTACAATCCAAGGCCAGCCGCGAGACAAAAGAAGGCCTGGTAGACTCATATATTCACCAGGGAGGAAGACTCGGCGTTCTTATCGAGGTCAACTGCGAGACCGATTTTGTAGCCAAGAACGAGGACTTCAAACAGTTCGTTCATGACGTATCTATGCATATCGCGGCAGCCGATCCTGCTTATATCGATTCCGACGTTATCCCGGAAGAAGTCATCGAGGCGGTCCCGGAGGAAGAAAGAGAGCAGTTCATAAAAGACAGTTGCCTTCTAGATCAGCAGTATATCAAGGATGAAGCGGTCACTATCGGACAGTTACTGACCGACCTGATCTCCAAAACCGGTGAGAATATCAAAATCAGCCGCTTCGTGCGGTTTAAGCTCGGGCAAGGAGCTTAAGGTTTGACTAAACCTGCTTATTCGCGTGTTTTAATAAAACTAAGCGGAGAATCACTGGCAGACCCATCGATCAAGACCGGTATTAGCTATCAAGTAATAAACTCGATCGCCGGTCAGCTTAAAGAGATCCAGGAAAAAAGGGTCCAATTGGCCATAGTCGTAGGCGGAGGGAACATATTCCGCGGACACACGGCAAGCATCAATGGTATGGACAGGGCATCTGCGGACTACATGGGCATGGTGGCAACAGTGATAAACGCGATCGCTCTTCAGGATGCGCTCGAAAAACACGGAGTCCATACTCGGGTACAAACGGCGATATCTATGCAGGAAGTCGCCGAACCTTACATCAGAAGACGGGCGATAAGACACCTCGAGAAGGAAAGGGTAGTGATATTCGCCGCCGGTACGGGAAACCCGTACTTCACGACCGACACTGCCGCCGCTTTGCGGGCATTGGAGATAAACGCCGAGGCGCTTCTTAAAGGAACAAGGGTGAACGGCGTTTACGACTCGGACCCGATCGCCAACCCTAAGGCGAAGATGTACTCTAATCTTAGCTATATGGAAGTCATCAACAAAGACCTGAACGTTATGGATGCAACCGCGATAACTCTATGCCGCAAGAACGACTTGCCGATCGTCGTGTTCAATATAACGGAGCCGGGGAATATCAGGAAGGTGATCTTCGGTGAGAAGATCGGGACTTATGTATCAAAGGAGTAAATATGCCTAGTGGTGATATTGATAAGATCATAAGTGAAGCGGACCACCGGATGAAAAAGGCCATTCAAGTCCTGAGAGACGAGTTTCTGACAGTGCGTACGGGACGGGCATCTACCGCCCTGGTCGAGCGGGTGACTGTCTCTTATTATGGGACGCAGACACCCTTGAACCAGCTGGCGACGATCTCAGCGCCGGAGCCCCGCATGTTGACCGTCCAGCCCTATGACAAGACGGTCATAAACGAGATGGAAAAGGCGATAATGCAATCCGATCTGGGGATAACACCCAGCAACGACGGGAATCTTATCAGGCTGCCGATCCCTCCGCTAACGGAAGAGAGAAGGAAGGATCTTATTAAGGTGGTAAAACACATGGCGGAAGAGAGCCGCGTAGCGATCCGCAACGTAAGAAGGGACGCCAACGAGCATCTAAAAGCTCTTAAGAAAGATAAGCATATGTCTGAAGACGAGGAGAGAAGAGCCGAAGACGAGATGCAGAAAAAGACGGATAAGTACATCGAAGAGATCGATCATATGCTTAAGCAGAAAGAAACCGAGATCATGGAGGTATGAAAAGGCAGTGAGTCGTGAGTGGTGATTCGTGAGTCGATAGTATATGGATTGACAGGAGCTTAAAATGGAAGGGAAAAGGAGTCTTCGCCATAAAGAAATAAAAGGTGGCGGGGATATTTTTTTAGACAACATAAAAAAAGGCGTCGTTCCAAAACACATCGCTATCATAATGGACGGCAACGGACGTTGGGCAAAGAAAAGGGGATTGCCCAGGTTGTCGGGACATAAAGCCGGTTTGAAACATATACAAGAGATACTCAAGACGGCGCAGGAGGTAGGGGTCGAATATATAACCCTGTATGCTTTTTCTGTCGAGAACTGGCAGCGACCGAAGGATGAAGTAAAAGGACTTATGCGTCTTCTTAAGGACAATATATCCAATGAGCTGGAAAGAGTCCACAAGAACGGGATCAGAGTGAACATCCTAGGCCGATGGCACGATCTGGAAACCGACATAATCGACGAACTGGAAAAAGCCGTAAGATTAACATCGGGAAACACACAAGGAACGGTAAACCTTGCCTTGAACTACGGTGGACGGACCGAGATCATCGATGCCGTTAAAAAGATCTCTCATGAGGTGATCAAGGGAGAGATAGGGCCTGATGATATAGATGAGAAAATGATCGGGGAACATCTATACTCCGCTGGAATACCCGATCCGGACTTATTGATACGGACAAGTGGTGAACTTAGGATCAGTAACTTTCTATTATGGCAGATCGCATATACTGAGATCTGGGTCACGCCGGTCCTTTGGCCTGATTTCGGAAGAAACGATTTTCTCTCCGCGATCGCTGATTTTCAGAAGAGACGCAGGCGATACGGCGGTCTTGATGAAGACTACGGATAGGCGGTCATTTTAAATGCTGAAGACACGGATGATCACCGCGGTCATAGGCGCCCCGGTGATCCTTTTTCTTATATATCTTGATCTGGGAGTCTGGCCGATAGGACTGATGGTCCTTACATTATCTACTGTCGGCCTGATCGAATTCTACGCGCCATGGCCGTCGAAGAACCTGTTTCCTGCCTCCGGCCTCGGGATCATGTTCGGCTGTCTATTCCCGATCATCGCCACTTTAAAGGTCACGCAGCTTTACCAGCCTATCCTGGTAGTAGCCCTTGTGTCATCGGCTCTATGGCACATGTTCTCATCGCGCAAGACAAGGCTCGGCGTGGATGTAGGCCTTACTATGCTTGGGATCCTATATGCCGGGTTCATGCCTAGTTTCATCATCTTGATCAGGGGGATAGCAAACGGAAGGATGCTTCTTTTTTCCCTTGTCTTATCGGTATGGGCTTGTGACATTGCGGCATATGCAGTCGGCAGGACATTAGGCAAAAACAAGCTGGCAGAGACGATAAGTCCGGCAAAGACAATCGAAGGCGCGATAGCGGGTCTTCTGGCAAGCGTTGCCGTTGCCGTCTGTTTTATTATCTGGGGCGGTCTCCCTGTATACAAGATGATAGCCCTAGGGATCATCGTCGGTGTCTTTTCACAGGCAGGCGACCTTTTCGCCTCGATGATCAAGAGAGAGGTCGGGATCAAGGATTTCGGCAAGTCCATACCGGGACACGGCGGAGTCTTGGACCGGTTCGACGGGCTGTTTTTCGTCGCGCCCCTGGTCTTCTATCTGTTTACATTGTACTGGTGAGGAGTGACGTAAGTTGTCTAATATAAAACGTGTGGCTATCCTGGGTTCGACCGGCTCAATAGGCAGGCAAGCCATAGATGTGGCGCTCGAGAACAAAGACCGGTTCTCGATCAGCGCTTTATCTACGAATAAGAATATAAAACTGCTTGGCGAACAAGCAGCTCTGACTAGGCCACAGTACATCGCAATCGCTGATGAACAGGCGTATCGGTCATATGTGGAAGGACCTGGAGCCGGCTGCGTCATGGATATACGTACCGGTATCGACGGCATTGTATCACTCTGCGGCGATCAGGATACCGATATCGTTTTGAACGCTCTTGTCGGTTCGGTCGGTCTGATGCCTACGATAGCGGCGCTGAAAAATAAAAAGAGGCTTTGCCTTTCGAATAAGGAAAGCCTTGTGGTGGGCGGCGATCTGGTCACAAGGCTTGTCGAAGAAGGCAATCCGATAATACCCGTCGACAGCGAGCATAATGCGATCTTCCAGTGTCTGCACGGTCACGATAAGAAGGAGATCAAGAAGATAGTCATCACCGCGTCCGGCGGGCCGTTCAGGAGGAGAACAAAGAAAGACTTGAAGAACGTCACTAAACAACAGGCGCTTTCGCATCCTCGCTGGGAGATGGGGCCCAAGATAACTATAGATTCTGCCACACTGATGAACAAAGGCCTTGAGGTGATAGAGGCGCATTATCTTTTCGGAGTGCCGTATGAGGATATTGAAGTGGTCGTCCATCCGCAGAGCACAGTGCATTCTATGGTCGAGTTCCTGGACGGCAGCATAATCGCCCATCTCGGGCCGACGGATATGCGCATGCCGATCCAGTTCGCGCTGACGTATCCTGAAAGGATACCGTCAATGGTCCCCGGCCTCGACATGCAGGCTTGCGAAGATCTGACTTTCGAGCCGGTCGATACGGACACATTCGAGTGCCTGGCGTACTGCTATGAAGCCGGCATAGCCGGAAAAACATATCCGGCCGTATTAAACGCGGCTAACGAAGAAGCCGTCGCGGCATTCCTTGACGAGAGAATAGGATTCTTAGACATCCCGTCCATAATCAGGCATGTCATGGACGCACACAAGCCGGTGGAAGTATCCGGCGTCGATGTCCTTGAGGAAACACAGAGATCGGCAAGAAGATATGCCGGAGAGCTTATATCCAAGATAAGGAGCGTAAGGGCTTAAGATGGTATCTGTCCTATACATAATCGTAGGCCTGGCAGCCTTAAGCCTGCTCGTATTGATCCACGAGATGGGCCATTTTCTGCTCGCCAAAGCGTTCAAGATGCCTGTCGATGTGTTTTGTATCGGTTATGGGAAACCGCTGCCTTTTCTTAAATTCAAACGTAAAGAAACTACATACGGTATAGGGCCGTTCCCTTTCGGCGGCTATGTAAAAATACCCGGTCTCGATCCGCGTGAAACGGCATTCCTGGATGATGAAAGCAAGATCAAGGACTTCATCCTCCAACCCTACTACAAAAGGGCGCTAATGGCAGCCGGGGGTCCGATAGCGAATATCCTGGCAGCCGTTCTTATATTCTCTCTCGTCATGATGCTGGGCGTCATCGAACCTACGACCACGATAGACAAGGTCACAAAGGATTCGCCGGCAAGCAAAGCAGGTATTAGATCAGGTGATACGATCACCGCCATCGACGGGAAAAAGGTAGACGATTGGCAAGCTCTCGTCCTAGCTATCCGTGGTACGAAGAAACGCGCGATCGATCTTAAGATAAAGAGAAAGAGTCAGACTCTGATCTTGAAGACGGGGATCGCGACAAAGGAAGGCCAGCAGTATATCGGTATAATCCCTAAAGCCAGGACCGTCAGATACAATCCGTTCAGCGCGTTTTACCAGGGAATGCTATCAGCGATAATGACGATCGCGTCTCTTTTGGTCTCGATCTACTTGCTGATCGTCGGGAAGCTTCCATTCAGGCCGGTCAGCCCGATCGGTATCGTCCAGGTGACATCCCAGGCCGCCAGGCATGGATTGGTCGCTTTTCTGGATTTCTTTGCCTTTTTGAACATAATAATCGGCGTCACCAATCTTTTTCCGATATTCCCGCTGGACGGAGCTAAGATCGGCTTGTGGACTATGGAAAGGATAAAGGGGTCTTTCTTTAAAACGCGCACCGTTGTCGTGCTCCAAGCTATTGGGATAGGATTACTGTTGGTACTCGTATTAAGCGCGGTCTATATGGACATATTAAGACCGCTGCCGGATCCTTTCAGATAGAGGGGAACAACGCCTTTGAAGATATCAAGACGGCTAACGAGGAAGATAAAGGTCGGGAACGTTAGAATCGGCGACGGTTCGAATATAGCCGTCCAGTCCATGACCAATACTGATACGTCCGACGTGGAAGCGACTGTCTTACAGATAAGGCGGCTCGAGGAGGCAGGATGCGAGATCGTAAGGGTATCGGTTCCTGATAAAGATTCAGCGGACGCCATACCGGCTATAAAGGAAGGTATAAGCGTACCGTTGATAGCCGACGTCCATTTCGATTGGCGGATGGCGATCGAATCTATAGACAGAGGCGCGGATGCTGTCCGGATCAATCCGGGTAACATAAAAGATCAGGACATCGATACGATCGTCAATGCGTCAAAAAAAGCGGGTATATCCATAAGGATCGGAGTCAATGCCGGCTCATTAAGACGGGATATATTAAGGAAGTATGGACATCCGACGCCCGAAGCACTTGTAGAAAGCGCTCTTGAGTCGGTAAAACTGTGCGAAGAGATCGGTTTTCATGATCTAAAGCTGTCTGTAAAAGCCTCGTCTACGACTGATACGATCGACGCGTACAGGGTGCTTTCGAAAGAATCCGACTATCCGCTGCATATAGGGGTCAGCGAGGCCGGACCGACTTTACAAGGGACCGTAAAATCGTCCGTCGGTCTGGGTATCCTCCTTGCGGAAGGTATCGGTGATACCATGCGTGTATCGCTGTCTGCGGACCCTGTTCAGGAAGTCGCTGTCGCGTATGAGATCCAAAAGGCCTTGGGCCTGCGTGGAGGGATAGAGATCATTTCTTGCCCTACTTGCGCAAGGTGCAAGACGGATCTTATCCGGCTGGTCGAGGACGCGACTGCCGCGTTCGCTCCTTATAGAGATTTTGACATAAAGATCGCCATAATGGGTTGCGTCGTCAACGGGCCCGGAGAAGCCGCTGAAGCCGATGTCGGCATAGCTGCCGGTCTCGGTAAAGGCGTCCTTTTCAAGGGCGGACACGTAGTCAAGAACATCGATGAACATGATTATCTTAAAGAACTGATGATCGCCGTGAAAGACATCACAGACAAGCGGGAGGTAAAGTGAACGACGAGTTCAAAGAACCTATGCCTGAGAAACTTACGAAGAAAAGCGAGAACATGCCTCGCTGGTATACGGATGTCATACGCATGGCAAAACTAGCGGACTACGCGCCGGTCAAGGGATGTATGGTCATAATGCCATATGGTTTTTCACTGTGGGAGAACCTTAAGGAGAACCTGGACCGGAAGATAAAGGAGACCGGACACAAGAACGCGTATTTTCCGCTTTTGATCCCCGAGAGCTTCTTGAGGAAGGAAGCGGAGCACGTTGAGGGATTCGCCCCGGAAGTCGCCTGGGTGACGCAAGGCGGCCACGACCAACTTGAGGAACGGCTTGCCATAAGACCTACTTCGGAGGCCATGATCTGCCACATGTATTCGAAATGGATCCGTTCTTGGCGAGACCTGCCGGTCCTTATCAACCAGTGGGCCAACATACTTCGCTGGGAGATGGTCACCCGTCTTTTCTTAAGGACGACCGAATTCCTATGGCAGGAAGGCCATACGGCGCATGCGACATATGAAGAGTCAGAGGAAGAAGTACTTAGGATGTTATTCATGTATAGGGATTTTGCCGAAGAATACCTGGCTATGCCCGTAATGGTCGGGCGCAAATCGGAATCCGAACGCTTCGCCGGAGCGCTTCACACGTATGCAATCGAGGCCTTGATGAGCGACGGCAAGGCTCTTCAAGCAGGAACTTCTCACAATCTGGGACAGCACTTCGCAAAGGCTTTCGATATAAAGTTCCTGGATAAGGATGAAAAAGAAAAATATGTCTGGCAGACATCATGGGGTGTCTCGACCCGCTTGATCGGCGGGATCGTCATGATGCACGGCGACGATGCCGGTTTGATCCTGCCGCCCACGATAGCTCCCGTACAAGTAGTTATTGTACCCATATGGGACGACCGGACAAAGGATAGGGTAGGGACAGCCGTAAACGAACTCTGTGAATCACTGACAAAACTATGCCGGGTGGAAGCCGATCTGCGGGATGAATATCGTCCCGGATGGAAGTTCAACGAGCATGAGCTGCGAGGAGTACCTGTACGCATAGAAATAGGACCCAAAGATCTTGATAAAGGCCAGGTAGTGTTGGTTAGAAGGGATACGAAGGAGAAGATGTTCGTGCCTAGGGGTGAAGTGGAAGATAAGATATCAAAGGTTCTAGGAGATATCCAGCGGGATCTATACGAAAGGGCAGTCGACTTCAGGATTAAGCATACATACAAGGTCAAATCCGTTGAAGAGATGAATGAGATGCTCGAGCGGGAACGGGGTATATTCGATTCACATTGGTGCGAGGATGCCGCGTGCGAGGCGAAAGTTAAACAGGAAACGAAGACGACGATAAGATGCATCCCGTTCGACGATGAACAGAGCTCCGGTCCCTGCCTGGTCTGCAAGAAGCCAGGAGTAAGAGCGTATTTTGCGAGAGCATACTAGAAAGTGAGTCGTGAGTCGTGAGTCGTGAGTCGAAGTCAGACCATAAAATAGCGGTGATCGTACCCGCGTATAATGAAGGGCCTCGTATCGGAGCGGTGCTTGACGTTCTGGTTAAGGTCGACCATATAGATGAGATAATAGTCGTTGACGACGGATCAGAAGACGAAACCGCGTCGGCAGCTTCGAAACACCATGTAAAAGTCATACGTATGGAAAGCAACAAAGGAAAAGGCGCTGCGATGCGAAAGGGTGCCGATTCGACCGATGCGGACATATTATTGTTTATCGACGCCGATCTGGTGGGACTAAAGCCCGGTCACATAGACCGCCTGATAAGCCCCTTGATAGAGACGGAAGAGATCGAGATGTCCGTCGCCAGATTTACGGAAGGACGCTTGAGCACGAACCTCTCCCAGCGGATCGCGCCGATCTTGAACAGCCAAAGAGCTATAAGAAGGACTTTTCTTGACCGGGTACCGGAGTTCTCAAGCTCCAGATTCGGAGTCGAGACTATCATCACTACGTATGCCAGAAGGTCTAAGGCTAAGGTGATCGAGGTCGAGTTCGAAGGCGTTACTCAAGTCATGAAGGAAGAAAAGATCGGCAAGATAAAAGGCATGAAAAGCCGCCTTGATATGTATAAGGATGTCATCAAGCACAGATATGCGAGATCAAAGACTGATTAAGAAAGCCGTATGGATGATCCTGATACTGGCAACCTTGTTGTCTAATCCGGGGTGTGGCGCCAAGCCGACAGGGCAGGCCGCCGAGGTCCAGCAGATCAAGGTGCATTCTGGAAGAAGGTTCAAGGTCGTCCTGGACTGCAACAAAGAAGACGGTACCGCATGGAAACTTGTCAAGCGGCTTGATATCGAGAACGTACTGTTCGTAGATTCCGAGAGGATCATAGACCCCATGCCCTCCGACTCATCGAATGCGTACGACGTGTGGACGTTTATGGCTCAAAACCCCGGACACACTGACATAGTCCTAAAGTCGACTAGAAAAACTCACATCTTTTCCCTGGATGTAGTCGACTAGTCGACTATCATTCAAACATGCTATCGTAGAAACATATGGATAGAAAAAAGCTTTTAATAGTCTCTATTATAGCTGCGTCTTTGATCGTCATCACGGCTGCCGGAGTGTTCTTTTACCTTAGCTCCAGGCCGAAAACAAAGAAACCCGTTACCCTGACCGAAGATAGTTGGATGTATGAGACGGATTTCGAGGAGAAGATCTTCATCCCACACGCAAAACTCGATCAGAATAACGGGGTGACTGATGACGAGCGGTTATGGTATGCGGTCAGTGGCCAGGTCATGCGTTCTTCAATGGGTGACAACTATGTTATTTATATGCAACACTTCGACAGCGGTGATCCGAAAGTCGAGAATGACGAATCCGGGCTGAACTTCTATCTGGAGACTGCTTATATCCAGCCTAAGATGAAGGTCAAAGCGGGCGTGGATAATCAGATCATACTATACAAATACGATCTTGGACCAGGCTCCGACTGGTATGTCTATACAAAACCAACGGGTTACTTTATGGTCACCGAAGCGAGTGAAGACCGGATCACAATGAGTTTTTTCTTAGAATTCAAAAAACGTCAACACGTGATCCGTAGCGAGGAACAAGAGGCCGACTTGAAGATGCGTGGAACGATCAAGCTAAAAAGAGGAAAGGAGATCAAGATAGAACCGATGCCTTGAGACGCGTTCCTTGAAGTTGCCTCGCACAAGGCAGATGTGCTATTATTTGAACAGCCAAAACGTACTCGATCTACCGGACGAGAGTGGGTTATACCCGCTCTTTTTTATGCTTTAGCGTTTAAATCGCGCTTATAAGGAGGAAACGACATGAGCCGGGAGTGGATAGATGCTCTCAAACAGATTGAACGAGAGAAGAATATCGGCCTCGATGCTCTGATCGATATGCTTGAAAGTACTATATTAGCTGCTTACAGGCGAGAATATGGCGCCGGTGAAGACGCGCGCGTCGAGATAGACCGCGAAACCGGAGAGATCCGTGTTTTCGCCATGGATGAAAAAGTTAAAGACGAGATCGAGGTAACACCTAACGATATAGGACGTATAGCGGCTCAAAGCGCTAAGCAGGCGTTCCTTCAGCGACTAAGAGAAACGGAACGCGACCAGATGTACGACGAATACAAAGACCGAGAAGGCGATGTAGTCACGGGTATCGTTCAACAGACCGCTCAACAGTATACCCTTGTAGATCTGGGAAAAGTCGAAGCCCTACTGCCCGAGAAAGAGCAGACGCCGGGAGAACGATACGACCACGGTTCCCGCTTGAAGGCTTACATAATAGAGGTCCGTCGGAGCACTAAGGGTCCGCAGATAAAAGTATCGCGGACACACCCTGGGCTGCTCAGGCGACTTTTCGAACTTGAAGTCCCGGAGATCCTTGAAGGCCTGGTCGAGATCAAATCCGTGGCTCGTGAAGCGGGTTACCGTTCCAAGATAGCCGTCTCGTCCAATGATGAGAACGTCGACCCCGTAGGGGCGTGTGTCGGCGCCAAGGGTTCTCGTGTCAGAATGGTCGTCGGCGAGCTACGGGGTGAAAAAATAGACATCGTCAAATGGGACGAGAGCACAGCGTTATTTATCGCAAACGCGTTGAGTCCCGCAAAAGTCGATAAGGTGGTCCTGAATGAGGACGAGAAGACCGCTCTTGTCATCGCGCCGGACGACCAACTTTCGTTAGCGATCGGGAAGGAAGGTCAGAACGTCAGACTGGCCGCCAAACTGACCGGTTGGCGGATAGATATAAAAAGCAATTCTCAAGTCACCGACGAAGACATAAAGAAGGCCAGTGGTAAACCTAAGAAAAAGCCAAAAGCGGCGGCATCGGCATCTAAAAACCAGTGCGAAGCCACAACCGCGGCAGGGACCCGATGTACCAAGAAAGCCAAAGAGGGCAGCGATTATTGCGGGATACATCAGAAGTACGCCAAGGAGGACTAGTGCCGGCAAAACAGCACGTTACGCCGCAGCGCACGTGTATTGCCTGCAGGACGAAACTGGATAAGGATCAGCTGATAAGGATCGTTAAGAGTCCATTGGGTTCTTTAGTCGTAGACATGACCGAAAAGAAGAAAGTGCCGGGACGAGGGGCATATATCTGCGCCTCCGAGTCCTGTTTCAAGAAGACGTTTAAGTCAAACATATATTCAAGAGCTCTACGCATGGATGGAGCAGGCACTCAATGAGAGTACACGAACTCGCTAAAGAAATAGGCATATCCAGCAAAGAACTGCTTTCGATCTTGTTGAAGCTTGGATTCGAGCTGAAAAGCGCGCAGTCTTCGGTTTCGGACGAGGCTATCGACCATGTCCGCAAAGAAGCCCATCTGGCAAAAGACAAAAAGGACAAAGAGGAAGCTATCAAGACGGCCATGAGGACAACCAAGCAGAAGACGGTCTCCGAACCTACGGGCGACAGCCCCGAGGGAGAGAAACAGGTCGCGGTCAAAGAAAAGGACAGACCTGTCTTAGATGTTGAAAACGGGATCGCGGTCAAAGATTTCGCGATTCTTATCGGGCATTCGCCCAACGAACTGATCAAGCTTTTAATGTCCCTCGGTGAGATGGTGACCATCAACCAATCGATGAGCGAAGAGGCGATCAATGTTGTCGCCGACGAATTCGGGTATGAAGCGCATGTGACTCAACCCGAGGAGGTCGAAGAGGAGCTCGTTCATACCGCCGAAGACAAGCCGAAAGACTTGACTCATAAACCGCCGGTTGTGACCATAATGGGCCACGTCAACCACGGTAAGACCGCGCTTCTCGACGCGATCAGGAAAACTGACGTAGTCTCCCAGGAGGCGGGCGGTATAACTCAGCATATCGGCGCATACCAGATAGTCCATAACGATAAGCGGATAACCTTCATCGATACGCCCGGTCATGAGGCGTTTACCGCCATGAGAGCTCGCGGGGCCAAGGTGACGGATATCGCAATACTGGTCGTCGCCGCGGATGACGGAGTCATGCCGCAGACGATCGAAGCGATAGATCATGCTCGTGCGGCAAATGTGCCAATAATCATTGCCGTCAATAAAGTCGACAAGCCTGAAGCCAACACTGACAAGATCAAGAAACAGCTGGTCGACCACGATCTCATACCCGAAGAATGGGGAGGCGACACTATATTCGTCGAGGTGTCGGCCAAACAGGGCACGAATATCAACGAACTGCTCGAGATGATCCTTTTGGTGGCTGAACTCAATGAGTTTAAGGCCAATGAAAAGGCGCCCGTAAAGGGGACCATCATAGAAGCCAAGCTCGACAAGACGCGCGGACCGACGGCGACTCTTCTGGTCGAAAGGGGAACGCTGAAGACCGGCGCGATCGTCGTCGCTGGTACCAGTTCAGGGCGTATAAAAGCCATGAGTGACGACAAGGGCAACAATATCTATAAGGCGCTGCCGGCGCAACCGGTGGAGATATTGGGTCTGTCGACCGTTCCAAAAGCCGGTACGATAGCCGAAGTCGTACAATCCGAGAAGATGGCCAAGGACATCATAGAGAAACGTCTTATCATCCAGCGCGAGCATGAACAAGAGCGCCGCCATGTGACGTTGGACAACCTGTTCGACCAGATCAAGGAAGGCGAGATCAAGGACCTTAATATAATCCTTAAGGCGGACGTGCAGGGCTCTCTCGAGGCCCTCCGGGAATCGCTTGCTAAGATAGACCAGCAGGAAGTCAGGATAAATATAGTCCACGCGGCTGTCGGCGGCATATCCGAAACAGACATCATGCTGGCGTCTGCCTCCAACGCGATCGTCGTCGGGTTCAACGTCCGTCCCGACACTAAAGCACAAGACATGACCCGCAAAGAACAGGTGGATATGCGGCTTTATAACATCATCTACCGCGTTATCGAGGATATCGAAGCTGCCAGAAAAGGCATGTTGAGTCCCATCATAACTGAAGCCGAGACAGGTCAGGCACGGGTTCTGGAGCTCTTTAAGGTCTCCCGTCTTGGTACGATAGCAGGGTGTATAGTCGAAAAAGGTGATATGCGGGCAAATTCAAAAATACGGGTCGTCCGTGAAGGCGTAGTCATCCATGACGGCAAGATGCAGTCTTTAAGGAGATTCAAAGATGACGTATCTTCAGTCTCCGAAGGGCTGGAATGCGGCATCCATCTCGAGAACTTCAATGACATAAAGGTCGACGACATACTTGAAGGGTACGTGATCGAAGAGAAGCCACGGCAATAAAGGGTCGTGAATGGTAGTCGGTGTCTTTCAATTCGAACTTCATCTTCCGGAATCCCGCTCGTTAAAGGACAAACGCAGGCTAGTAAAAAGCGTATTGACCCGGCTCAAAGCGGCCTACAATATATGTGCCACCGAGATCGACTATCACGACCTCAGACAAAGAGCGACGATAGGTGTCGCTTGTATATCCACCAGCGATTATCAGGCACAAGAGCTTTTCTCTTGTATTCAAAGAGATATCGAGATGAAAGATGGTCTCGAAATAACGGATAAAAACATAATGACGCATAAAATCGACTTGGACGGAGATTAAAGGTATGAGCCTCAGGACCGACAGGGTCGCCGAAGCGATCCGCGAAGAGCTCATGGATATAATCCAGAGAGAACTCAAAGATCCGGGTATAGGTCTGACCAGCATAACTCATGTGCAGGTATCGGGAGATCTACGTCATGCAACGATACTTTTCAGCGTGCTTGGTGATGAAGAAGAACGATGGCTTTCGCTCGAAGCCTTGAATAGAGCAAAAAAGTTCCTCCGTTTAGAACTCGGCAAAAGGGTAAAGCTCAGATTTCTCCCTGAACTGCTTTTCAAGCTTGATGAAAGCCTGGACGAAAGGTTACGGATCTCGAAGATCCTTCATGAACTAGAGGAAAAAGAGAAACGCGATGGATAAGGATTTCGGCCGATTGACGGATCTTATCATGAAACACGATCGATTCGCTCTGGCTACGCATATCAATCCTGATGGCGACGCTATCGGTTCGACCCTTGCGTTGGGGATGTATTTGGAATCCATATCCAAATCCGTCTTCATGACATCGGGTGCCGAGCAGGTGTTTCCAGATCAGTACCGTTTTCTACCGGCATCCGACAGCATGGTCGATACATCATCCATACCCTCCGACATCGATGTTTTTATAGCTATAGACTGCAGCACTAAAGACCGCCTCGGAGAGACGGAAGGCGCCTTTGATTCAATCGATAAGACGGTCAATATCGACCATCATAGAGGTAACACACAGTTCGCATCGCTAAACCTCGTCGATGAGAAGAGAGCTTCTTGCTCCGAGATAGTCTACGAATTGATAAAAAGGTTATCGGTTATTACCGGAGAGCCGATCGATAACAATATGGCTGTCTGCTTGTACACCGGTATCGTCGCCGATACGGGTAGGTTCCAGTATTCAAGCACCCGCCCGGACACGATGAGGTCGGCTGCCGAACTTCTGGAGAACGGAGTCGACCCAGGGTTTGTTTTTAGAAATATGTTCGAGAACCAGTCGCTTGCCAGAATAAAACTATTCGGCGTGGCTTACCTCAAAACTCATATGGATCAGGAAACGGGCGTCATCTCAAGTTTTATTAAAGCCGAGGACTTTTTGAACACGGGCACCAGACCATCCGATGCTGAAGACCTGGTCGATATATTGAGGTCGGTCAGCGATGTCAAAGTCGCCGTCCTGGTAAAGGAGATTGACAACGGTCTCAAGGTCAGCTTGAGGTCAACAGGTTCTGTCGATGTCGGCCATCTGGCTGAGACATTCGGCGGCGGAGGCCACGCCATGGCAGCCGGATTCTCGACGGATATGGACGAAGACACACTGATGACTCAGATCAAGACGATTGTAAAGAGCGCGACCGGGGCTGATGAATAGATGGACGGCATGATCCTTGTTGATAAAACCAAAGGCTGCACGTCACATGATGTTATAGCCAGCCTGAGAAGGGTTCTCAAGACCAGGAAGCTAGGCCATACGGGGACTCTGGACCCTGACGCAACTGGCCTTCTAATAGTATTGTCCGGTAAAGCCACAAAACTCTCAAGGTTTATCATGTCAGACGGAAAGACATATCGCACTATGATCCGCTTAGGTATCGAGACGGACTCTTTTGACGCCTCAGGCAAAATAGTCTCGACAGCACAAGTATCCGGCATCTCTAGAGCAGAAGTCGAGGAGGTGCTCGAGTCATTCACCGGCGAGATACGGCAGACGGTGCCCGTAGTCTCAGCGGTAAAAGTGAAAGGCAAGCCGCTGTACAAATACGCAAGACAAGGGATAGATGTCGATCCGCCGGAAAAAACAGTCGTCATCCATAAGATCGAGCTGTTATCAATGGATACAGGAGATGAACCCACTCTGGATATCATCGTTGAATGCGGCAGCGGTACATACATCCGTTCACTCGCTTCAGATATCGGCCGGGCTTTGGGCTGCGGCGCTCATGTCGCTGATCTCAGACGGCTATCTTCCGGTCCTTATAGTGTTGATACAGCTCATACCGTTGACGAGATCGAACAGTTGTTTCAAAAAGGAGCTATCGATGATTTCCTTATCCCTATGAACGGTTCATGCAATGACCGGTAGCATTGTTACGATCGGCCGTTTTGACGGCGTCCACGTCGGACACCAATCGATAATCAGAATGGTGGTCGAGAAAGCGACGGGGAACCATCTTCGAAGCGTCGTCCTGACATTCGACAGGCACCCCTTGAAAACACTGGAACCGGAAAGCCATCCGGAGATCTTGACTCCGACCGATCTCCGTGTGCGTCTGATAAAGGCGCTCGGCGTTGACGAGGTCAAACTGATCAAATTCGACAAGAGATTTTCTCTGCTGGATCCCGAAGCCTTCCTTGACAGTGTCGTTTTACCACTGAACGTAAAGGAGCTTATAGTCGGCAAGGACTTCAAGTTCGGCAAGGAAAGAAGGGGAGACATCGACTTTGTGACCCGTTATGCGGCAGTCCACGGCTTCAAACTAACCATCGCTCCATTTTTAAAGATAAACGGCAATAAAGTCGGCAGTTCTAAGATCAGGGCATTCTTGAAGAAAGGCGACATAGCGGCATGCCGCAAGATGCTCGGTCGCAACCCTTCATTAAACGGCCTTGTGGTACAGGGTGAGAGCCTTGGTGCGTCACTAGGTTTCCCGACTGCCAATCTTAGGCCCGATCCCGATCTATGTCTTCCCAAGACCGGAGTTTACGCCGGTATCGTCAATCTAAGCGACCATATGTACCGCTGCCTGGTAAATGTAGGGCTGGCACCTACATTTCACAGACGCAGCCACCCGGTTATAGAAGTCCATATACCGGGGGAGATGTTCGAGCTTTACGGAAAGGAACTCCTAGTCGAGTTGGTGTCAAGGATCAGGGATGAAGTGGAGTTCAAGGATAGAGAAAGTCTGATCGGACAACTGCGTGACGATACAACAAAACTCGAAGATATGATAAGATTATAAATCGGATCAGAGAGGAGGAAAAGAGAAGCTTTAATGTCACTTAAAAAAGAGGATAAACAGTCGATAATCGAAAACTTCAAGACGCACGAGGAGGATACAGGTTCTCCCGAGGTGCAGATTGCCTTACTGACAAGCCGCATCAACGAGCTTACGGAACATCTTAAGACCCACAAGAAAGACAACCACTCAAGACGCGGCCTTCTCATGATGGTCGGTCAACGACGCAAACTGCTCAACTATGTCAAGACTGTCGATCCGAGCCGCTATGATACCGTCATAGGCAAGCTCGGACTGCGTCGCTGATATCCAGCACGGAAGTCATTTTGATCGATAGTCAAATCAATGGAGGTAGTCTTAGATAGTGGTAACCATTTCAACTGAGATCAATGGCAAGACCATGACCCTCGAAACAGGAAACCTGGCCAAACAGGCCAATGGTGCCGTCACCGTACAGTGCGGTGACTCTTTGGTACTGGTCACAGCCGTTGCAAAAGATGAACTTATAAAGAACGCGGAGTTCTTTCCTTTGACGGTCGATGTAGAGGAAAGGATGTATGCCGCGGGCAAGATACCGGGCGGATTCCTAAAAAGGGAGGGCCGGCCAAGTGAGACCTCGATCCTTACAGCCAGGTTGATCGACAGGCCGATACGCCCCTCGTTTCCTGATGGATTCGTTACGGACGTTCATGTCATAGCGACGATCCTTTCAGCCGACCAGATAAACCCGCCGGATGTCCTGGCCATGCTGGGCGCATCCGCAGCCATGTCGATATCCGACATACCGTTCAACGGCCCGCTTGCTGCCATAAGAGTAGGTATTGTCGACGATCAGGTAGTCTTCAATCCTACATATGAAGAACTAACAAGAAGCCTTGTCGACATCATAGTGGCCGGTACAAAAGACGAGATCATCATGGTCGAAGGCGAAGCGGATGAAGTCGATGAACAGACGATGCTCGACGCTATCGATAAAGCCAGTCTGGAGATCAAGAAACTAATAGATATCCAGGAACAGTTAGCTGCGCAGGTCGGCGTACCCAAGAGAGCATTCGAACCCCAGAAACCTGATGATGAACTCCGGACGAAAGTCTTTGATTTCATCAAAGAAGACATGAAAAAAGCTATGTCTATGACCGATAGAGCTGAGAGAAAAAAGGCCCTTAAGGCCCTAAAAGAGAGAGTTGAAAACGAGTTTGAAGACGTCATGGAAGAGAAGTGCTGGGATATAAGGAAAGCCCTGAATGACGCCGAAAAGAAAGAGATGCGCCGGATCATTACGGAGGAGAACAAACGTGTCGATGGTAGAGATCCCGATGAGATCAGACATATATCGTGCGAAGTCACTCTTCTTCCCAGAGCTCATGGTTCCGGTCTCTTTACAAGAGGGCAGACTCAGGTCCTGTCCGCGCTCACCCTTGGCGCCATGGGCGAGGTCCAGAAGATAGACGGACTTGGCGTGGAAGAATTCAAACGGTTCATCCATCACTATAATTTCCCGCCGTTCTCTACAGGTGAGACCGGATTTATGCGGGGACCGAAAAGACGCGAGATAGGACATGGCGCGCTGGTGGAGAGTGCTCTATTCCCTGTAATACCTGGTGACGAAGCGTTTCCGTACGCTATAAGGTTGGTATCCGAAGTGCTTGAGTCCAACGGTAGCAGCTCAATGGCCAGCGTATGTGCCGGAAGCCTGGCTCTTATGGACGCCGGTGTGCCTATAAAACGACCAGTTGCCGGTGTAGCGATGGGATTGATCCAGGAAGGCGACAAAGAGACCGTATTGACGGATATCATGGGCATAGAAGACTTCATGGGAGATATGGACTTCAAAATAGCGGGTACGAGGAACGGGATCACAGCCTGGCAGATGGACGCCAAGATAGGTGGGATCTCATTAGATTCGATATCAAAAGCTCTTGAAAAAGCCAAAACGGCGCGTCTTTTCATGCTTGATAAGATGGAGGAGGTCCTTCCGGAAACTCGGTCGGAACTATCGAAATATGCTCCAAGGGTCATTACGATAACGATACCGACCGACAAGATACGAGAAGTCATCGGCCCCGGCGGCAAGATGATCAGGAGTATCATCGAAGAGACGGGCGCGGCCATCGACATCGAGGATACCGGCCAGGTATTCATAACCGGAAAAGATGTCGCGACAGCGGATAAGGCGAAAGATATCATCGAACGGCTTACGGCACCGCCCAAACCGGTCGCCGCGGGCGAACAATACATGGGTACGGTTGTCTCGATCGCGCCGTTCGGCGCTTTTGTCGAGATAGTTCCAGGTAGAGACGGTCTTGTACATATCTCGAAACTGGCGCCACATAGAGTGGAAAAGGTGGAGGACGTCGTCAAGATCGGCCAAAAGTTACTTGTAGACGTCATAGGCGTCGATAATCAGGGAAGGGTCAGCCTGGCAGTCGCCGGAGCAAAGTCTTCCAAGCCCGGTGACAACGGGCGCAAGTAGATACATATTGAGCGGGTCACACTTCTTTGAAAGAGACAACTTAAGAAACGGTCTTAGAGTCATCACCGAACATATCCCTGTGGCTCGTTCGGTGTCGTTAGGTTTCTGGATAGGATCAGGAACCCGTGACGAACCTGCGGATAAGAGCGGTATCGGGCATTTTCTGGAACATCTTGTTTTTAAGGGGACGCCGAAACGTTCCGCCAGAGATATAGCGGAGACGTTCGATGCCATCGGTGGAGAACTTAATGCTTTCTCCGCCAAAGAATATACATGTTTCTACGCTAAAGTCTTAGACGAGCACTTGCCTCTGGCAATCGATGTGATAGCCGATATGATCGAGAACTCAAGTTTTGTCCCGAAAGAGATATCGGCTGAACGGAATGTCGTTGTCGAAGAGATACAGATGCACGAGGACTCGCCGTCCGACCTGGTTTTTGATCTGCTTGACCAGGAGCTTTTCAACGAGCATCCTCTTAGCCGACGGATCCTGGGCAGTTTCTCTTCTATTAAACGCATCAGAAGAAACGACATCCTTTCTTTCTTCGATAAGAATTATGCGGCTGCCAACATCGTAGTCGCGGGTGCCGGTAACCTACTTCATGATGACCTTGTCAAGCTGGTTAAAGACTGTTTTAAGGCCAATCGCGGCGAACGGAATCTCAAGCAGAAAGTCTCTCGAAACCCCGTTTCCCATATGACGGTCTTTAAAAGGTCTACACAGCAGTCTCATATCTGCTACGCAATGGAGGGACTTGCAGTAGATCATCCTGATCGTTTCGCTCTGGCGCTGATAGATACGATCCTCGGCGGCGGTATGAGCTCCAGATTGTTTCAGGATGTCCGCGAGCGACGCGGCCTGGTATATTCCATATACTCATTTCACTCACAGTTCTTAGAGACGGGAGTAATGGGGGTGTACGCCGGCACGACGCCGGCGCAGACCGAAAAGGTGCTAGACCTGATTTCCAAAGAGATATACGATATAGCAGATAAAGGGGCTTTGGAAAAGGAAATAACCAGGGCTAAGGATCATATAAAAGGAAGCATGCTGCTCGGTTTTGAGGACAATACGACACGGATGACAAGGCTTGGCAAGGCCGCAACCTATGAGACGGAACTTTTGTCTATCGACCAGCTGGTCGAAAGGGTTGAAGCCGTATCCGGGGACGAAATAAAAAGAGTCGCGGCAGACGTCCTTAATAGGCCGAAGGTTTTGACTATAATCAGCCCTGAGAGCAAAGTCAGCATAAAAGGATTCGATGATATACGCGAAGGAGTCTGATCGTTATGTTGAAGGTGGCCGTTAACGGGGCTTCCGGCAAAATGGGCCGACAGGTATGCATGGCGGTCCTTGACGATACGGAACTCGAGCTCACATCCTGTGCCGATCTTAAAGATGGTTTTCCGGATGAGATATTTAGATCTCAATTGGGAGGCAAAGCCGACTCCATAAGTTGTTTTTCTGATGTCGACTCTATGCTGGCCGGGAAGCCTGAAGTAATGGTGGATTTTACGCATCCGGATACCGTCCTATACAACGTAAAAGCGGCAATAAACGCGTCTGTCAACGCGGTCATCGGTACTACAGGATTGGCTGAGGCGGACCTTTCCGAAATAAAGGCGGCGCTTGAAGGTTCAAAAACAAACATCATAGTCGCGCCGAATTTTGCAGTCGGTGCCGTTCTCATGATGGAGATGGCAAAGATGGCATCGAAATATATGGACGGATGCGAGGTCATCGAGTTGCATCACTCCGGTAAAGCGGATGCTCCATCCGGTACGTCATTAAAGACAGCAGGGATGGTCGGCGATAAAGAGACGCCGCGGCTTAAAGATGGTGAAAAAGAGACCCTGGAATGCGCTCGCGGCGGCGTAAAAAACGGAGTGCACATACATAGCGTGAGACTGCCCGGTCTGGTAGCTCACCAGGAGGTCATCTTCGGAGGTCTAGCGCAGACACTTACGATCAGGCACGATTCCATCGGCCGTGAGTCTTTTATGCCGGGAGTCATAATGGCCGTAAAAGCCGTCGGCACCCGTCGAGGCCTTACATATGGACTTGAAAACTTAATGGATATCGGGAGGTGAATCTGTTGGATTTTGGAAAACTCATAACAGCTATGGTGACACCGTTCAAGGACGATCTGTCAGTAGACTATGAGGCGGCCGCTAGACTCGCGGACCATCTTGTCAATAACGGATCCGACGGCCTGGTCATTACAGGCACGACCGGCGAATCATGCACGCTCACTATGGAGGAGTCCGTAGAGCTTTATAAGGTCGTAAAATCCACCGTTTCGGGACGCGCTTCAGTCATCGCGGGAAGCGGCAGCAACTCAACTAAAGAGGCATTATACCTGACGAAAGGCGCTGAAGGCGCTGGTGTTGACGCGAGCCTTCAGGTAGCGCCGTATTATAACAAACCCTCACAGGCGGGATTTTTCGCGCATTTCAAGACGATAGCCGAGAACACCGGCCTTCCTTTGATCCTGTATAACATCCCTGGAAGAACTGGGAAGAACGTCGAGGCCGAAACGATCATAAAGCTTTCTGAGGTCGAGAATATCGTCGGTGTCAAAGAGGCAAGCGGAGACCTTGAGCAGGTATCGAAGATCGTTAGTGATACCTCAGATGATTTCCTTTTATATAGCGGAGAGGATTTTCTGACACTTCCGATTCTTTGTCTTGGCGGTGACGGTGTCATAAGCGTGTCTTCGCATATCGTCGGGAACGATATGAAAGAGATGATCGAAGCATACGCGGCAGGCAATAATGTAAAAGCGCTTAGGATCCATCAGAAACTTGCGCCGCTGTTCAAAGTGTTATTTATTAATTCTAATCCGATACCTGTAAAAGCCGCTTTGAACATGGTGGGCATGAACGTCGGCAGTCTAAGGTCACCGCTGGTCGAAGCCACAGATGAGGAAAAGTCAAAGATCAAAAACGTTTTATCAGGCTTAGGACTGGTCTAGTGCTTAAGATCATACCGCTTGGCGGCTTCGGTGAAGTCGGCAAGAATATGCTTATCATCGAATATGAAAACGACCTCATCATCATCGATGCGGGCCTCATGTTTCCTGATGATGAGATGCTCGGCATCGATCTTGTCTTGCCGGATTTTTCTTACGTTTTGCGCAATAAGCGCAAAGTAAGAGGCGTATTCTTGACACACGGCCATGAGGACCACACCGGCGCCTTACCTTATCTCCTAAAACAGATAAACACACCGGTTTACGGAACAAGGCTAACGCTGGGCCTGGCTAAAGATAAACTAGCCGAACACAGGATGCTCGACGATGTGAACCTTGTAGAGATCAACACGGAAAGCGTGATCGACGCGGGGCCGTTCAATGTATCCTTTATCCATGTCAGCCATAGTGTCCCTGACGGTGTCGGCTTGGCTATTGACACTCCTGAAGGAACGATAGTCCTATCAGGCGATTTCAAGCTGGACACTACGCCGGTCGACGGTTGGATGACGGAGCTGAATAAATTCGTAAAACTCGGTGACCGTGGCGTTCTTCTTTATATGGGAGATAGTACGAATGCCGAGTCTCCCGGGGGGACTAAGACCGAAAAGTCAGTGGGTGAAGCCCTCGACCGCGTCTTTAAGGACGCACTGCAACGCGTGGTCGTATGCTGTTTTTCCTCGCATATCCATCGCATCCAGCAGGTGCTGGATATGGCGTACAAGAACGACCGCAAAGTGGCTATAGCCGGACGCAGTATGAGAAACAACGTTCAGATAGCTACGGAACTCGGTTACTTGAACATACCCGGAAATACCATCATCGGGCTTCACGAGGTCAACGACTATCCTCCTTATGAGATAGTCATCATAGCGACCGGCAGCCAGGGCGAACCGATGTCGGCGCTGGCGCGCCTTGCCTCGCACGATCACAAACACATCAAACTGGTCCCCGGCGATACGGTCGTTCTTTCAGCAACGCCCGTCCCGGGTAATGAGAAATCGGTCGCTCGTACTATCGATCAGCTATTCAGGATAGGCACTCGCGTTTTCTATGAAGAGGGCTCCGGCGTCCATGTATCCGGCCACGCTTCTCGCGAGGAACTCCGGCTGATGTTGAGTCTTGTCAAGCCGAAATACTTCATACCCATGCATGGGGAATACAGGCATCTCAAACACCACACCGATCTGGCTTCAAGCATGGGCATCCCGAAAGAGAACATCTTCATCGTCGAGAATGGTAATGTCGTCACTTTCAAACAGGGGAAAGCACAACCCGGTCGGAACGTCTCGGCCGGCGCGATGTTCGTCGACGGTCTCGGCATAGGCGACATAGGAGACGTGGTCCTTCGAGACAGGATGCGGCTTTCCAGAGACGGCGTTTTTATCGTCGTCGTTGGGATCAACCGTCAGACGGGACAGATAATATCAGGACCGGATATCGTATCCCGCGGTTTCGTCTACCCTAAAGAAACAAAAGACCTGATCGAAGAGGCAAAGACGGACGTCATCGCAACTCTTGAACAGTGCGCTTCTGATAGTATTATCGACGAGAGCGTCCTTAAGATGCACATACGTGATTCATTATCCAGATATCTGTTCAAGTCCACCAGGCGGCGGCCTATGGTGATGCCGGTGATCATGGAAGTGTAACTTGGCCAGAAAACCAAAGAAACCGTTCCTAGAACTTAAATCTGATCAACTCAGAGACATCTATGGGGTGTCCCTGCTCGCGTTGGCCCTTTTTTCCGGTGTCAGCATCCTGGGATACGGTTCGATCGTCGGTGAACTGCTGAACAGGTTTTTTAAGAGCTTTATCGGAGTCGGCTGGTATATTGTTCCGGTACTGCTTATCTGTTGGGCGATGGTGTTCTTTGTCGAACGCTGGAGGCACTTCATAAGATCGACCGGGATCGGGCTTGTTGTCATGCTTCTCTCGCTGATCGCTTTTATACATGTCGGAAATCCCAGCCCGATCGATCGATCGTGGTTCGACCCCGTAACCGTCAGTAAATATGGCGGTTATCTTGGCGCTGTCTTAAGTTATATGCTGGTCAGACCATTAGGAAAAGCCGGCGCGTATATAATCCTGACAGCTCTTACTCTGATCGGTTTGATCCTCGCGTCAAGGGTCTCTCTCTCTGCATTATTCGGTGATGTGTTCCACCTTGGGAAGAACCGGATGTCCCGTTTTAATAAGCAGCTTACCGGTGAGCCTTCAGATATCGCCGGACAGACCCCGGGTGAGTCCGCGCCGACAGTAAGCGATGCTACGCACCAGATCTCCGAGACCATCAAGATAGAGGAGGCGTCTTCTGCCGAGCACGGGCCGGCCCCGATCAAACAGCTCCACGATACGAAATACAGGTTTCCGCCTTTAGATATCCTGAACCGCTCTGAAAGCAGATCCGATAAAGTCTGGAAGAAGAACCTTAACGAAAGGATAAAGATCGTAGAGAAGACGCTCGAGAACTTCGGCGTCGACGCGACCGTTACCAGGGTTGTCCGCGGTCCCACGATCACACGTTTTGAGCTGCAGCTCGGGACCGGAGTAAAAGTAAACCGGATCGTAAGCCTGGCAGACGATCTGGCTGTCGCGCTGGCGACGCAGGACGTTAGGATACTGACTCCGGTTCCTGGTAAATCAGCTGTCGGCATCGAGATCCCGAACGACACGAAAGAACTTGTCACACTGGGAGACGTTCTGGTAGCCGCTAAGGAAGGTAATAAAGTCGGCCCGCTGATCGTAGGATTGGGAAAAGACATAAGCGGCGCGCCCGTTATGACCAATCTTACGCACATGCCTCATCTCTTGATATCCGGCGCCACGGGATCGGGAAAGACGACTTGCGTCAATTCGATCATCACGTCGCTCTTGTTCTTCTCCCATCCCGAACAGGTAAAACTAATACTGATAGACCCGAAGATGGTCGAGCTTTCGCACTATCACGACATCCCGCATCTTATAACTCCCGTCATAACCGATGCCAAAAAAGCTTCGATGGCGCTAAAATGGGCCGTCCGCGAGATGGAGGACCGTTTTAAGATAATGGCCGAGTCCGGTTCAAGGAATATAGAACAGTTCAACAAGGTCGCAAAGCCCGAGGAACGCTTGCCATATATTATAGTTGTGATCGACGAACTGGCCGACCTTATGATGATCTCCCCCCAGGAAGTAGAGGAATCCATATGCCGCCTGGCGCAGATGGGCCGCGCCATCGGCATAAACCTAGTTGTGGCGACACAGAGGCCTTCCGTAGACGTCATCACAGGATTGATCAAGGCGAACATACCCAGCAGGATCAGTTTCGAAGTCGCGTCACAAGCCGATTCGAGAGTTATCCTAGACATCGGGGGCGCCGAGAAGCTGATAGGCAGGGGAGACATGCTGTTCATGCCAGCGGGCTCGGTCAGGCCCAAACGAGTACAGGGAGCTTTGCTCGTTGAACATGAGATAGCCGAGGTCACAGCGTTCATCAAGAGCCAACGGGATCCCGATTACGATGATTCCGTCATAAAGGAAGAACAGATGCCCTGGTCTACGCTTGATTATGTCGATCCTTTGCTTGAGCAAGCCATAGAGATCATTGTTCGTACCGGCCAGGCTTCCATATCGATGCTACAAAGAAGGCTCCGGATCGGTTATTCCCGCGCGGCCAGGTTGATCGACACAATGGAGGAACGCGGGATCGTCGGCGGCGCGGACGGCAGCAGAGCCAGAGCCGTGCTTCTAAGCGAAGACGAATACGACCGGCTTAAGTCTGAGTCGTCTGATTGATATGGCGACAGTCGGTGAGATCCTCAAGAACCGCAGGGCAGAGCTTGGTCTTAGCATACAAGAAGTCCAGGTATCTACGAAGATAAGCACCAAATATATCCGGGCCATCGAGAGCGATGAGTTTCAATCCATGCCCGGTGACGCATACGCCAGAGGGTTCATAAACACATACGCAGCGGCCGTAGGCCTGGACGGCGCGCTTCTGGTGGCCCAATATAAGCGGGAGACCGGCCAACCCGAAATAATAGTATCATCGGAGCAACCTGAACCTGATGAGGTTCTGACCAGGGATCTGGATCAGAAACCGCGGTCGTTATGGGTACTCCTGGCCGTGATCGCTGTTTTGATCATGATAGCTTTCGCTTACTTCGGATGGCTTCAGAGCACGCCTGAAGCCAAAACACCCAAACCAAAGCCACTTACCAAGACCAAGACCGACAAGAAACAGACGACTCCTTCCGCGACTACTAAGGACCAATCTCAGAAACCGGTCATCCAGCCGGCCGATGTCAGTATCAGAGTCACCATAGTAGATTCGGATTGCTGGATGGAGATCCTTACCGACGGACAGCAGGCCTTCGTGGGGACCATGAAAGTCGGCGAGACCAAGCAGTTCAAGGGGCAGTCGTCCGTCTACGTCTACGCGGCTAGCGGCAGGCGCGTATCTATAGTCTATAATGGTAGCGATATGGGTCTTCTTAACCAGACAGGGGAAGAGGTCAGCAGGACATACACCCCACAGGGAATCCAGGAAGGCGGTCCGGCACAACAATGAGATCCAATCAGCGGCTCGGTATCGCCAACACGATCACGATAATCAGGATACTACTGATACCCGTCTTTATGGCCTTTCTGCTTAGCAAGGGCGTTCTAAGCGCTCTTTCCATCAATATCCAGTGGGGCATTGCGATCGCCGGTATCATATTCATAGTGGCTGCTTTGACGGATACACTCGACGGTTATCTGGCTCGATCGAGAGGCGAGATAACAGTAGTCGGTCAGTTGCTTGACCCTCTGGCTGATAAACTCCTTATATCGGCCGCTCTTATCAGTCTTATCGGTCTCGGCAGGCTATCGGCTTGGATCGGCATGGTTATCATCGGTAGGGAGTTCGCCGTTATGGGATTCAGGATGACAGCGGCTGTCAAGCATATTGTCATCCCCGCCAGCAGGCTGGGAAAATTTAAAACGATATCGCAGATCATCGCCATATCTTCTCTTATGTTAAGATTGCCCTGGACCAGGCTTCAAACAGGCCTGGAATGGACGCTCCTCGCGATAGCCATTACATTGACTATTGCCAGCGGTGTCGAATACTTTACGCATTACTGGAGTATCCTCTTTGAAGACGGCCCTAAGAATGTCATTCCGAGTGATAGCGAGGAATCCAGATGATATGTGAGATCTTATCTATCGGTACCGAACTACTTCTCGGTCACGTAGTCAATACCAACGCCAACTACATAACACGCAAGCTGGCGGAAAGCGGGATCGATTGCTTCTACCAGACGAGCGTCGGAGACAATCTTGAACGGGCGTCTTCCGCTATCGAACATGCATTGAAACGATCCGATATCGTAGTGATAACAGGTGGTCTGGGCTCTACGGATGACGATCTGACAAGACAGGCTATATCCGGCGCGACGGGGAAAAAGCTGAACCTCGACTCAAACCTTAAAGAACTCATAAGACAGCGTCTTGTCGCATATCAAGCACCGGTTACTGACAGGACTTTGTCCCAAGCGTTTCTTCCGGAAGGAGCGGTGGCGATCACCCCGACTATCGGTACTGCACCGGGCATAATACTCTCGTATAAAGGAAAAACACTCGTCTCTTTGCCTGGAGTCCCGCAGGAGATGCGTCATATGCTGGACACAAGGGTGATCCCGTATCTAAAAGAGGCCTATGCGCAGCCAAACCGTGTCATACTTTCCAGGCAACTCAAGATATACGGATTGAGGGAAGTGGAAGTCGAGGATAAACTCGGCGATCTGATCAAGAAACAAACAAACCCGACGATCGCGCCTTTATTGGGGCTAGGAGAGGTCATCTTGCGAGTCACCGCCAAATCGGATTCCGTTTCTTTAGCATCCGATCTGATCGCCGATACAGAGTCTGAGATCCGCAGCAGGATCGGCGAATATGTATACGCGGCTGACGATGATGAGATGGAGGATGTCGTCGGCCTTGCCATAGTTCAGCAGCATCTTACGTTGGTGTGCGCGGAGTCGATAACCGGAGGCCTGATAACTTCTCGCCTTGTCAACCATCCCGGCAGTTCGCAATATATCGTAGGCAGCGTAGTCGCATACAGCAACAGTCTTAAGACGCGGTTGCTGGATGTATCGCCGAAGACTCTGCTCGCCCACGGAGCCGTCAGCCAGTACGTCGCCGAGGAGATGGCAAACGGCGCCCGGCAGAGACTGGGAGCTGACATCGGCATCTCGACTACCGGGATAGCCGGTCCGGACGGCGGCACAAAAGCAAAACCTGTGGGCTTGGTTTATTTCGGCCTCTCGGCAAAAAACACGATGATCAATGACCATCAGGTATTTATCGGGACACGGAATGAGATCAGATGGAAGGCCTCACAATACGCGCTCAACATGCTCCGTCTGTATCTGATCGAACGGGGCAGGGGAGGCGAGGAGACTGCCTGACAAAGAGACGAAAAGGCTCTTTATTGCCGTTGATATCCCGTCTTCCATAAAAACGGCTCTCGCTGAGATCCAGGAAGAGCTTAAACCGGAGATAAGAGCCGCCAAATGGGTCGCCAGGGAAGGGATGCATATTACGATCAAGTTCCTGGGCCGGTGCGAAGTCTCCGTCATCGACCGGATGAACGAACGGCTTGATAAAGTCGTTGGAAGTATCTCTTCCTTCGATTTCGTCCTTTCCTCGATCGGCGTTTTTCCTTCGGTTAAAAGAGCCCGCGTCCTTTGGGCCGGAGCCGGCGACGGCTTCCGCGAATTCAGAGAACTCGCAAAGAAAACCGACGACAAGTTCATCAAGCTAGGCTTCATCCCCGAGAAACGGCCTTTTCACCCGCACGTGACACTGGCAAGGATACGTGATCCCCATCCTGTCGATGAGCAAGTCTTAGAACACGCAGGCCTGTCGTTACCTGAGGATAAAATAACGGCCGGTTCGTTGATACTCTTCGAAAGCAAGCTATCCCCAAAAGGCGCCACGTATATCAAAGTATCCGAGCACTTGTTTAAAAAGTGATGACTTTCAATAATATTTCCCCCTCCCTTGAAGGGAGGGGGTCAGGGGGAGGGTGGACTACACCCTAACGGTGTCGTTGTGAGGGAGCCCTTCTCAAGTGTGTCGTTGCGAGAAGCAGTGCCGCCAGCGCGACGAAGCAAACTATGAAAAAGTGAGTGCTCCAACGCACAGCATGTTTATGTTGCCGCCGACCAATAGATTTTGAGTTAGATCCATTTAATCGGGGTCCCGTCTTGTAAATCTGTTCTGTAACACGGGAAAAGACGTCTTTGTGAGGTCATCTTTAGATGACCGAATCAATCCAGGTTAACGAGAACGGATCTATTTCTTTTTTCTGGGTTCTTCGGCGACCTGGCGGTCGCCTCTTAAATGACAAGAAGATTGCATGAGATTGCCGCGTCGCAGCTAAAGCTGCTCCTCGCAACGACGAAGTCGGGTCGGCTGCTACAAGGATCTTTTCTTAACCCTTTTCTTTTATGAAGTGTGAGCAGGAGACGAAAAACATAATATACATCTGTCCTAGCAAAACTTAAGAGATTTCTCGAGCACAAACAGGGCCTCTATTATCACTAGTTGCGAGCAGGTTCGCGGATTCTATCTTCTTTATTAATGAAGTGCGAGCAGGAGACGTAAACATAACTATATACATCTGTGCTGAAGCGCGGAATAAACTATTGCTGAATGTGACTTTGGAAGCCCAAGCGAGGTCACATGAAGCAAAATTTTATGCAGCGCGCAGTACTCACATTTAAACATGTTTTGTGCCGAATGCGAACATTCGGTCCCCTGTGTTGACACGAACACATGTTTGTAGTATTCTCATCCGTAATGTTATAGAATGATCGTAAGTTACAGCCTTTCTAGCCGGACTTTCTAAAAAAGAATAAACCCTTATTCCTAAGGAGGAAGAAGTGGAAAAAGAAAAAGCACTGGATATGGCTTTGATGCAGATAGAAAAGCAGTTCGGCAAGGGTTCCATAATGCGACTCGGCGAAGAAGAGGCGTTCAACAACCAGGTCGGGCATATATCTACCGGCTCTCTGGCGTTGGATATAGCGTTGGGAATAGGCGGCGTGCCAAGGGGTAGGGTAGTCGAGATATTCGGTCCTGAAGCATCGGGTAAGACCACGCTTGCTCTGAACATCATCGCCGAAGCCCAAAAATCAGGAGGAGAAGCCGCTTTTATAGACGCCGAGCATGCTCTTGACCCCATATATGCCAGCAGACTCGGAGTCGACCTCGATAATCTATTGCTAAGCCAGCCGGACACCGCTGAACAGGCATTGGAGATCGCCGAGATGCTCGTAAGGTCCGGCGCTCTGGATGTGGTGGTCATAGACTCCGTAGCGGCTCTTGTGCCCAGGGCGGAAATAGAAGGTGATATGGGCGATTCTTTTGTCGGCTTGCAGGCGCGTTTGATGTCTCAAGCCCTTAGAAAGCTAACGGGGGCTATAAGCAAAAGCAACACCACCGCGATATTCGTGAACCAGTTGCGGGAGAAGATCGGCGTCATGTTCGGAAACCCGGAGACTACTCCGGGTGGTAGAGCGCTAAAGTTCTACTCGTCGGTACGCCTGGACATACGAAGGATCGAATCGCTCAAGCAAGGAACGGATATCATCGGAAACCGCGTCAGGGTAAAGGTCGTCAAGAACAAGCTCGCTCCGCCTTTCAAGCTCGCCGAGTTCGACATAATGTACGGTGAAGGGATATCCAGAGAAGGCGGCGTCGTCGACATCGCATCCGATATGGGTATCATCAACAAAAGCGGGGCATGGTATACACATAACGAAGAACGCATAGGACAAGGCCGCGAAAACACTAAGGCATATCTTAAAGATCATCCGGACCTTACAACATCCATAGAGATCGAGATCAAGGAGAAGTTGGGCCTTTCCGAACAGCCAGCCGATGTCAAAGCAAACGTCTAAAAACGAAGAGACCGCTTTCAATAGGGCTGCGCGTTTTCTGTCATATGGATCCCGCAGTGTTAACGAAGTAAGGCGCTACCTGTGCGATAAAGGTTTATCCGATTTTCAAGATACCGTGATCGAAAGGCTTACGAATGCCGGTCTGCTTGATGACGAATGCCTGGTAGAAAGTTGGATACTTCAAAGAGCCGACTTAAAGAGCCTCGGACGCATCCGTATAAGAGTGGAGCTTCTTAAAAAAGGCATCGATCCCCAGCTTATCAACTCCAAGCTCGATCAGTTCTACGATCCGGAAATGGAAAAACTTCGGGCTCTCAACGCTGCTTCTAGGCGCATCAACCAGCTTAAGGATCTCGCTCCGGAGACTGTCAATAGAAGGATTTATTCCTATCTGAAGAACAAGGGTTTCGAAGACAGTGCCATCCGTGAAGCCATAGAGCGGATATCGAATCCTTGACGCTTGTTTTTCTAAAAGGTAGAATTGAGTTAAGGCAAACGTGCTTTGCTTGACTATAGATTATTTTTTAATACTCGAGAGCGTTTAGATAAACAGAAAGTCAAATATGTTCAAAAAAGCAGGTAAACGGGTACTTAAAGATCAGCATACAGGAAGCGCCGGACAAGCGCGTACATAGATCAGCCTGCTCTTTTATCGACGTTCACATTCGTATATCTAAAGTAAGCAAAGTATGATTTGCCGAGCTTATCATTGATGTTAAGCTCGGCTCTTTTATTTTAGAGAAGGGGGTAATTACCATAATCGTACTGACAGTTATTTTAACGGTAGTCGGTCTTGGTGTCGGGGTAGCCGGTGGATTTGTAGCTCGGAAGTATATGGCCGAAACGAGAGTTGAAAAGGCGCATGAATCCGCTACAAGAATACTGGCGAACGCCCAACGCGAGGCCGAGACAAAGAAGAAGGAAGCGATACTCGAAGTAAAAGACGAGATCTACAACATGCGCACCCAGTCCGAGCAGGACATACGCAAACGCCAGTCGGAGATCGACCGGCGTGAAAACAAGATCCTTGAAAGAGAGGAGAACCTCGATTCAAGGGTGCAGAACCTCGAGCGTAAAGAGCAGTCCGTTACATCACGAGATGCTGACATCACCAAGCGCAAGCAAGAGCTGGAAGAGGTCTATGTGGAACAAAAAACGCTCCTCGAAAAGATCGCGGGGATGTCCAACGAAGAAGCCAAACAGCAATTGCTTAAGAAAGCGGAGGAAGAAACAAGATCTAAGGCCGCGCAGATCATCCAATCGATAGAGGCTGAGGCCAAAGAAGAGGGTGAGCGCCGTGCCCGGAACATCGTCTCGCTGGCTATACAGAGAGTAGCATCAGACCATACGGCGGAGACTACGATATCGACTGTGCCTCTTCCTAGTGATGAACTTAAGGGAAGAGTCATCGGCCGGGAAGGGCGTAATATCCGGGCATTCGAGACAATGACCGGGGTCAATCTCATTATCGACGATACTCCCGAGGCTGTGACTCTGTCCAGCTTCGATCCAGTTCGCCGTGAGATAGCCCGCCTCACGCTTGAGAAACTAATAGCCGACGGACGCATACATCCGGCCAGGATCGAAGAGATGTACAACAAATCCAGTGCGGAGGTAGACCAAAAGATCAGGGAGGAAGGCGAAGGAGCCGCTCTTGAAGCGGACGTCCACGGCCTTCACCCCGAGCTTGTCAGGGCGATCGGCCGCCTGCGTTACAGGACGAGTTACGGGCAAAACGTTCTTCGCCATTCCATCGAAGTCTCGCACCTCGCAGGTATTATGGCCAGCGAGCTTGGCGCGGATATAACACTTGCTCAAAGGGCGGGACTGCTTCACGATATCGGTAAAGCGATAACGCATGAGGTCGAAGGCCCGCACGGAACGATAGGCGCCGAGATGGCAAGGCGCTTTAAGGAGTCTTCTGAAGTCTGTCATGCCATAGCCGCGCATCATGGCGAGGTCGAGCCGGAAACAGTCGAGGCCGTGCTCGTAGCCGCCGCTGACGCCGTTTCCGCATCTAGGCCAGGCGCGCGTAGAGAAACACTCGAGAGCTATGTTAAACGGCTTGAAAAGCTCGAATCGATCGCTGAAGGGTTCGATGGCGTCGAGAAATCTTTTGCCATGCAAGCGGGACGCGAGATCAGAGTAATGGTCAAACCCGAATCCATCAATGATGCTCAATCCCAGGAACTGGCCAGGACTGTCGCTAAACAGATCGAGGATGAGCTTGAATACCCGGGCCAGATAAAAGTCACGGTTATCAGGGAGACGCGGTCGGTTGAATACGCGAAGTAAGTCGACTGTCGATCTTCATCTGCACACAACAAGCTCGGACGGGACGTTCAGCCCGTCCGAGCTTGTTTACTATGCCAAAGAGATAGGCCTCAAGACTATCGCCGTTACGGACCACGATACGGTCAGCGGGATCGATGAAGCTTTTGAGACTGCCTCGCAAACAGGGATCGAATTGATCCCGGGCATAGAGATGGGGACCGATGCCGGAGGCACCGATATACATATACTCGGTTATTTCATAGACTACAAGAACGCCTGGTATGTCGACTATCTCGATGAGCTCAAGTCATTGCGTCTTGTACGAGCAAAAGAGATGATCAAGAGACTCAACAACATCGGCGTACATATCACTCTTGATGAGGTCTTGGATGTTTCAAAGGGTGGTGTTTTGATCAGATCCCACATAGCCAAGGTGATCGTCAGTAAGGGGTATGCTCGAAATATTAAAGATGTGTTCGATACGTATCTCGGCCGCGACAAACCCTGTTATGTCCAGAAGTACAATTACTCCAGCCACGACGTGATATCCGCGATTTTAAGGACCGGAGGAATACCGGTTCTCGCTCATCCCTCCATCAGCAACGCCGACGATCACATCCCCGAACTGGTGGAAAACGGGATCCAGGGGATCGAAGCCTACTGCTACGATAACAATAAAGCTTCCACGGAGAAATACCTTCGTATCGCCGATGAATATGGCTTGATAGTGACCGGCGGTTCGGACGATCACGGTCCGCATACGCCCGGCCGCTTCCTGATCGGCCACGTCGACGTCCCCGACACGATACTCGAGCCTTTAAAATCACTGGCCACTCACCGCTAAATAGCTTTCTCTTTCACAATTCACGTTGCACGATTCACGATCTTTCCTATGCTAAAATAGACACATGCGTTACTACATCAGGACATTCGGTTGCCAGATGAACAAGGCCGACTCGGAGATGATAAGCGGCCTCATGACAAGCGCCGGTCACGAACCGGTCGCTTCCGTTTCAACGGCTGATATCGTCATCTTCAATACGTGCAGCGTTCGAGCTCGCGCTGAGGAGCGTCTATACGGCAACATCAGGTCACTTAAGAACTGGAGGCGATCGGGCGATCGCTTGATCGCAGTCGGCGGTTGTGTAGCCGAACGAGCCGGATCAAAGCTTCTTAAGTCATTTCCATATATCGACGTAGTCTTCGGCACGAGGAATTTTCAGAACCTGCCCGCGCTGATAGACGAGGCCATCGAACACGGTAAAGCCCTATGCGACATCGACGGCCACCGTCGCATCCCGGAAGGATTACCTACGCTGCGGCGTCATAGAGCCCGTGCATGGGTGCCCATAATCAGGGGCTGTAGCAATTACTGTTCCTACTGTATAGTGCCGCATGTAAGAGGCGTAGAGGTCAGCCGCCAGCTTCCCGATATAATCCATGAGGTGAACGACCTCGTGTCTGATGGTGTTAAAGAAGTCACCCTGCTTGGGCAGAACGTGAACACTTACGGCAGCGATCTCGGGAAAAAAGGCCTGTTCGTCGACCTTCTACAGAAACTCGACGACGTTGAAGGCCTGGATAGGATAAGATTCGTCACATCCCATCCAAAAGATCTCGAGGATGAGATGCTTGATGCCATCGCCGGTGGAAAACATATCTGCGAGTATCTGCATCTACCGTTCCAGTCCGGTTCAGACACTATGCTTAGCGCGATGAACCGCGGTTATACGAGATCGCAATATATTGAGCTGATTGAACGCATCAGGGATAGAGTGCCCGGTTCAGCCGTTTCCACTGACATAATCGTCGGGTTTCCCGGAGAGACCGATGAGGATTTCGAAATGACTATGGATATAGTCGATAGTGTCCGTTTTGACCAGGCTTTTTTGTTCATATATTCGCCGCGTCCGGGAACAAGATCGGCTACCCTTAAAGATGATGTACCGGCTATCGTAAAACACGATCGTTTCGACCTGCTGGTTGAAAGACAGAATGAGATATGCAATGAAAAGAACGGCGAACTTGTCGGCAACACCGTCGAGTTGCTGGTCGAAGGTAGAAGCCGTCGCGATAATGACTTCATGGCAGGGCGGACCCGGACCAACAAAGTAGTCAATTTCAAAGGCGACAGATCTCTTATTGACAGGTTCGTCGATATAAAAGTAACCGCGGCGTCTCCCTATTCTCTTAAAGGAGAACTATGTTTAGAGACAGACGCGACGCAGGCCGTTACCTAGCGGAACTGCTTATTTCCTATAAGGGTAGCGACGTAGTCGTCATCGGCATACCGCGCGGCGGTGTTATCGTTGCTCACGAGGTAGCAAGAGCGCTTGGCGCACCACTTGATCTGGTCGTTCCCAGAAAGATCGGAGCTCCCGGCAATCCGGAACTGGCCCTCGGAGCGATCGCTCCGGGTGGGATCCAGGTCCTCGATAAAAACCTGATCACCCACCTTGCCGTTTCTGACGAATACCTTGAAATGACTATAGAGAACGAAATCAAGGAGATAGAACGCCGTACCGCTGTCTACCGCGAAGGTCTGGGGCCTCTCGTAGTAAAAGGAAAGACGGCGATCGTGGTCGATGACGGTGTAGCCACCGGCGCCACTACGGAAGCCGCGCTTGAGTTCGTAAAGAAACTTCAACCGGCTCATCTGGTCCTTGCCGTCCCCGTAGGACCCCCTGATACGTTACAAAGACTTAAGAATAAAGCCGATGATATCGTAGTCGCGCACGCCCCCTCGATCTTCTATGCGGTCGGCCAGTTTTACGAGAGGTTCGACCAGACGACGGACAGCGAAGTCATAGCCGTTATGCAGGTATATCGACAGCCCGACGTGTGATAGAATATAAACAAGGTGACCTGTGATGATACTAATGGAGATCGTCGGTGTACGCATAGAACTACCAACAAACCAACCTATCGTGCTTCTCAGGGAGAAGGATGGCGAAAGGATCTTGCCCATATGGATAGGCGTCTCAGAGGCGATAGCCATCGCTCTTCATCTGCAGCAGGTGGAAACGGCTAGGCCTATGACTCACGACCTGCTTAAGAACATGCTGGATGAGTTGAAAGTGACGCCTGAAAAAGTCGTCATAGACGATCTCGTGGACGGCACTTTCTACGCTACGATCACATTGAACGATAAGAAAGCGCATCAGATAAGCTCCAGGCCTTCCGACGCGATCGCTCTGGCTGTAAGGTGCGACACCCCCGTCTACACGGAAGAAAAGATCCTGGACGAAGCCAGCATAGTCCTTGAGACGATCGAGGAAGAGGTCGATAGATTCAGAGATTTTCTTGAAGAAATAAACCCTGAAGACTTCGAAGCATAAGGTCCTCGATCACCCATGAAGAGCAAGGGAAAAATCGGCATAACCTCGACGGTGCCCTGTGAAGTCGTCTATGGCGCCGGTTACGTCCCGATCGACCTTAACAACCTGTTCATATCATCCGATGATCCCTTTCGTTTAGCCGAATCGGCCGAGTCAAAAGGTATTCCCCGTAATTACTGCGCCTGGATAAAGGGTATCTACTCCATCGTGCATGAAATGGACGGCCTTTCCGCCGTTATCGGCATGACACAGGGTGACTGCGCCAACAATTACGCTTTGATCGAGAATTTCATCTATGAAGGCGTCCCTGTTATCACATTCTCTTACCCTTTGAACAGGGATGTCGAAGATCTGAATCGCGAGATCAGGCGATTCTGCAGCCGTCTGGATACCGACATTGAAAAAGCAGAGGATATGCGCTTACAATTTAAGACCATCCGGGCTAAACTGGCGGAGCTCGACCGTCTGACGTGGCAGGAAGATAAAGCGACCGGATATGAGAACCATCAATGGCTCGTCGCTTCAAGCGATCTTAACGGAGAGCCCGAGAAGTTCGAGACGATGTTGTCCGATATGCTTGACAGGATAGGATCAAGGACAGCATCCCCTCCTGAGATACGTCTTGCCTATATGGGAGTCCCGCCCATCTTCAGCGATATCTATGACTTTCTTGAAGAACAGGGCGCGCGCGTGGTGTATAATGAAGTCCAGCACCAGTTCAGCATGCCCTATGAGGCCGACGGCCTTGTCGCTCAGTATCTGGAATACACATACCCCTACGGCATCTTGACTAGGTTGAAGCGTATAAAAGAAGAGGTCGGGAAGAGAAGGGTGGACGGGATCGTCCACTACGTCCAGAGTTTCTGTTTTCATCAGCTTGAAGACCCTGTTGTCAGAGGGACTTTAGACCTACCGGTACTGAGGATAGAGGGAGACAAGCCCGGTCGCCTGGACAGCCGGACGAAGGTCAGAATGGAAGCTTTCTTAGAGACTTTAAGGGATAAGGGGAAGAGGGGAGTCTAAATATGTATGAATTGAAGATCGAGACGCATTTCGACGCTGCCCACAGCTTGACCGGTTATCCCGGCGAATGCGCGCGTCTTCACGGCCATAGCTTCAAGGTCGACGTCGTCATCGAAGGGGAGAGACTGGACAAAGTGGGGCTGGTATACGATTTCAAGGAGCTGAAGGCAAAGACCCGGACCCTGGTCGACCGGTTCGATCATCACCACTTGAACGAGGTGCCGCCTTTTGACAAGATCACTCCGACAGCCGAGAACCTGGCTAAATACCTATACCATGAACTGCAGAAAGCTTTGTCCAAAGCTAATCTGGAGTCCGGGATCGACGTTAAGAAAGTAAGCATCTGGGAATCATCGACTGCGTGTATCTCATATTTCAAGGAGTGAGTCTAAGATCAAAGAAAAAAGTATCGTCATGCTGTCGGGAGGGCTCGATTCCGCGGTCAATCTGGCTATTGCCGCAGATAAGACAGATGTCGTTTTAGCTTTGACATTCGACTACGGCCAGCGGTCCGCTTCGCGCGAGATAAACTCTTCCAAAGAACTCGCCTCGCACTATAAGACCGCCCACAAGACGATCGACCTGCCATGGTTCAATGACTCGGATTCCGCCTTGTCAGACACCTCAAAAACTATACCTAAGCTGGACATAAAGGATCTGGACGATACCGTTAAGACCTCGGCATCCGCCGCATCTGTCTGGGTGCCCAATAGAAACGGTGTATTCGTAAATATATCTGCGAGCTTTGCCGAGATGAAGGGGGCAGGACTGGTGGTGGGAGGTTTTAACGCAGAAGAGGGCTTGACCTTTCCGGACAACACAAGGGCCTTTACGGAAGCGGCTACCGGCATGTTCAGATACTCGACTCTAAACGCTGTAACGCTGACCGGATATACGATCGATATGGCGAAGACCGAAATCGCTAAGAAAGCTGTCGAGCTTGCTGTCCCGCTTGGACTTATCTGGTCCTGCTATGAAGGCGGCGATCTTATGTGCGGCGCTTGCGAACCCTGCAGCCGTTTGAAGCGGGCATTTCAAGAAACATATCCGGAACTCGTACCTTCTTTGAGGATCGCGATCTGATGGAGACCATGTTCGTTACCGATAAGCAGGTCACTTATGACGGTACGCAACTGCGTTCCCGCTGGTCATATGATGAATACGGGCTTGATGACGACAACCTTGTCGCCTTTCTAGGCCCCGCGCATGTTCGAAATGAAGACCTGGTCGATCTGGACGACCGCGATGCAGGCTCTTTCATCCGGGCAAAGTCCATGCTTCACTTCATCGGTGAGTTCTTTGACATGGATCTTATGACAGGCGTTCTACTTCAGAGGCTTTTGATATGCATCATCAAGGAGTCGATAGAAGACTCGGGTGATGCGGGTAAGAACCGCTTGCGCATCGCCAGGGAAGGTGACGACCTGTATTTACGGTCTTTAAAGGAAGGGAAGCTGACGGTCTCGATCGCGACATGTTCTCCGGCATCCGTGATGCTGCATGCAGCCGTGAACGTAGATCCGGAAGGAGCTCCTGTCAAGGCCTCAGGCCTTATGGAGCTGAACATAGATCCCGTCCACCTGGGTGAGATAGTACTCGAGCGTTTTAAAAAAGAATCAGCTGATATTCAAAAAGCATGTCACAAGGTCAGGCCCATTGAATGAATCCAGGCGACTCTTAAAAGCCGGAATATCGGAGATCTTCTCAAGCATACAGGGCGAAGGCCTTTTTGCCGGGCAGATGCATAGATTCGTCCGTTTCTCCGGATGCAACCTTGCCTGCACATATTGCGATACGCCCGCTTCACGTGATAGAAACGGCGGCAGAGTCTATACCGTCGATTCACTTATCAAGGAGCTGGCCGGCAATGACGATTGTCCCGGCAGGATGCTTTGCCTGACCGGCGGTGAGCCGTTGCTCCAGGCGGACTTCATCCGTGACCTGCTTATGACAAACCGGAGAGAAAACGCTTTTTGCCTGCCCATACTATTGGAAACGAATGGAACGCTACCCGGCGAGCTTGAAAAGGTCATCCCGTATGTGGACTTTATCAGCATGGATATCAAGCTTCCAAAAGACGCTGGAAAAGACGGAACATCATTGGATAAGAACCTTGAGTTCCTGAAGATATCCTACATAAAACGCGTTTACGTGAAGGTGGTCATACGCGAAGACTCGGATCGAAACGAGTTCAGGAAAACCGCAGAATTGGTAGAGTCCGTCGATCCGGGTATCCCTTTCTATATCCAGCCGGTGACTCCGTATGGTAGAATTACCGCAAGTCCCAGTTCAGATACAATATTGGATCTTTATCATCTGGCATGCGCCAGACTCAAGGATGTGTACGTGATGCCGCAGATACATAAGGTCCTTGGGCTTAAGTGATTTGAGAAAAGAGGAGTGACTTGAGCTTATTAAGACACCTCAGGATCGCCGTAGGGCTTCTCTTTACCGTCATCATAACCGGTACCATAGGTTATACGCTGATCGAAGGCTGGGCGCCGCTTGATTCGCTTTACATGACGATCATAACCATAACCACCGTCGGTTTTCGAGAAGTCCATCCGCTTTCCGGTTCCGGAAAGGTATTTACACTGTTCATAATCGTCGGCGGTGTGAGCGCTTCAGCGTATACTCTAGGAAGCATCGTCGAATTCATGGTCGAAGGCTATTTTAGTGACATTCTAGGAGGACAGATGATGAAAAGAAAGATATCGGCACTAAAAGACCACTATATAATATGCGGCTTCGGCAGGGTAGGGGAGCAGATCGCGCGCGAGTTCAAGCGCACCGGCGCTCCTTTTGTCGTACTGGACAGCAACCCTGACGTCAAGAAGTATCTGGACACGGAGGAAGTACTGTATATACAGGGTAACGCGTCGGATGACAATGTCCTGAAAGACGCCGGGATAGAGAGAGCCAAGGGATTGGTCTCCGTAGTCGACGGGGACGAGGATAACGTCTATGTGACCTTATCGGCCCGCGGTCTTAATCCGAATCTTTTTATCATCGCCAGAGCAAATCTGGAGGGAAGCGAGTCAAAATTGAAGCGCGCCGGCGCCGACCGTGTAGTCAGCCCCTACAGCCTCGGCGGCAGGAGGATCGCTTCCATGATATTGAAGCCCGTCGTAAGTGACTTCCTTGATACTGTGATGCATGGCGAAGAGCTTGAATTCCAGTTGCAGGAGATAAAGATCGGCCATGATTCCGGAGTAGCCGGCAAGACCATAAAAGAGTCCGAGGTCAGAAAGCTTAGTGGTGCCTATATACTGTCGATCCAACGCTCTTCCGGCAGGTTCGAGACCAACTTAAGCAAAAGTACGAAGATCCATGGCGGAGATAAGCTGGTCGTCATCGGCACCAGGGACCAACTCGATAAACTGCAGAACCTGGTATGAACCCCTCATAAGAGCCCTCTATGCCAGACGTGATCTCGATACAGCCCTTCGGAGAGATCGATCCGATGATCATCCGTTCTCTTGAAGACGTGCTCACATCTTCATTTCACTGTGACATCGAAGTCTTATCACCTCTTGACATGCCCTTACATGCCTTCAGCGCCCGCCGTAACCAGTTCAGCGCCCCTACGATCCTTAGACGTATAACGCGTCTTGAGGTAGGGGAGGGCAGGAAGGTCCTTTCTGTTACAAATGACGACCTTTACGTCCGAGGACGCAATTATATCTTCGGACAGGCCCAGGTCAACGGGGTGTACGCCGTCATCTCTCTTTACCGTCTAAGAACCGGCGATATGCTTAACTTTATAGAGCGCGTCAGAAAAGAAGCCGTCCATGAGATCGGACATACCTTTGGACTGCTTCACTGCGACAGGCATGACTGCGTCATGCGGTTCTCCGAGAACGCCGAAGAGACGGATGCTAAGCCCATTACATTCTGTGACGACCATAGGATGCTGTTGGAAGAGAAGTAACGTAATAGGGAAGTAGGGAAACAGAGAAGTAGTGAAGTAGTAAGAGAAGTTTAAGTGATATACATAAGTAGTTTACATAACATATATTATACGAAGTCGGGAATAGAAGTAGACATAACGCTAACGTGGCATTTTAAAGGTTTTTTATTTTCTTCTTCCCACCCATTGACTTTATAAGATATGAGGTTTAACGTAGATATTAGAGGCGAGATGAGATAAGAAAAGAGGTTTGTAACGAGAGTAACTGTCCTCTTTTCTTTTGTTCCATGTAGGAAGTTCATCTCGCCTCTTTACTTATGCTCTTATTCCCGTACTTCCGAAGCCTCCATCGCCTCTGATAGTCGCGTCCAGCTCTTCCACCTCTTCAAACTCCGCTTCTTCCACTTGTTGGATGACAAACTGGGCGATCTTGTCCCCGCGTTTGACATGAAAAGGTTCCGTACGGTCCGTATTTATCATTATTATCTTTATCTCGCCCCTATAGGCGCTGTCTATCAGTCCCGGGGTGTTTACAAGGCTTATGCCGTGTTTTATCGCCAGGCCGCTCCGTGGCTGTACGAAACCGCCATGCCCCCTCGGTATAGACACGGCTATGCCTGTAGGCACTAAAACGCGTTCTCCGGGCTGTATGACGACGTCTACGGCGCTTAAAAGGTCGCAGCCGGCATCTCCGTCGTGGGCGTAGACCGGGACCGGCAATCCTTTATCTAAACGCCTTATCATGATCTTGATGCTCAATTCACACTTCCCTTCCCTTTTGTAACGACTTGAAACTGGTTCTTCCCGTTCTTCTTTGCTATCAATAATGCCTGGTCAGATAGCTCTATGAGTTGTGAAGCGGAATCCGCGTGCTCGGGATAAGAGGCTACCCCGACCGATACAGACAACCTCTCGACGTCATCTTCCGCCTTTCCCTTGAATTCATACTCCGCTACCAGATCGATCAGGCGTTTTGCCACCATCTCCGCGCCTGCTCCGTCCGTCTCCGGCAGCATAACGCAGAACTCCTCTCCACCGTATCGCGCCACCATATCGATCTGCCTGCACAGTCCTTTTATTACATCGGCTATCTCTTTGATAACCACATCGCCCGCAATATGCCCATAAGTATCGTTATATCTTTTGAAGTCATCGATATCGATCATCAAGAAACTCAACGGTCTTTCATATCTATGCGCCCGCCTTAATTCCAGGGCCAGGCGTTGCTTAAGATACCTCAGGTTGTATATGCCCGTCTTATCGTCCGTTATCGAAAGTTTCCTGGTTATCTCATAAAGGATGGAGTTCTCCATGGCGACAGTAAGCTGGTTGGTGATCAGAGTCAGTATCTCGTTGCCTTCATGGTTCACTTTGTCCAGGATCTCATCCGAGATGAAAAGAGCCCCTACTGTCCGCTTATACACTGCGATCGGAATGCGCGTTATTGAATCTCCGGCGTCCGATGTGATCTTTGTTTTTTCCGGTTCTACTGACGCTTTATGCTTTCTGTGCCATTCGTCGGCAAAATCACGGACGCTTTGTAAGGCCTTTTCTTCGATATCCTTGCTGAGGTTGCTGGTCTCGACCACGACGAACTGCTTGGTCACACTGTCGTAGACGATAAGACTGTAGGTGTCCAGCCCTAATGTCTGCTCGATTATGGTCTTGCTTATGCTTGCCAGCTCTGAAAGCCTTAGGGTCGAGTGGATGGTGTTTACGATGTCGTATATCCTGCCAAGATCCCTGTACAGCTTGTCCAGCTCTTCTTTAGTCTTAAAAAGCTCGTCTTTTAGATCTTTTTTCTCTTTGTCTTCATCCATGCGCTACCTTATTCGGGTAGGAATATGATCGGAGCAGGTCTCCACGACGGACACCAAGAAGTCATGGCTATGCGGTTTGTGGCTCAAGGCGTCTTCGTTTAATACGATCTCCGGCCTGAACTGCTGTATGACATAATCCATACCCCCGCGGCTGCCTATATGCCGCGCTATGCCGATAAGGTCTTCCTTTCCCGCCGCCGGAGGATAAGCGGTGGTCCTGAACTCATGGTCCAGTCCGGACGCTGCCACGAGGTCGACGCTCTTCATGATGACGCCCGGATCTATGTTGCTCTGCGTTACATGCGGATACTTTTCAAAAACAGTCTTTACATCCATAGCGATGTGGTCTATAAGTCCGTTATCTATCAATCTTTTCAAAACGGCCGGTTCGGAACCGTTCGTGTCCAGTTTAACGGGGAATCCGAGCCGCTTTATCTCCCTCGACAGGTCTTCGATCTCCGAACTCAACGTCGGCTCCCCGCCCCCGATCACAACGCCGTCGATCCAGCCGCGTCTATCCTCGAGATGGCCGGCGATCTCGGTCCAGCCGATCGGAGGTATATCTTTATGCCTCATGACCAGTTCAGGATTATGGCAGAACGCGCAACGGAAGTTGCACCCGCCGATGAAGATGCTCGACGCTATCTTCCCTTCCCAGTCCAGCATTGTAGTCTTATGGAAACCTTTTACGGTCTCGCCTAAACGTAGATCCAGGTCTAGTAAACTCATATCTCCCTAATGGATGATCCATTCAGCCAGCTGCCGCCGGCTCGGCACTTCTCCTCTCCATGATGTGATCTCCCGCCCGCCGTCGTCGCAAATAATGATCGACGGTGTCGCCAGGACTCCGTAGTAAGCGCCTTCTCCCAGTCCATCCATCTCGTCGAGGTCGTAGACTTCGACGTTGGGAGCATCGGCAAGTACCGCTTTGGCCTCAGGACACCGCGGGCATCCTTCCTTCCAGAACAGTTTTATCTTCATCAGCCACCTCCCTTACAAGATCGGTCTTTGTCCTGTCTTTCAACTCTGCTGACTTACCCTTGTTCCATGTCGGGACCTTCGAGTAATACCCGACGATCCTTGTTATGCCGTATACGTTCTCGGAACCGCAAAGCGGGCACGTCTCCTTCAGTCCCCTCGTCGTCCTTCTACAGTCTTCGCAAACAGTGAACTCCGGCGAGAAGGCTATCTGCTCGGCCCGCGTCTCGTTGAACGTCTTTATTACGAAACTCTTGATCGACGCCGGATCCGGTTCGTGCTCTCCTAACCATATATGGATGATGGCTCCGGCCTCGATCAGCGGATGAAACTTGCTTTGCTTTATTACTCTGTCGATATAATCCACGGGCGCATCAGCCGCCAGGTGGATGGAGTTAGTATAGTAGTAGCTGTTTTCATCCAGACTGCCCTTTATCACCTTGCTGGCTATTTCGGGGAAATATTTCATATCGAGCTTGGCCAGCCGGTAAGCTGCCGATTCAGCCGGCGACTCCTCAAGGACAAGCCTTATCCCGTATTCATCGCTTAGCCGTTTGCACTCGAGGTTCATGTACGCCACGACCTTGATCCCGAACTTGATCGCCGCATCCGATTCATGCAGCTGATCGCCGGTATGCGCCTGGACGAGCTCGTTCAAGCCCAGTAGTCCGCCTAGGTATGTCAACCGGTCGAACCTAAGATATGGCGTTCCGTCTTGTGTCGCGCTGAACATGTAAAGCGGGCCGTTCTCTTTTAGTTCTATGATCTTCTCGACGAAATCCCTTTTCTGCGCGTGCGCCTTTATGACCAGTTCAAGACATTTCTTTATCTCCATGAACAACATCTCGTCGTTACCCCGCGCTTTATACGCGATCCTCGGCAGATTGATCGTCACGTTCTGGAGAGCCGAAAAACGCATCTTCTCGGGAGTCTTCGTCTCTTCCAGGTCTTTCTCCCCGAGCTTCAGCTTCAATCTGCAGCACTGGCTGATCGTACATGAATCTCCCCTGTCGAAGACGAAATATGTTATCCCCTGCTTCGAAGCCACCGCGCAAGCAAGTTGCAGGAATTCGTCGTGCCCTTCAGTTCTGAAGAATTTGTCGTTTATATGAAGTAGCGGCTTTGGAAACACGAAGGTCTTACCTGTGACATCGCCTTCCATATAGATCTCGAACAGCGCTTTCAAGAAGAGATCCGACTCTTTCTCGAAATCCTTATACGTCATACAACCGGTCTCGGCCGACGGCGTCTGGATTATCTTATCCCCCACCCTTTTCATATACTTCCCGCCCGGCCCGATAGCCGGTGTGTCCTCAAAATGCTTGGGAACTCCATAGTATAGATTGAAGTCCGTGAATGTGACCTGAGCACCGCGGCTGCCGGCAAGCTGGTTGAACTCGAATATCAGCATCTGCGCCAGCTGTCTTATCCGTTCATACGGCAATCCTACGAGATACGGAGCAAAAAACATGTTTACCGCTTCCCAACCGACCGCGCCGGCATAGTGTGATTGCAATGTGGACGCCATCTTGACCATATGTCCGATCAGGACCTCCGGATGCTTGGCGGGTTTAGATACGCTCGTTATGTTCGGCAATGATAGGCCGTACTTCTTGATATATTCAAGAGAATGGCCGCCGCAGTACGGCCTTATTATGAATCCGAGGTCGTGCAGATGTATGTCCCCTATCATATGCGCTTGTGCTATGTCTTCGCTGAACACCTTCCTTAGCGCGAACTCCTTAAGAATGGATTCGGCCAGTGTCAGGTTTATGGATTCAGGATTATGCGTCGTGTTGCTGTTTTCCTTGTTGGCGTTGAATATGATCTGCTCGACGTCATACATCGGCAGGCCGATGTGAGAGTGCTTTTTATGCAACAGTGGCAGGTCTCTCTCCAGGAACTCTATATCGATCAGTTCCCGGATATAACTTGTCGTCACATTCTTTATATTGCTGTCGAGTATCCTCTGCTCGACTGCGTCCGCTATCTCCTCGGCCAGATATGGCTCGGCTCCTGTCTCCAGGATCAACGAATCTACGATCTTATCTTTGTCCCATGTGTTTATCTCGTCTTTTGAAGCCGTTGCCACCATCAAAGCTATATCGGTGGTGTCACCCTTTTGAGATGAGTTTTTGATCACGTTGATCGCGCTTGCAGCCGCTCCCATACCTCAAAACCTCCCTTTTCCTAGCTCGTAGAATGCACCCTTGAAAAAGCCTTCTGTAGCCGCCCCAGTTCGTCCGTGAATTCGTCCACATCTTGAAACTCCCTATAAACGGACGCGAAACGGACGTATGCGACTTTGTCTATATCTCTAAGTCTCTCCAGGACCATATCTCCGATCGCCCTTGAATTGACTTCGTTTTTAAACTGGTTTCTTAGTTCCGTTTCTATATCCGTGATCACTTGCTCGAGCGTGTCCGTCGGGACTTGCCTCTTCACGGTAGCCCTCAAGAGTCCGTCCCTTATCTTTCCCCTATCGAACGGTTCCCTCTGGTTGTTCTTTTTGATCACGGTGATCGGTATCTCTTCGATCTTCTCGTAAGTCGTCGTACGCTGGGTGCATTTCAGGCACTCGCGTCTTCTCCTTATAAGGTCGCCCGAATCCGACGGCCGCGAGTCTATTACTTTACTTTCCAGATAACCGCAATATGGACATTTCATGATCTACCTCATTTTACCTGATAACACAACATATTGTGAACACTCATATCATTCAACCACTAAATATTGTGCCTGTCAAGAAACTATTGAAATATTTTTCTACCAGGGGTTTCTTAAGAGAAGCGAACTGGTGTTTGCATTTATCATATGTTTATGCTAGATTCATTGCAACACAGCATCTTTTAAGTCCTTTTAAAAAGGAGGCGCCATGGAAAAGGAACAGCTTTCCCGTAGGCAACGTGAGATATTAAGATATATCCTCAGCGAAGTCCGAAAGCGCGGCTATCCTCCTTCCGTCCGCGAGATCGGTAAGGCAGTCGGCCTCTCCTCTTCTTCAACGGTCCATGCCCATCTGAATAACCTGGAACGAAAAGGATACTTAAAGCGCGGCCAGGCTTTGCCACGTGCGATCGAGGTCCTGCAGACCGAACAGGGTGGCCTTGTCCCCGACTATAAGAATATGGTCAGTATACCCCTGGTCGGCCGCATCGCAGCCGGCGAGCCCCTGCTTGCCGAGGAGAATATCGACGATTATATGCCCCTTCCCGTCGATATAGTCGGCGACAGATCCGTCTTCATGCTCCGCGTTAAGGGTTCGAGTATGATCAATGCGGGCATCTTGGATAATGATTACGTGGTCGTCAGGAAACAGACTGAGGTAGAAAACGGTCAGATCGCCGCGGTCCTTATTGAAGACGAGGCAACTATCAAGAGGTTTTATAAGGAACGTTCGCAGATCCGGCTGCAACCCGAGAACCCGGAAATGCAGCCGATCATCACAAAAGAAGCGGCGGTTTTGGGAAAGGTCGTCGCCGTTCTAAGGCGTATCCCCTAAAGACCGGCAAGTCCAGGTTTCGACATACTCTTGAATGGCGTCGAGCAGGACGTCTGCTCCTTCACCTTTTAAAGCCGACATGCAGACGGAATCGGGATACTCCTTTTTTGCTCTCTCTATGATGTCGCTACCTATCGCGTCGGTCTTATTAAACACTGTTATATGGTTCTTCTCCGCGGCGCCTATCTCCTTCAATACTTCATAGACGGCATGCATGTTCTCACGGTAGTTCTCCGCGCTCAGATCGACTATGTGCAGCAACAGGTCCGACTCCCTGATCCCTTCCAGCGTTGACTTGAACGCCGCCACCAGCTGGTGTGGCAGTTCCCTTATAAAACCTACCGTATCCGATATGACGACCTTTTTAGTATTAGGCAACATCAGCTGTCTGGTCGTCGAATCAAGCGTCACAAAAAGCCGATCCTCGACAAGCACACCGGCATGCGTGAGCAGATTAAGGAGCGTCGATTTTCCGGCATTCGTGTATCCGACCATCGTGATAGCAAAGGTGCAGGCCTTGCGGCGCCTTTTTGCTTGTGTCTCTCTGACCTTCCCCATATGGACAAGCTCTTTCTTCAACCTGCGTATCCGCTGCTGTATCCTCCTCCTGTCCACCTCTAGTTTTGTTTCGCCCGGACCTCTCGTACCTATACCTCCACCTAACCTGGACATCTCTATGCCTTTGCCCCTCAATCCGGGCAGTCTATAGGTACATTGAGCCAGTTCGACCTGGATGGATCCTTCCTTCGAATGAGCATGTTGGGCGAAGATATCGAGGATCAGCCCTGTTCTGTCTATTATCATCCTGCCGATGATGTCTTCCAGGTTCCGTTGCTGGGACGGGCTTAGATCATGATTCAGAATAACAAGGTCTATGTCGAGTGATCCTACCAGACCGCCTATCTGCTCCGCTTTGCCAGGCCCGATATAAGTCCGTGGATGGATGCCTTCCCGCTCCTGAACTACCACATCGGCGACGACGGCACCAGCGGTATCGGCAAGTTGTGCGAGCTCGTCGAGTGACTCTTCCACATCGTGCATGGTATCAGATGGAAGTCTTAACCCGACAAGTATCGCTTTCTGACGCATATTAGCCATACCAATAGTTTAAACTATATGGACGCTCTGATAAAATCTTGTTAGATAATGCTAATGTGTAGCGCTCTGTAAAACGATATATATACCAATACTGCGCAAACGGAGAATCATATGGAATTTCTTAACGAGAATTGTAAGAACCATCCCAAGAAAGCAGCATACGGACGGTGCGCCGGTTGCTGGCAGTTCTTTTGCGATGAGTGCCTTGCCGAACGCAACGGGTATCGATACTGCATGGATTGTATTGTTAAAATACCTGTCGGTGACGATTACGACCAGGGGTCCGGTTCCGGTAAGAAGAAGCCGCGGGTGCCGCAATGGTTGATGTTTATACTCATACTTGCCATGTCGGCACTTCTTTTAGACATCTTCTACCTTCAATGGGGCATCGTCGGGGACCTGATGAGCTACCAAACCCTTTATAAAGCCAAGTCCTACGGCAGCACCCTTAGCTCCTTTAAGAAAAACAGCAGTGACCACTTTATCGTCTATTACCATGACGCGAAAGTCGGGGATTCGGTTTTTCAGCAAGCCGAGCCGGATTTCGCAAAGATATGTTCAGATCTTTTAATAGACCCCAAGAATGAGATGCGCCGGGGTAAGTTCCTGTTGATCCTTACGGCTAACGATAAAGAATACCTCGATGTAAGCAATGAAAAGACGGCCAGAGCAGGCGCTCTCACGGATTACGAGACTAAAAGCATAATCATCAATGTCGAACGCAGCTCACCGACGATGACAAGCACCCTCCCCCATGAGATGACGCACGCCATTGTTTTTGAATTCTTTAATTCGGGCAACAAGATCCCGAACTGGCTCCACGAGGGTATCGCCTCTTTTGAAGAGGCCAAATTCGATGATTCCCAGGTAAACAGGCGATCGACTGAATACCAGACCGATCTGCAGCAAGGCAGGCACATACCTGTCAAGTCGATGAGCCTTAAGGAAGACGCCACCGATACGCAGATCCAGATCTACTACGCGGAATCCGCAAGCATCGTCTCTTATCTTATCAACCAGTACGGGATGTACAGGTTTATGACTCTATTGAAAAACATGCAGGCCGGTCAGGCTTTGGATGCAGCCCTGTCATCCGTATACGCCGGTGAGATACCGGACTCTACGACCCTCGAGAGCAAGTGGCTTGAGTACTTAAAAAGCTAGGGAGACCTTTGTTTTGATGAAGTCACGGTGCAGTTGATCACGACCTCTTTCTCCTTGCTCAATCCCTGAGGCGATACGGACTTCATGTCGAACGTGTTTATCCCCCGGACAAGCTCCACATTCACCGCAAAACCACCGTCGGGCTGGATCTCGTATTTCTGCCCGTTTACCGTAAGAGTACATCCCGGCGCGGTGCTGCCTTTGATCGTCGTCGCGGTCTGCGGAATATCCGTATCAGGGAGCGGTTCGTCTATTGTAAGGGGCGGGGGTATCTTTTTTTCTTGTGCCTTCACGGGCTTTTTAGCAGGTTTCTTGGCCGGTTTCTTTGTCACAGTCTTTGTCGTCTTCGTCTTCTTTTTTTGGCTTTCTGCGTTACCGCTGGATCCCGCCGGCCAAAACGCCACGATCGCAACGATCAAAATGACCCCGATCGCTGTGATGCCACCAGCGATAAAGGTGTATTTCATCGCTTGTGACCTAGCTTTTTTCTTAAGCTTTCTAAGCTTCTTCGTCCTAAGCATATTTCTTTCAACCGCCTTTAACAGACTTTAGCAGTCGTTCGGCCTCTTTAAGATCAGTGCTTATACTTGCATTATGCTCTCTGACCTTGTTAAGATCGCTCGACCAGTAATCAAGCAGATTCGTCGAGCTGTCAGGCTTTACTTTCACGCGCCCGTACAACTCCCCTTCCCTGCTTGCCTTATAAAGTAGATAAAATATCCTTACCAGATCGTCTTTTTGACGCGTTTTCCGGCTGACCGTGCTCATCCTGTCTAAGAAATCAGTTTCTTCAGGATCCTTTGTTTTCAGGTCGACGCTTGTGTTCTGGTTCTGAGTCAGATCGCTTTCCCATGCCTTGTTATTATCGACCATGTTTTTAAGTCTGTTAAAATGAGTATCCGCCGATGTCAGTAACTCCTTTGAAGCCTTGTTTATGATCTCACCCGGTACTTGCGCTTTCGGATACGCGGTCTCAAGGTCATCACAATAATCCGCGACCGCGTTAAGCATCTTCTGAGTATCTGTAGACGTCACGACTTCTTTATAAACATTACCGAGTAGCGTCCCGTTCTTTATGGTGCGTTCCGGAGCCGCGTCAGCAAGGACGGCCTGGCCTTGTGCCTTTTGATATATATCGGCCGTGAACATGCCTCCGCTCTCATACATCGACTGAGCATTGTTTAAAAGGGCTATCGATTTGGCTATCTCTTTCTTTTCGCTCTTTCTTACATCTGCTGGAAGTCCTTCAAGAGCGGTTTCGGCTTCTTCGATGTCTTTCTTCGTCTTTTCGATGGACTCGTGAGCGCTTGCTTTTGTGCGCTCCATTCTGGGGATGTAGTAATAAAATACTTCGATCATAACGCCCGCGATCATCAGTAATATCGCGAATACGAATAGAAACCAGTATGCTTTATCGTAACCTTCTTGATCAGTGGGTCTTCTTGTGCGCTTCGGCTTCAATCCCCGACCTTTACTTATATTCAGCCCACAGACTTCTTATATCTTCCGACTTTTGACTTATCAGCTTGACCTGTTTCTCTTCTTGTTTTGTCATCTTTTCCAGTTCTTCGAGGACATTGTTCCTCGCCTTGCTGAAGCCGGGTATGTCGAGTTTTCCATTTGCCGAGTCTTTGTATGCCTGATCCAGGTCAGTCAGCAATAGTGTCCTCTTTTGCAGCATGTCGAGGAGCTTTGTTTCTAGATCGTTCTCATCAACAAAAGCATTCGCTATTTTTAGGCCTATCGCCCTATCATCCGATATCCCCGGGATGTTCCTAGCCAGACCCCCTGGTAGTTTCTCAATAGATCGCCTGAACGCATCGACTTTATCTCTTTTATTATCTAGATCTCCAGAGGTTTTTGAATCAAGATAGCCAAGCTTTTTCTCTATCGTTTTTGCCTTTTCATTCAACTCTATGATCTTCGCGTTGTCCCCTTCAAACCACGCACTCGACCGCTGGTCCTCTAGGTCATTATATTCGGATAATAATCTGCTTCTTTCATCGGTTTGAAAAGCGCTCAGAGTTAAAGGATATGACCTGTATTTATTATCTATGTCTTGTTTGATCTGATAGAAGTAGAAAGATATGCCGCTTATAATGCAGCATGATATAAGCATCAATATAGGGATGATGATCAGTGCGGTCTTGGTCGATCTTTTCATCATATAGATTATGAATGAGCGGGCAAGACAATGCAACTTGTCGCGCGCCGGCATCCTTTATAAGATCAATGCGTCCTGGCTATGCATTCCCATTTGTCATCGTTCTTTATCAGCGTATAGTCGTGCGATCGTGATATCTTTATAAGCTCCGCAGGTTTTACTTTCGGAAGATGGTACTGGCAAAGCGCGATGACCGGTTCCTGTTTGAGCTCTTTGTCCGCTTCGTCCTCACATTGAGTTAGATCGTCCCAGAACTGTCGCGGCAACCAGGTGAGGCTCCCTGTCGCCCTTAGCCCTTCGAATCCCGCTTCCCTTGCCTTGCGTATGATATCCTTCCATGTAGCCATAATGCTATCCGGGGTTAACGAGCCGCCTTCAACCGCCAGTTTGGCCACCCATTCCTCTCCTTTTACAAGTATGAACTGGCCCATTTCCAAGCGGGTATCTATATCGGGCATGGCGACCCTTAACGCTGCCAGAGCTTCTTTTTTTGTGACCGTTTCATAGACGACCCACATGCATAGTTGGTGGTTCTTAAGCCCCTCTACCATGAACGGGACGACGACATCGGTTATATCTTTTTTATCGTTAAAGAACAAACAGATATGGGTGCCGAACGGGATCTTCTCGATCTGTTCTATTCCCGAATCCATAAAACGTTCTTTCATCAAAGATTTGCCTGTATCCTCTCCAGTGCCTCTGCCAGCCTGTCGTCTTTGACAGTCAATGATATCCTGATATAGCCTTCCCCCGATGGTCCGTACGCGTTGCCGGGGGATACGACCACACCCGCCTTGTCCAGGATATGGCTCGCGAAAGAAGCCGATTTGAAACCGTCAGGTACCTTGACCCATACGAATACCGTACCTTTTGGTTTCCGTGTCGCCAGTCCTATCCTGTTAAGCGTGTTTACTACCAGATTACGCCTTACCCTGTAGACCTCTCTCATCTCTTCCACGCATTGCTGGGAGCCTGTAAGTGCCTCGATGCCCGCATATTGGATCGCGTTGAAGATGCCGGAGTCGATGTTCGTCTTAACGCGCCCGAGCGCTTCGATCACTCTGGCGTTTCCGGCCACCCAGCCGCATCTCCATCCCGTCATGTTGTATGTCTTCGATAATGAATGGAACTCGACGGCAACGTCCTTGGCACCCGGAGTCTGTAGTATGCTTGGAGCTCCGTATCCGTCGAACGTTATCTCCGAGTAAGCAAAGTCGTGGCATATTATGAAACTGTATGTCGATGCCGTTTCGACCGCCTCTCTGAACAGACTCGGCTTTGCTACGGCTGCCGTCGGATTGTTCGGATAGTTCAAGAACATGACCTTCGCCAGCCGCAACGCGTGGGGATCGATCATAGAAAAATCGGGATTGAACTCATTCCTCTCAAGAAGCGAAACGAAATTAACCTCACCGTCCGCCAGTATGACGCCTGTCTGATAGACAGGGTATCCAGGGTCGGGTATAAGAGCCATATCTCCTTTATCAAGGATGCTAAGAAAGATATGCGATATGCCTTCTTTCGACCCGATCAACGGAAGGACCTCTGTGTCCGGATCCAGATCGACATCAAAACGCCGTTTATACCAGGCAGCTATCTCCTTCCTGAACGCCGGCATGCCGTAATAGGAGGGATACCGGTGCGTTGCCGGGTCATTGGCTTCCTTACATAACCTGTCTATTATATGTTGCGGTGTCGGTTCGACAGGATCCCCCATTCCGAGGGATATTACGTCCACTCCTTGCTTCTTCTTTGCAGTTATCTTCTTGTCTATCTCCGCGAACAGATAAGGGGGAAGGTTTTCTATCCTTTCTGCAAATTCCACTTTTCCACCAGCCTTTTGTAATTCGAGTCCAGACTCTCCGAGATGACTCTCGTATCCGCGATCACCGGCATAAAGTTCGTATCCTGAGCCCACCGGGGCACCACATGCATATGTATGTGGTCGCCGAATCCCGCCCCGGCTGCTTCGCCGGCGTTTATCCCCATATTGAATCCGTCCGGACCGAGCAGCTCTTTTAGTATGACAGCGCTTTTCCTTACTATCTGCATCATCTCGAGCAGTTCTTCATCCGTCAGCCCCTCGATGCGCCCCACGTGACGATACGGGCTGACCATAAGATGACCGTTACTATAAGGATAAATATTCAATATGGCAAAACATTTTGTTCCTCGATGGACGATGTAGTTCTTTTCGTCTTCGCCCGCTTGCGGTTTAACGCAGAAGATGCAACCGCCTTCTTTCTCGCTTTCTAGATATTTGACTCTCCATGGTGCCCAGATATGCTGCAATCTTAACCTCCGTCTTTACCTCAAACCGTCAGACCCTCGAAGACTAGTTCCGCCGGCCCCGTCATATGCACGTGACCGTTGTTTTTCCATTCTATCATCAGAGAGCCTCCGTTCAAGCTCACTGTCGCTTTTCTGTCGGCAAGCCCGCATCTAGCCGCAGCCACCAGAGACGCGGCTGCTCCCGTCCCGCAAGCGGAGGTCTCCCCCGCTCCTCTTTCCCATACCCTCATCTTCAGAAAATCACGGCCGGTTACCTCCACGAACTCGACGTTCGTCCTTTCAGGAAAGACCGGTAGGTTCTCGATCATCGGGCCCAGTCTATCCACCGGCGCAGCTTCCACATTGTTTACAAATACGACACAATGAGGATTCCCCATCGATATACATGTGACGAGCAGTTTCTTCTGCCCTACTGTAAGCGGTTCATCCGTTACTTCACCCTTAGGTCCTTTCATGGGGATCTTAGCGCGTTCAAGAACAGGGATACCCATATCCACCTGCACCTCTTCAACTCCCCCGCTCTCATTCTTTATCAGTCTTACGTTTATGTCACCGGCGATCGTCTCAAACCGCAAAGTAGATCTATTGCACAACCCGTAGCGATCCGCATATACGGCAAGGCACCTTACGCCGTTGCCGCACATCTGCGCCTCTGAACCATCCGCGTTGAATATCCGCATCTTGAGATCCGCCTTCGCGGACTTCTCAAGCACGAGGATGCCGTCGGCTCCGATCCCGTAGCGCCGGTCGCATGCTTTTACTATGTCATCTTTCTTTAGGTCTACCTTTTTCTCGAGACCATCGACGATTATAAAATCATTCCCCAGCGCTTGCGCCTTCACAAACCCCTTAAATCCCCACACACTATCTCCTTCAGCCTTCATCCTTCATCCTTCAGCTCTTCTAAATATGATTCTAATCTATCCGTCAACTTCGTTGCATCATCTTCTTTGCCTCTGTCGAACCATACCACCCTGGAGTCTGCATTAAACCAGGTCATCTGCCTTTTGGCAAAGCGATGAGTCTTTACCTTTATCCTTGAGACCGCTTCGTCTACCGGTATGGTCCCTTCCAGGTAGTCGAGTATCTCCACATACCCGAGCGCCCTCTTCCGCCTCAGTTCTTTTATGAAACCCTTGTCTACAAGATCTTTCACCTCGTCGATAAGCCCTTGATCTATCATCCGGTCGACTCTTAAGTCGATCATTTCATTAAGAGTCGAACGCTGTGTTCTTAAACCGAGCATCTTCAGGTCATATATGGATTCCCTGCTGACCCAGGCCTTCGGAAAATCCGAAAAACACTTTCCAGAGACCATCTTGACCTCGATGGCTCGTATCACACGCCTGATATCATTGGGATGGATCCCGGCGGCGGTGTCCGGATCTATCTCTTCCAATGTGGCATATAAGTGAGCTGCGCCCTTGGCTTCCGCCTCTTCTTCCAGCTGCTTTCTTATTTCGAGAGCCTTTTTTGTATATGGAGGAAAATCCAGGTCATCGACTATAGCCCGGATATATAGCCCGGACCCGCCTACTACCAGCGGTGTCTTACCGGAACCTTGTATTTCGCTTATTGCCTGCCTTGAGTCTTCTTGAAAACGAGCGACCGAGTATTCTTCCTTTAGCGATACGATGTCAAGCATGTGGTGTCTTACCATACTCCGGTCGCTTTTCGAGGGTTTCGCGGTACCTATGTCTATCTCTTTGTATATCTGCATCGAGTCCGCGGAGACTATCTCCCCGTCAAGCCGCTTCGCCAGTAAGTATGCGACCTCGCTCTTACCGATGCCCGTCGGTCCGACAAGCGCTATCACTAACGGTATCTGGTGACTGTGAACCGGCTTATCCTGCAATGCTTGTCTTCCTTGATACCGGCTTTTCTTTTGGCGATAGCCAATTGATCGTCCGTTGTATCGACGCCCTCCAGGTCGGGAAGGAGTAGGCCTTTACGTCCGCCAGCTTCGACGATGACTCCATATTGTCGGGGATCAAGGCATTCAGTATCCGATACGCACTCCGATTCGCTTAAGATATCGACGGAGTATGACATATCCGCCAGTTCTTCCGCTGAAACGGGTTCGAACCTCATATCTTGCGTCGCCGCGCTGATAGCGTTCCTGGCGATCTCTTCCGCTATCGTCTCTTGCGCCGGTTCGATCGTCCCTATGCACCCTCTTAGGACATTACCTCTCTTCAACGATACGAACACACCGGCCTTCTTCTTCAGATAATCCGGAAGGTCTTCCGGTATGGACGGCGGTCTGCTTTCCCCTACAAATGATTCGACAGCTTGTCTCGCTATTTGGACAGGCAAGCATTCTTCCTCTATGCTTTTCTTCCTCTCATCCTCTATATCTTTGACTATGCCTTCCCATTTACCAGGCGCCTCCTTGGTCCCTGTCATGATACCGACCGGGTATCCCACTCCGAACGGGCCTTCATAAGAAAGCACTTCCGCTTCCACTTTGACCCCGTCCATCAGACCTGCCATGACTACGTATGACCGGAGTCCGCACTCGCCGGCATCCTCGATCAACTCCTTATCGATCTTCATCAATCCCGCAAGGTCTCCTTTTTTGAACAACTCTACTACCTGACTGTCGAATTCCTTACCCTTGGGGTTGTACCCTGCCGGACCCTCCTTCGTCAATCTATGCGACAGATCCCCGCTTGCCACGAACACGACCTTCTTCTGTGTCTTGTCGATCGCTTTTTTTATTGTCATACCGAAAGCAAAATGATCTACTAGGGGTAATCCCGAAATGGATAGTGAGACCACCGGACATTGATACCCGGCAAAAACGTAATACATAGGAGCTAGAACGCCATGATCTATCGACGCGTCGACCCCGAACCTTTCAGCCAGGTCCTCATCCAGAGACACCGTCGATACACCAGCGGCTTTTGACGCTTCAAGAATTGCTGACGCAAGACCCATATCGGTTTCCCATTCAAAGGCGACTCCGGGCTCTCCGAACTGCATAAAACTGCCCTTGAGATGAGGTATGGTCTTGACCGCAAAGGCATCGCCGAAAGCCGGGCTATGCGGCGATATCACTATTACACTCTGCGGTTTCTCGTCTTTCATCATGGCGCCCAGTTCTTTCATCGCGATAACGGTCTTCTCTATCTCTTGCAGGTGTGATCGTCCGATCTCGGGCACCATGATCGGTGGATGCGGGACTATAAACGCCTTCATGAGGCCTCCTTTAATACACCGGCGAGTCTTAAGCTTATCGATCTGTAATGCGTGCCTCTCCAGTAGAACCTGTTGCACACCGCGCATCTGTCGAATGTCTGCTGTGTCTGATAGACATAACGGGGTACGAATGGTCTCGCCTGCTCTTTTACCGTCTCGTCAAGTTGCCGGTTATCTTCGGGACATCTTCTTATAACCGGACTTATTCTTATATCTAGGTCTGTCAATACCTGTTTAATTTGCGCGTCGATGTCATCGTCACGCAATAACAACCCTTTTATTTCTCCTCCCGTTATCTCTCTGACCTTGAAAAGACCTGTATGCCGCGAAACGATCGTCCTTCCATCTTTTTTAGCTGCGCATATAAGGTCTGAGTATGATGCGGGTTTAAGATACAAGGTGTCGAACCCGGCCAGACGCAGCCATCTCGCCAGCTTTCCCAACATGTGGTCGGCGACGAATCTTTCACTCCCGGGCATCGTTAAGCCCCTCTTCGGCTATCGGTTGGTCGTCAGGTCGAGTGAGTCTTTCAGGTTTTTATCCAGCAGCGCTTGCCTAAGTTCGCCCGAAATGTCTGTAAGGTCCCCTAGCGTCTGCAGAGCCTTCTCTTTGGCGTCTTCGCTTTTTTGTTTGAGATAAGGCGCTACGATCTGCCCCAGAAGTGTGGATTCCCTCTCGGCGAAACTCTCGTACATCTTGAGATGCCGGGCCTGTATGCCGTGTTTTGCGAGTGTCTTGACCAGATGCATTATCTGTACGTTCCTTTGGCTATATGTCGGTCCCTTGTCGCCCGCCTCCGCTTTCACAAGACCGTACGCCTCAAGTTCCTGGATCTCCCTTCCAGTCAATCCTGAGGCCTCTTGTGCCTGATCGAGCGTCATCCTCTTGCCGTCACCGGAGATCACATCAGCTGCTGACATCGCGGACTTCACATCACCAAGCAGATCGTCGGTCTTAGTCCTTCCTGTTTTCAGCTTTTTCAGCTCTTCTTTAATGACTCTGAGCGGCAGGTACCTGTCTTTCTGCAGCTTTAAAATGATCCGCAGCCTGTCCACATCATCCTGTGTGAAACGCCTGTACCCGCCTTTTGTCCTTTTCGGGTCGATCAACTTCTCATCTTCAAGATACCTGATCTTGCTGATCGATAGTGTCGGAAATTCCTTATCAAGGATCTCCACCACTTTTCCGATACTCATATACCCCTTTTTCAGCGCCTTTGATCCCATGACTTCCTCCTGCCCTGCTACTTTCTGGCGACAAGAAACATCAGTTTGAACTTGCCTATCTGGATCTCGTCCTTATCCGATAATGAAGCTTCATCAACAGGTTTCCCGTTGAGATATGTCCCGTTAAGACTGCCACTGTCGAATATTGTGAACCGGCCTTCCTTATGTACGACCTTCGCGTGATTGCGGGATACTGTGATGTCACTTAAGAATATGTCGCTTTCCGGATGCCTCCCCATTGTGACCTCGTCCTTTTTTAAGATGAACTTGTCACCCTTGTTGGGTCCTTTCAGCACAAGGAGAGCCGGTTGTTCCTCTTTCATCTCCTCGATTGTGATGATGGTCTTTTCTTCTTTTTTCTCAATCTCTACTTCAGATGGAGAAATAATGATCGTCGTATCATCATCCGAGACTTTCGTTTCGACAAGCGGCGTACCGCATTTCTCGCAAGCATCGTTGTTTTCAGGGTTGTCGAAGTTGCACTCTTTACATCTGGTCATATGCAACCTCCATTCTTATCGAAATATACACTATTCCTGGAACTTGAAATCCCAGTCTTTGAAAGCCTTGTTCAGCTCCTGCTGTACCGCTTCCAGGATCTCGCTGTTCTCTAGTATCTCGTTCAGTTTGTCTTCGTTCAACCTGTTTCTTACATACGGGTCGTCAAGTATCGCCGCGATCTTCCTCCCGTTATGCAACTCGCGGACTATATAAGCGATCACACGCTCTTCCAATACATCTATGGACGCTTCGTCCAGAAACTTTTTGACTACTTTTGCCAGGCCGCGTTCGTCAGCCATCAACACCTCCCGTATAGATAGACAATACAATCAACAAACTTATAGTAAAGGTTTAGATTAGTAGCGCGCCCTAATTATACTTAAGAAGCTTGGTCAAGGCAACTGATCTCATCAGCGGTTTCGGCTAAACGGATCAACTCCGATGCCGGCACTATCTTGTAGCCTTTCTCTATCAACCGATCGAGGATGACCGGCAGAGCATTTACGGTATCGGATCTGTCTCCACCTTCGCTTCCGACCAGCGATCCACCGTCATGCAGAAGTATTATGCGTCCCGGCCTGACAAAATGACACACCCTGAATGCTATTCCGCGAGCTTTCAACGGACCCCAATCGGCCGCGCTGACAGACCATAAGACTATCTGGTACCCTTTTGTTAGGATCATCGTTCTTATCCGCTTGTTCATAAGACACCGTGGCGGTCTGAAAAGGGCCGGTTTGATGCCGGTTATCGACTTGATCGCATCTTCTCCCTTTTCGATCTGTTCTTCGACTCTGCTATTACTTAATAGGATCAGATTGAAATGATCGTACGTGTGATTGCCGATGTCATGTCCTTCGTCCGCCATCCGTTTCACAATATCCGGATACCGCTCGACCATTTTGCCGGTGACAAAGAAAGATGCTTTGACATCGCGTGATTTGAGTATTTCGAGTATTGCGGGGGTATATTCCTTACTGGGGCCATCGTCAAAAGTCAGCGCTACATATTTCCCCTTCTTTTTGGGGATCCTTCTTACTATGCCTTTCTGGGGACCGATACCCCAATACTCGTAGTAACTAATAAGAAGCGCGACCAGCGCGATGAACAGGACTATAAGAATATAGGCCACTTTGCGCGTCCTTTCTTCCTAGCTATTCTTCGATGACCTTCTTGGACACACCGGTGCCTTCCTCGGCCAGGATCTCGCCCAGTCTATCGATATCTTTCCGGGTAAAGAGCTTCTCACCGCGCGTTCTTTTGTCTTTCAAGCGTTCTACGAGCTCCGCTCGCAAGATATCGATCTTACCATGTAAGATCCGCCTCTTATACGATATCTGCTCTTCCTCCCGGCAAAGAGCATCCAGCAATACGCGGAGTTCCTCGTCCGTCTTCTCGCTTAGATCCATCATGGATTCGTCGGATGCGTTTCCGGACACCTTACTCTCCTCTCGTTTTAAATCACATAAGACCTTACCTATTTTAGCTCAGCCATCCCCGCTTTTCCATCCAATCTCTATGGCGTACTCGCAGTTTGTCTAGATGATCCGTGGAATCTTTGTCCAACTCATGATCTGTTGCGTGTTTGATAAGCCCTTCCAGGGTATCCAGTTCCGATATCGTCAGCTTCTTACCATATTCTGTCATTTTTTCTTTCCTATCTTTAGATCTTACATGCGGCATATGCCAGAGCGTTGATCCATCAAATACATCAATGGGGTGCGTCTTCCATAGTTCTTCTCCGTAGAATATCAGATAGTGAGTATATCTATAGCTTATGTTGTCGCGATGTCTGAATACACGCGGAGCGCGATCGTATCCGCCTTCGAATGGCGAATAGATAGGCATTTCAACACAATCCGCATCAGATGTCTCAAGAAACTGCCTTAAAGGGGTTATCCCGGTCTGCTCTACTGTTTTACCGCCGAGTACCTCATCAGAATCTATGATGAGGTACCAATCGCCTTTCGTGCCTTGAAAGCATGCATTACGCTTTTCGATCTCGTCCTTCCACGCCTTCTTGCACTCGATCAGATCGATCCTCTTATCGTTTCTCGCCAGCTTCTTTATCAACTCTATCGTTCCGTCCGTGGAATAAGGCTTTTCATGAGGATATTCTTTATACGCTCCGTCCACGATGATTATCCTATCCGCTCTTTCCAGGCTCTTCAGACAATCCGGCAATAGTTTTATATCGTTGTAGACAACGATGCAAGCGATGATGTTCGGTAGTGATGTGCTCATATATACTACTTCACTGCCTTGAGCAGATTAGCCATCTCGATAGCCGATAGAGCGGCTTTCTCCCCCCGGTTTCCGGCCTTGATTCCCGCGCGTTCGACCGCTTGATCGATGGTGTCGGTCGTCAGGATCCCGTATATCACGGGCACCTTGCTTTCCAGGCTCAACTTGGCGATCCCTTTCGCCGCTTCTCCGGCTACAAAATCGAAATGCGGCGTCTCTCCGCGGATCACAGCGCCCAGACAGATGACCGCATTGTATTTGCCGGTATCGACCAACTTCTTAGCCACCTGGGGTATCTCAAAAGACCCGGGGACCCAGACGACATCTATATTCTTGTCGTCCGCGTCATGCCTCATCAGCGCATCTATCGCGCCGTCCAATAGGCGTTCGCTGATCGCGTCGTTAAACCGGCTGACGACTATACCGAACTTCAGGCCTGATGCGATCATCTTACCTTCATACGTCTTCATGGCAATCCTCCCTTTCTTTTTCCTCGTTTGTCTTATGCACTTTAAGGTCGTCATCATGGATCAGGTGATTCAACTTCTGTTTCTTGGTCTTCAGGTATTCGATATTGCCTTGATGGGCTTTCACCTTCAAGTGGACTCTTTCCACGACCTTCAGGCCATAGCCCTCTATACCGACTATCTTTCTCGGATTATTCGTCATAAGCCTGATCGAGCTCAGGCCGAGGTCTACCAGTATCTGTGCGCCGACGCCATAGTCCCTTAGGTCGGCCGGGAAACCAAGTTCCAGATTGGCCTCGACCGTATCTTTCCCGCGCTCTTGAAGCTCATATGCCTTGAGCTTATTCAACAGACCTATCCCGCGGCCTTCCTGTGACATGTATAGAAACACACCCCGGCCTTCCTTCTCGATCCGCTGCAGCGCCTCGTCGAACTGGTCTCCGCAATCGCACCGCAATGATTTGAACACATCGCCCGTCAAGCACTCAGAATGCACCCTCACGAGAACGTTTTCCTTTCCGTCCACATCTCCTTTGACGATAGCCAGATGCGCTTTCCCGTCAAGGATGCAGTTATATGCGAACGCGCGGAAGTCGCCGTATCTGGTCGGTAAGTTGATCTCCGCTACTCTCTCGATGAACTTCTCCGTCCGCCGCCGGTATTCGATAAGATCGGCGATCGTGACGATCTTCAACCCGTGTGCCAGGGCCACCTTTTTAAGTTGCGGCAAACGTGCCATAGTGCCGTCTTCGTTCATGATCTCGCATATCACACCGGCCGGATATAGTCCTGACATCGAAGCGAGATCCACCGCCGCCTCCGTATGGCCGGCTCTCTTGAGAACACCGCCTTCCGATGCCCCTAAAGGAAAAACATGGCCGGGCCTGCTTATATCTTCCGGCCTTGTCTTAGGATCTATGACCGCCTGGATCGTAACGGCCCGGTCTTTCGCTGATATGCCGGTCGTGATCTTTCCTTTGGCGCCTATCGACACATGGAACGCGGTGTTGTGAGCCGATGTGTTATCCGCTACCATTTCGGGTATCCCGAGCTCTTTCAATCTCTTTCCCTCACAAGGCATACAGATCAGGCCGCGTCCGTGTCTTGCCATGAAGTTGATGATCTCCGGTGTCACCATTTCCGCCGCGCAGACGAAATCTCCCTCGTTCTCCCTGTCTTCGTCATCGATCACGATCACGATCTTGCCCTGCTTTATATCTTTGAGCACCTCATCTATCGTCGCAAATCCCATATCCATCCCCACTTTCCACTCTCTACTCTCTCTTACTTCTTGCTTCTTGCCTCTTGCTAGATACATATCTCGCTATCATATCAACCTCTATATTGACCGTAGAGCCGGTTTTCTTAACGCCAAGGCCCGTCATATTCATGGTATGCGGGATCAGCGACACCGAAAAACCCGTTCTTGTGACATCCACGACGGTCAAGCTTATACCATCGATTGCCACCGAACCTTTCGGGACGATGAACTCCATAACATCTTTCGGCGCCTCGATGAGAAGGATCCTGGCATTGCTTTCGGGCGTGACCCGCTTTATCCTTCCGATATCGTCGACATGGCCGCTCACCATATGACCGCCGAAGCGATCGCCCGCTTTGATGGCACGTTCAAGGTTCACTTTACTCCCGCGTCTCAGTTCTTTTAGACCTGTTTTTTTAATCGTCTCAGGCATCATATCCGCCTCAAAACCGTCCTTTGTGATCCTTTTCGCGGTCAGGCAAACACCGTTGACAGCCACGGAATCACCGGTCTTAAGGTCGCCTAGGACTTCGGTTGCCTTTATGTAGATCTCCGGCTCCCTTCCCAACTTTATCTGTTTGACTTCTCCGAGTTCTTCTATGATCCCCGTAAACACCATACACTCCGTTGCTAGTAAGTAGTGAGTAGTGAGTCGTGAGTTGGGTAAAAGGAATCCGAGGATATCCCTTCAAAAAAGTACGACTCACTACTCACAACTCACAACTCACTTCTTATATGCCTCTATCATCACATCTTTGCCGACCTTTTTGATGTCAGAGAACTTAAGATCCGACGCGTCTTTGATGTCACTTATCCCTGATCCCGCAAAGAAAGTCGGCGCGTCTTTCCCGCCTATCACCTTGGGTGCGACAAATACGACTGTTTTGTCATACGCCCCGGACTCTATGAACGCCGTTATAAGTGCCGTTCCGGCTTCGACCATTACGCTTACGATCTGTCTTTTCCCCAACTCGGCCAGTACGCGTCTCAATGATACATACGCTTTGTCGCTCTTTATGACCACCACTTCGATCCCGAGAGCTTCCAACCTGTCTTTTTTTCTAAGGGTGATCTTTTCCGTCGCAAACAAGATAGTCTGAAGATCCCTCGCGGAGGTGACCACATATGAATTCTCGTCGATCGAACCGTCGCCGGAGAGTATCACCCTCACCGGTTGGCGTATACCCTCTTCATCAAGGCGGGCTGTAAGACTGGGATTGTCCGCGTTGACAGTACCGGCGCCTGTAAGCACCGCGTCGCTGTCCGCCCTCATTCGATGGACCACTTCTCTTGCTTCTTCACCGGTTATCCACCTGGAACTACCGGTTTTTGTAGCTATCTTGCCATCCAGGCTCATGGCCACCTTTAAGGTCACAAAAGGCAAGCCGGTGGTCATATACTTGTTATATGACTCGTTCAACTTCCTGGCCCGGTCCTTGAATATCCCGCATTCCACCTGGATACCCGCTTTCTTCAAGACCGCCATGCCTTTTCCGGCCACTTTCGGATTCGAGTCATCCGTCGCTACGACGACCTTCTTTATCCCAGCCGATATGATCGTGTCCGTACACGGAGGTGTCCTGCCGTGGATGTTGCATGGTTCTAAAGAAACATACATCGTCGCTCCGGCAGCCCTGTCTCCGGCTTGTTTAAGAGCGTTTATCTCTGCATGCGGCAGACCGGCTTGCTCGTGGTATCCTTCACCCACTATCTCACCGTCTCTTACTATGACGCATCCTACCAGTGGATTCGGGCTCGTCCGCCCCCTGCCTTTCTCGGCTAGCTTCAGTGCCCTTTCCATGAATTGTCTATCTTCCATCTTCCCTCTTCCATCTTTTTCCCTAAATAAAAAACGCCCAAGGAAAAAGCAGATCCTTGAGCTTATATAAGCCAGATTAAGAACCGCCCTCTCCCATCCAGACTTTTACTGTCGGCTCCGGCATCTCACCGGATCTGCTTTTGATCTATTGCTTAAAGATCTAAGCTCGCGGGCTTAAGTCTTGTTAAAAAGACTTTACCGCCGGTCGGGAATCTCACCCTGCCCCGAAGGCCGATATTTGATTTATTAAGATTATAGCAGATGAAGATCGTATGCACAAACTATCATAGCTATGTTAGTCTTCGTTTATGGAAATAAAACACCTGCACTCATGGGAATCAACTCCAAAAGAGGCAGTAGCTCTCCAGAGGCTTCTGTCCGGTAATCGTGTATCCGTAGAAGGCCCGCATCTGAATGAGATCAAGACAGTAGCCGGTGCGGATATTTCGATGGAAATACATGGTGATACGCTATACGCCGCCGTGGTGGTCATGTCTTTTCCCGGTCTTGAAGTGATCGAGACAGCCGGTGTGACAGGGCCTGCGTCATTTCCATACGTACCCGGGCTTCTTTCTTTTCGCGAGACGCCCTTGCTTCTTAAGGCATTCGAACGCATCGAGAACGTCCCGGACGCGGTCATCATCGACGGACACGGCATAGCCCACCCCAGGGGTTTTGGGATCGCTACCCATGTCGGGCTTTTTCTCGATGTGCCCACGATAGGATGCGCAAAAAGCGTCCTCTATGGATCTTATGATATACCGGATATCAAACGCGGGAGCTTCTCCGGACTCCTTGACAAAGAAGGAAATAGAATCGGTGCGGCTGTTCGCACCAGACGTGGGATTTCACCTGTCTTTGTATCCGTCGGGAATAAGGCCGACCTGGATTCCTGCATCAGATTGGTCCTTGCCTGCGCCACACGATACCGCTTGCCGGAGCCTTCGCGCCAGGCCCACATCTTAGCCAATAAGCTCCGCTTAATCCCGTGATTGGCTTCTTAATATCAGATACAGAAGCGTCAAGATCGCCGTCGCGGCAGCCGCTACATATGTCAGCGCAGCCGCCGACAATACCGACTTCGTCGGGCGATATTCTTCCTCCGTGATAAGACCGTTTTCCCGAAGCATGACCATCGCTCTTCGCGATGCGTTGAACTCGACAGGCAGCGTTATCAATTGAAAAACGACCGCTACGGTGAACATTAATATACCCAGGTTCATCAGCAGGTATCCGACCGGTGAACGCAGCCATCCGACGATCAGTATGCCGATAAAGAACATAGGCATGGCGAAGTTGGAACCGAAGTTCGCTACCGGAACCAGTCCGCTTCTCAACTTCATCGGAAAGTACTTGTTCTTGTCCTGCAAAGCGTGACCTGTTTCGTGCGCCGCGACTCCCACCGAGGCAAGCGTCCTCCCCTCGAAAACCGGTTGGGACAACCGCAAGACTTTCGTGCGCGGATCGTAGTAATCGCTCAACTTTCCGCCGGTCTCTTCGACAAGCACGTCATTCAGACCGTTAGATTCAAGAAGCCGCCGGCTGGCTTCAGCCCCGGTCAAGTTTGAGCTAACCGGTACCTTAGAATATTTATTGAAAGCATGTTTGACTTTTATCTGAGCAAAGATCGTCAAGATAAAAGCCGGCACCATCATCATCAGATACAATGGATCCAGATAAAACACTACTCGTCACTCCTCATTCGATCATATCCCCTATTCCTAATCTGCTTCCGTGAGCAAACTCCGCCGCCGTCATGGATTTCTTGTTCTCGGGTTGCACCTCAAGGAGTCTCAACGAACCCTTCCCGCACATCACGTCTATGCCTGTCGCATCTAACTCCGCGATCATCCCCGGGATGCCTTGCTTGTCCGCTTCTACTACTCGCGCCCGCCACACTTTCAGTCTTTTACCGTTCACCACCGCGTAAGCTCCCGGGTATGGATTCAATGCCCTGATCAGATCATGTATCTCTTTCGGTTTCTTATTGAAATCGATCCTGGCTGCTTCTTTTTCTATCTTGGCCGCGTATGAAGCTTCTTCCGGTTGTCTTTTACCCGACACCGTTCCTTTTTCCGCCCTATCAAGCAATTCGAGCACTAATACCGCGCCTACACCGGCCATCCTTGTTCCCAGTTCGCCCGCGGTCTCCTCATCTCCAATAGCGATCTTCGACTGCACAAGGATGTCTCCTGTATCCAGGCCCTCATCCATCTGGATGATCGTGACTCCTGTCTCCGGTTGCCCGTCGATGATCACTCTCTGTATCGGCGCCGCTCCGCGGTATGACGGCAACAGGGATCCGTGCACGTTTATCGCTCCAAGCGGGACTTCATCGAATACCCATGAAGGGAGTATCTTTCCATAGGCGACGACGACGACTATTTCCGGAGAGGCCTCAAGTACGGCTTTTTTCGCTTCGGCGTCTTGAAGGCTTTCCGGCTGTAATATCTTCAAGCCATGTGCCAAAGCGGCGCCCTTCACAGATGACGCCATCGTATATAGGCCTCGCCCGGCAGGCCGGTCCGGCTTCGTCACTACCGCCTTGATCTTGTGCCGGCTTTTTATGATCGCTTCCAGGACTGGAACAGCGAACGAGGACGTACCCATAAAGACAACGCGCATCTTTATTCTCCTTCGAGCATCTTTTTCATGGCCTCGCGTCTTTGTTCGTCCGTCGCCCTATCGATGATAAGAGTCCCGTTCAGATGGTCTATCTCATGCTGCATCACTCTGGCAAGAAGACCTTCGGCTTCGATGGTCTTCTTCTTCCCTTTCAAGGTAAAGCCCTCGACTCTGATCTTCTCTGCTCGTTCAATAGTCACTTCTATGCCGGGAACGCTTAAGCATCCCTCGATATCCTCGACCTTTTCGTCGCTTTCCCAGACTACTTCAGGGTTTATCATCACTTCGGGACCGTCTCCGACGTCATAAATAAATACCCTTTTTAGGATACCCACCTGATTGCTCGCCAGACCAAGTCCTTTTACGATGTGTAAAGTCTCCTTCATCTCTTCAACGAATTGCTTTAGAGACACATCTTCAAGCGATACCTCTTTGGACGGCTCCCTTAGAACGGGATTCCCTATCTTCTCGATCTCAAACATTGCCCTTCTCTTCCGCTCTCCTTCATCCTTCAGCTCTTATCATAACAGCGATACCGGATCCACATCTATCGCAACCGTTATATCTTTTTTCTTCCTTGGCAGGATGACATCGAGATCCGCCTTGATGAAAGCCGTTGCCTTTTCCAGATCTGTGACTTTAAGCAGTATATGCCATCTGTATCTGCCTTTTAATCTTGGGATCGGAGCCGGAACCGGCCCGAGTATCTCCAGTATTCCTTTGAGTCTACCTTCCGCCTTGTCTTTGACAAACATATCGCCGATCCGCACCGCCTCATTCTCGCATGTTTCGCTGTTTCGCGCCGATATGCCTATGTTTATCAGATCGGTAAAAGGCGGGTATTGGAGCGCATCGCGTAGCGTTATCTCCTGTTCGTAGAAATGGTCGTAATCCCCCGTTATCAATGCCTGTATCGCGTAGTTGTCGGGATTATATGTCTGCACGATGACCGATCCCGGCTGCAGTCCGCGTCCCGCTCTGCCCGCTACCTGCATCAGCAGTTGAAAAGTCCTTTCCGATGCCCTGAAATCCGGAAGAGCCAACGCGGTGTCCGCGCTTACGACGCCGACCAATGTGACATCAGGAAAATCAAGACCTTTGGCGATCATCTGGGTTCCTAAAAGTATCCCCGCCGGTTTGCGCCGGAACTCAAGCAGCATCTTGCGGTGAGCGTCACGCCTCGCCGTCGTATCCGTATCCATTCGCGTCACAGGTGTGTCGGGAAAGAGGCTTCTTAGTTCCCGCTCGACTCTCTCCGTGCCGACTCCGTAATATACAAGCCTGTTTCCTTTGCACTCTGTGCAGTTCACGGGTGCCGGCTCCGAATGGTCACAGTGGTGACATCTTATAGTATTGGTATCGCTATGGTACGTCAATGAAACAGCGCACCTCGGGCAGCTGAATATCATCCCGCACTCCTGGCACATGACGTAGTTCGAGTAGCCGCGCCTGTTCAAGAATATTATCGCCTTGTTCGACGTATCGACAGTCTTCTTTATCTCTCTAACAAGCCGTTTACTGAATATGCTCTTGTTCCCATCCTGGACCTCGATCCTCATATCTACGATCTCTATTCTAGGCATCGCCCTTTCTTCCACTCTTTTAGTAAGTCTAAGAAGCTCGTATATCCCTTTCTCCGCCTTGTACTTTGATTCGACGGAAGGCGTTGCGCTTCCCAGGACCAATGCCGCTTTCGAAGCCCGTGCCCGAGCTATCGCCGCTTCCCTTGCGTGATACCTCGGATTGCGGTCCTGTTTATATGTATGCTCCTGTTCTTCATCTATGACGATCAGGCCGCAGTCCTTTACGGGAGCCCATAACGCGGACCGCGCGCCTACGACCACCTTGCATCGCCCTTCGTATATCCGCCTCCACTGGTCGTATCTCTCGCCCGTTCCTAGACCGCTATGCAGCACGGCCACAAGATCTCCGAACCTTGCCCTGAACCGGCTTACCGTTTGAGGAGTAAGCGCTATCTCCGGCACCAGCACGATCGCCGACTTTCCCTTCTTCAAAGCGTGTTCCATCGCCCTCAGATACACCTCTGTCTTTCCGCTGCCTGTCACCCCCTGAAGCAAGAACACATCCGGTCTTATGTCGTCTATTGATCCGGTGATCCGATCGACCGCATACGCTTGCTCTTTCGTCAGGACGAGGTCCAGCGCCAGTTCTTCAGGATAGTGAAAATCCGGTTCCCGGTATGTCTCGACTTTGTACAATTCGATTACCTTCTTACTCTCGAGAGTCTTGAGCGTACTCATCGCTGCTCCCGTATATGACCTGAGCTTATGTACCGGAATCTCACCTTGTTTTAGCGCCTCGATAGTCCTTTCCTGCCTTATCGAACGACCAGTATGGGATACTTGGCGGAAAGCTTGATCGTATGGTATGGAAAGCCGGGCATAAACTTCATGCTTAATGTCTACCTTAGGTTTAGTTAAACTGTATTCGACCTCTTTCCCCCCGCCATCCTTTTCGATGACCGTCCGCTTCAGCCTCCTGCCCCTTCCCGGCGGCAATGCCATCCGCAAGACCTCTCCCATCGTGGAAAGATAGCGGTCCGCGACAAACCTGGCTGTTTTTACGATATCCGGATTGAAGACAGGATGTTCATCAAGCATGTCTCGCAATGAAGAGTGTTTTTTTAAGAACTCCGGCTCGTCTACCAGGTCGACGACATAACCAAGCTGATGTCCCGTTCCGAACGGACATAACACCGTCGATCCGATCTTTATCTTTGACATCATTGTTTGAGGTATTTTGTACTCGAAGGGATGATCGATCTTAAGTACAGGGATATCTATTACGACATGGGCATAATGATACTCGGACATACGTCCATGTTATATCAAGTGCCCCGCTCCATCAAATATCTCAAGCGGTGTAATGCGCTTTATTGTAATTATCCCAGGCTATCTTATATAAGGCGCCCATGAATATTATGTAATCTCCCATCAACCATATGATGCACAAGACATTCGCCATCAGGTTCTGGACTCTGTAGGCGCCCGTTATGGCCAGAAAATGATATACGATATCCGCCACCATAAAGGTGGTCACACCTATGACTATGTAGACCTCCGACTTCTCCCAGAATGTTGACGGCTCCTTGAAGTATTTACCTAATAAACTGACGACAATCGCTATGTCCAGGATCGGATACAACTCTTCCAGTATGCCTATCCTGGTACCTCCGGCAACCGACTGGTAGATCGGGTTCAATATCATGCCCCAAGCTATGATGACGCTGGCCACAAACAGACCGGACCAGCACAGAACATACTGGATGTCTATCTTTCTGCGTCTCGGTGTCTTTGTCTTGGATATGCGCGCAAAGAAATATGCCACCGTCACAAAGAGGATATATGCCACTACGTATAAAGCGTCAGCTGCAGAAGGCCTTGTTATCCCCTTTAGGCCTGTAAAAAACTGCTGGAACCCGATATACGAATCACCGAGACTCCAGACGAGGATCGCCGCGGAGAGCGTCAGCCATAGTCTTCTTTGCTGCTTCTCCGACCGCATCCCGGCAAGAAACGTCCCGCTTAACGCAAGAAGCGTGGCCCCGTAATAAGCCACGTTCCTGAAGAATTCCTTTATCTTAAACGTCACATCGAACATGGAAAAGCTGAAACATATAAGAGTGAACGCAATGAAAGATATCCAGAGCATGAGCCGTATGTCCCGGTAGTTTATCTGTCGCCCCGGCCTTGAGACCTCCATAGCTATTCCTATCTGTATGCATCTTAGTGTTTCGCCCTGTTACGACTTATTGTAGCACAGCTCGATTGACCTGTAGAAACATCACATCCAGCTTCTGTCCAGTTCTGTCTATTTAAGTCTGTTTTGGATTGTTTTGCGGGAAAGCTGCTTTTTCTCTTAAGCGAGGCTGTTAAAAATTATCTCCATTGAGAGCTGACGTGAGGGTTTGTGAGTAGTGTGAGTCTATTGGTTTTGTTTTGCCCTTCTACGCCACTCGCTAGCCTCCGCTAACGCTCCGGCTTTAACGGCTACGAAGGGCGACCATCCTTCGCTCATTTCTTAAACAAAGAATGGCCTGCCATCCGTAGCAAGTATAAAGACGGAGGCTTTTAAGCCGGAGTCTCACCGCGAAGGATGGTCGGGCGGGCGGGATTCGAACCCGCGACCTCCGGACCCCCAGTCCGGTGCGCTAAACCAAGCTGCGCCACCGCCCGTTCTGTCTTTTGTATTGCTTATTATATCAGCAAGAACGTTACCTGCTCATTACTCGCGACGATACTTGAGGGAAGCCGACCTGAAGGTCGGCTGCTACATAGATCTACTGTTCCCTGTTCCCTGTTATCTGTTATCTAAATAGAGTCGTCTCCAGGCGGTCCGGTCTATCCTTCTATGGTTGCCGTCCTGCGAATTGAATGAGTCCACATTCAACATGACTACATCGGCGTTGTCGAAATACGAATACGGCAGCTCTATCACCATCCTGTTGTTCATCGTCTTCATAGGTACCTGTTTGTCTATGAAAATGCTGTTCGATGCCTCTTTCCCGATCCTTGCCACCTTCTCTTTTGCGTTTACGTCGATCCGCTTTATATCGTCTCCTTTGAAGATCCTTACATGGTATCCATAGACGATGTCCGGCGCTATCCCTCTTCTTGTTTCTAAAGCCATCCATACCTTCTTTCTATCATAGGCGAAGCTGACTTCTATGATATCGCCGAAACCTTCCAGTTCCCTGGTGAGCGCATCCTTCGCGGGATCCCTGAACGCTACGCTGGGCATTATCCTTCCTTTGAAGAAATCGGGCTCCTTCTTTACCGGAGGTAAGACGATATCCGGATAGCATGCGAAGAGCTCGTTCGTTCTCACAAACGCTTTAAGGAAGGGTTCGGCCATCAGTTTCTGGCTTTCATACATGCCCAGGGCCGTCTCCTTCTTCTGTTCTTCGTCCGTCGTGATCTTGAACCGCAACCATCGCGCATCGAGCCCTACCAGCTCCGGAGGCGGTTCAAGAGTGCTCTCCGGTGAGTATAACCACGGGAACGGCCAGTCGAATCCCTTATGGACCAGATATGTATATTGCCGGCCGTCGTACTTGATCTTACTCACTACATATTCCACGAAAGCGCTCGTCGCCCAGTGATCATGGTGGTCGTCCTCAGGATCGGGATATATGACGACATTCGGCTTAAGGTCATCAAAGATCTGCTGTAGATCTTTCACCACGTTTTCGCCGCAGTATGGAGCGTCCGGTTCGTAGGCAAAAGGATATGTAGCGTGCGTATCACCGTTTGTCCCTTTGTGCAGATCACTATAATCCCAGTTCTTTTCAAACAATGAATTCGTGGATCCGTCCGCATAAGAAAGATAGATCACATCCTTCTCGCTCAATCCTAAGGATGTCATCGCGTTCAAGCTCTCCTGGTGCCGGATATATCCCAGACGTTTGTAATCTTCTATTGTCGGCTCCAGGGTCTTGAAATTGATTATGGCGCATCGTCTATAACCATCACCGTTGTTCATCAGCACGACTTTGACCGGGATCTTCCTCTTGAGGCATTCCTGTATCAGGCCGGCAGGCGCTATCGTCTCATCATCGGGATGCGGTGCTATGACCAGGACTCTATCGGTCTGATACAGTTTAGGGCCGACGAGTTTCTGCTTCTTGCGGAGGTTCTTTCCGGAGAACGAACCACTTGTACAACCCACGATGACCAATATCATTCCGATGGCATACGCGAGTATCAGATATGTGGGGCTCAAACGCTTATTCATGCTCATTTGCAAGTATAATTGAAACTTTCCGTGACAGCAATTTTACCTTTATGTAGAATTACCGTATGAATAGGATTTATACAAGACCGGCCGCGATCTCCGTCATCGCTATAGTCGTGTCAGCTTTGATCCTTCTCTGTGCCCTTCCCGGCTGTACGACTACATCATCCAAACCTACCGGGAAACTCAAAGTGACTACTACATTCCTCGTCATGTACATATTCACCAAGAACGTCGCCGGTGATGCAGCAGATGTCACCAACCTTGTTCCTCCCGGCGTCGGTGTCCACGAGTATCAGTTCAAACCCTCGGATGTCAAGAAGATCTCCGACGCAGATGTGGTCGTGAAAAGCGGGCTCGGCGCCGAGATGTGGTTGGACAACCTCCTTAACAACGCCGCCAACCAGGATGTGACCATCATCGATACAAGTAAAGGCATTCACGCCTTGAAGACTTCGGGTACCGTCGACGTCCATATCTGGCTCGACCCGGTAAGAGCCGAAAAACAAGTCGAAAACATCCGCGACGGTCTGATAAAGAAAGACCCGAAAAACAAAGACGCCTATAAAAGAAACGCCGCCGCCTATATAAAGAGGATCAAGGCACTGGACGCGGAGATCGAACATACCGTCTCCGGTTTTTCGAGAAAAGACTTCGTTTCTTTCCATTCCGCTTTCATCTATCTCAGCGACCGGTACGGTCTCGACCAGATCGCCGTTATCGAGCCGTCTCCGGGAAAAGAACCTAACCCTAGAAGCCTGGCCGAGATATCCAATATCATCAAAGAAAAAAAGATCAAGGCCATCTTCAGGGAACCCCAGTTCTCTTCCAAAGTCGTCGATTCCCTGGCTCGCGACCTCGGCATAAAGGTGCTCGTACTGGATCCTATTGAAACGGGTGAACTAAAAGAGGATTATTGGGAAAAGACTATGAGGAAAAACCTGGGACATCTGAAAGAAGCACTGGAGTGACTCTTTTGAACCTGGTCGAAGTCAAAAACCTTTACGTCACGTTCGGGGAACATACGGTCCTTGACGATATAAGCTTTACCATCGAGCGCGGAGATATCGTCGCCGTCATCGGGCCCAATGGAGCCGGCAAGACCGTCCTTATCAAGACTCTCCTCGGGATACTGAAACCGGCTTCAGGAGATATCGTCTTTAAGAAGGGCCTTAAGACAGGCTACGCCCCGCAGAAACTCGAATTCGACCGCAATTTCCCGATGACCGTTGAAGAATTCATGCTCATGCAATCACATGACCGCATCATCTTTCCTTCAAAAGAAGGCAAACAGAAGATATCGACTCTGCTCGATGAGGTCGGAGTGGCCGACCTCGGACTGAAGAAGATCGGGGATCTTTCCGGCGGGCAACTTCAAAGAGTCCTTATCGCCGCCAGTCTGGCAGGCGATCCTGATATCGTTTATCTTGACGAACCTTCAGCCGGAGTCGATATAGGCGGCGAGCAGACCATATACCATCTGATAGACAACCTGCATAAAACGCGGGGGTTGACGCTCGTCCTCGTTTCTCACGATATCGATTTCGTTTACAGGGCCTCGAACAAGGTCCTGTGCTTAAATAAGCGCAAACTCTGCTTCGGCGTCCCCGAAGTGGCATTGACCGCCGAGGTGATGAACAAGGTATTCCTTGAGATGGCCACCCCTTATCATCATAAAGATCACGAGGAGACTTAGGTTGTTTGATTTTCTGGCATACTCGTTTATGCAAAGAGCCTTGATATCCGGCGTGATGATCAGCGGAGTCGGCGCTCTCCTCGGCACATTCGTCATCCTGCGACGCCTCACTTTTTTCTCTGACGCGATCTCTCACTCCGCCCTCGCGGGGATAGCCCTGGGCCTTCTTCTTGGCATCAACCCGTTCTTTTCCGCCATCGTCTTCTGCATCGCCGCCGCCCTGTGGGTAAAAAGACTGCGTGAGATGACGGAGCTGACTGAAGACATCCTTCTTGGGGTCTTATTCGCCTCCGCTACCGCCGCCGGTGTTCTTATCATCGGGTTTCTTAAGGGGCTTCGTGTCGACCTATTCCAGTTTCTTTTCGGAGATATCCTCGGTGTCGGAACGATAGATATCGTATTCTCGGCGATATTATGCGTCCTTGTAGCGGCGGCTTTGTTTATCTTTCTCGAGGAACTGCTCGGCGTGTCGTTCAACCCGGATCTGGCTATGGTAAGCCAGGAGCGGGTGCGGCTTTACGATTACCTTTTCATGGTCCTTCTCGCATCCGCGATCGCCGCCAGCATACGCATATTCGGAGTAATCCTGGTCAGTTCGCTCATAATCATCCCCGCCTCGGTCGCCAGGAATATCGCGGGTAGTTTCAAACAGATGCTCTTGATCTCGGTCGTCGTCGGGATCATCAGTTCTATCGGCGGCCTGATATCCTCATACTATCTTGATACGCCTTCCGGCCCGACGATCGTCATCTGGTCGATGACGTTCTTCATGCTCTCCCTACTCTTCCGCCGCCGCTAATCGGCGAAGTCCTGCGTAAACATCTCTCCGTTAACGCCTGCGCTCACAACGCCTATCCCTATCCTTCTGAAATCCGGATTCAATATGTTTTCTTTATGCGACGGGCTGTTCATGAATCCCTGGTGCGCCATGTATACATCCGGCGCCAGAGCTATGTTCTCTCCGGCCGCTCCAAAATCCACTCCCGCGCTTTTCATCCTCTTAAAAGGTGATCCGGATATAGGAGAATCATGAGCAAAGTACTGCAAGCTCCACATCTCGTTGCTATGCCATCTGGCGACATCCCTTATTTTCTTGTCCATGACAAGGGGTTTAAGATCTCTTCTCTGGCGTTCCAGGTTGACCAGATAAAGCATCTCCTGTTCGTCTCCCGCTACGTTATCAAGGTGAAACGTCACCTTGGGCATAAGCAGCGTCTCTTCCTTCTTCACCACCCGCTTCTCGACAGGCACGACAAATACAAGCCGGTCGCCGGCCGGACGTCCTATCTTCGTCTCCACTTTTCCTGTGGCGTTTACGCTTAGAACAAACAACTGTCCTCCGATCAACGAATGAGTGATATCGATCTTGAAGCGCTCACTGGCCGGGATGGCGACAATGACAGACAACACGACTGATGTCACGATAGTCATAGCCAAAACCGCAGGTATAACACCCAACGGTTTATCGAACTTCTTAAGCATGAGAGAACCTTTAAGCTTCTTTTCCCTAAGGTCCTTGATATAAGGGCTTAGGAGAGCAAGGTACCCCAGTTGGCCGCCGGTAAAGAGCGCCACGAAGGCGCCGGCGTTGGCGATATTCCTGAAGACTCCACGCTGGTCGATCATGAAACCTGCCAGCAAGGGATAAGCCAGGAATGCGATCATCAGCATCACAAGAAGGCCTGTCAAAATAAAAAGATGCGAGAATACTCCCCGGTCGTACCTGTAGTAGATATAAAGAAAAAAAGCAATGACTATGACGATATCGACCCAGTTAAAGCTATGCAAATAGCCTCCTTCTTAAATGAGTATTGATAATAGTTTACAGGAATTGAGTATGGAGTGAGGAGTTAAGTTACATTCTCGTTAAGCTGGATTGATTCGCTCACCTAGCGGTGAGCTCACAATGATGACATTTAGCTGCACGTTTCCGTGGATTCCTCGCTAACGCTCGGAACGACGTTTTGGGTGGGCCGACCTGAAGGTCGGCGGCTACATTAAATATTTCGTGTGAGCGAATGGAGATAAATACTAATAAAGTCCGCTGGTTGATCCGCGAGAAAAGCGTCTCTTAAGATCGAGCGGGCATGGTGTCGTCGTTCTTTCGATGAACAAGTATGAGATCTTTTAAATAAACTCTATGCCATAAGAGACGGAATAAACTTTTACTGAATGTGACTAAAAAGTACAAGCGAGGTCACATGAAGGAAACATTTTATGCAGTCTCGTTGGCACTCACTTGTTTATAAGATTTTATACTTAGGGAAATCGACCGAGTCTATTTGATCTCCAATCGGGGGACGCTGTGGTAGCGCCGTCCCCAGTCGCTTAGAGACGCTCTTAAGACGGCCCGCTCGCCGAACTTGCCCCTGATCGAATCCATCACCGACGCTATCTTGCCCGCCCTGTTTTCCAGCAGGTCCAATACGGATAGCTGAAGACCTTTTTCCATGTCGGTCAGATTGCTTACGCTGACTCCGATCGTCGTCACGGGATACCGGGCGAGAAGCTGGCTTTCCTTATTTAAAAGATTTACTGCCATGGGATAGACGTCATCGGTCAGGTCGGAGGAAACGGCCATGCTTTTGCTGCGGCAGACGGTAAAAAGCCGGGCCATGGACAGCCTTATGTTTACCGTACGGCCGGCATAGCCTTCTTTCCTCATCCTTCTTGTGACGCCTTCCGTGAGCCCTAGCAAGACCTTGGTGAGTCTGTCTAAGTCGGAGAGTCCTTTTCCCAGAGCCGAGCTATGGCCGAAGGATTTTATGCTTTCTCTTAGATTGAAAGAGCTGTGGACGGTACTGGAATTCATGCCGAGCGATGCCTGGCGCAGAGCGGTCCCGACTATGCCGAAACGGCTCTTCAGCTCATCTTCCGGAGTTCCGGCAAGGTCGCCGATGGTGAATATGCCCATCGAATTAAGATGCCTTCTCATCTTCCTGCCCACGCCGACCAGTTTATAGACAGGCAAGGGCGCAAAGGCGTCGGGCAGGTCGGCCTCTTCGATGACGGTCAGACCGCGGGGCTTTTTAAACTCCGACGCCATCTTGGCGACCAGTTTATTGGGCCCGATGCCGATGGAACAAGGCAGGCCTATCTCTTCGGCGATCTTGTTCTGGATCTGAAGGCCGATGTCCACTTCGCCGCCGAACAGGCGGCTGCTGTTTCTGGCGTCGATAAAGAACTCGTCCACCGAGTAGATCTCGACTTTGTCGGAATAGCGCAGGCAGATCTCATGGATAGTCTTGGCATTATGCAGGTATTTATCATAACTTCCCTTGACATAGATGCCGTCGGGGCAGAGGCGCTTTGCTTCCAGGACCGACATCGCAGATCTGACACCGTATTCTCGGGCCTCATAGGACGATGTCGAGACTATTCCTCTTATCGATAGGGCGTCGTCGGTATGACAGACTATCAGTGGCTTGCCTTTGTATAAAGGGATGTCCCGCTGTTCTATCGAAGCGAAGAAGGCATCCATGTCGATATGGATAGGCATGTTTGTTTAAGACTTGTTGTGGATGCGTAGAAGCTCCCAGGTCATGTCTTCCGTGTTGAAGGAGATCTCAAACACCTCTCCCGCACCGGCGCCGACCGCGTAGTGGAGACGCTGCGTGCGGCCGACAAAGTCCTGATACCGCCCGTGGACCTTTTTGACGCGGTACAGGCGCTTGTTCCATACGAAACTGACGGGGTTAAGTTGCCCGTTGCTGAAGACCGCGTCCACTTCGATTTGCTCGCTGATTTCTGTGATCATAACGCCTCCAATGCAAACATATGTTCGTGTTTATGATTAAAGATAACACGAGGAGATATGGGAGTCAAGGGAGTGTGTTGCTTCTTGCTTCTTGCTAACTCAGTATGGCTTTCATCATCTTGGCATTCCGTACGCCGTAGTCTTGAAAACAGTTGTTGAAAAGCACATATGTCGCATTCGTCTCTTTTATAAGCACGCGGATCTCTTCCCCCAGTTCGCCCAGTTCTTCCTCCGAATACAGGTAGGCGAACCTCTCTGCTGTCGTTATGCCCTTCTTGAACCATGCCTCTTTGTTCCTTCCATGGAACCTGACATAGGAGACATTGCCCGTCGTTACCGGGATGAAAGGCGCTGTGGACCCGCTCTCAAACTGCGGCTCATCCACTACCGTATATATAAGACCGTTGCTTCTTAAGAATTCTATCGTCTCCTGTCTATTGGGCCCTGTCGTCCAGCTCGAGTGCCTGAATTCTATCGCAAGGTCGTAGTCCGGAAGCTTCTCTTTGCATTTCACTATGTAATCCATATTTTCCGTGTCATACGTAAAATATGGCGGAAACTGGAACAGGACCGCTCCCAGCTTGCCCGCTTCATCCGCCGGCTTCAAAGCATTCCTGAACATGTCGAACATAAGATCGAGGACTTCCGGCTCGACCCCCCGGAAGTCAAGCCGGTCCTCTTCAATGACCGATGGCCTCATCACTGCCTTGACCGCTTTGGGCAGTCTTCTCACATCCACCGGATGCCGTGTCAGCGCCCCGAAGGCCTTATAGCTCAACTTGAAATCAGCCGGTGTCCTTTCCGTCTGAAGCATGACCATCCGCTCGGCCGGCAAAGCATAATATGTGGAATCAACCTCTACCGCATTGAAATGAGAAGCGTAGAACCTTAGGCGTTCCTCCGCCGACATCGCTTTCGAGGGATAAAAGAGCGTGCTTTGAGTCAAGGTGGGGTCTGTCCAGCTGGCAGTTCCTACATATATCTTGCCCATTTTAGAAGGCTCCGTTGGCTACTTATGTTTTCTTAAGATTTTATCGGCTTGCGAAATACTCGCTAGAGCCTGACTGAACGCACGGTCCGACTTGTCCTTATACCGTTCGTGCTGCTTGATAAGCCATCCATCAGTCTCCGTATTCAATCCTAAGGCCTTTGTCTCACCGTCCAGTACAGCCGAGTCCATCTGTACATTTTTTACGGCTGTGTCCTTGGCTTTTGTATCCTTTGAAGTAGCCGCAGCGACAAGGTCGCGGAGGGTCTTGAAGAATCCCTGGATGCCCTCAAGAAGCTCTTTGGTCTTCTTGACATGCTGCTCGTTCTTGATATCCGCAGTGGTCGTATCGAATGAATCCCGTACTTTCTTCATATCGGATTCCGCCTGATCGATGACCTCGGACGCCTTTGTGAAATCGTCCGCCTTATACGCCATATAGATGGTCTCCAGCTTCTGAAACACCTGGGCCATTTCGTCAACGACCTGGATGAGACCGGGCGCTATGGCTATCTCTTTGTTTAAAGTCATGAACTCTTCATCAAAGACGTCGAGGCAGATCTCAAGATCGTCGTTTCTTTTCCTTAGCAGGTCGACATAGTCTCTATACCAGCCCGGCAGGATGACCGCCCCGGCTTCTTTAAGATAATCGCTGGACTTACGCAATTCGGCTTTGGCCTCTGCGACCTTCTTTCTATATCCGACTATGTCTTTTTGTATCTTGTCCTGGTCTTCCTTTGAAGCGGAAAGCCTGATCGCGTTGATCGTTTTATCCATGCCCCTAAGCTTTTGCGTCTTTGATTCGGCCTTGCTGTAATGGGCCTCGCTTTTCTTTACCAAGCCCTTAGTTCGATCGTATACTTTAGACCACGGCCCCTGGTACCATGCGACTATTCCGATGAGCGCTAATACGAGGAGTGTTCCTGTGATGTACAACGGTTTCTTGCTCGTTTCGTTTTTTCCCAATATACCTCGCCATCCTCATTATGCCGATCGACCACGACCATTCTATCACGATTCCTGCGGCCTAATGTAAGATGACGGCATTCAGGTCGTGATCTACCTGGAACTGCGCTCCCTCCGGCGTTAATACGAAACATGGATTGCCGTCTTTTATAGCTTCCTCCGCTATTTCGCTTACGTAATCTTCATCGAATTCGATCTCTTTAAAAGCCATATCATTGTCCCTGCAGGCCTTTTTGATCCTGCTTTTTTCAGAGCTCTTCATGGCCTTAGGCTCGTCGAGCAGGATTATCGTAGCGACCCCCAGTCCGGCGAGCCGGTTCATTTCATTCTCGCTCGGCTTGGCGCCCACGATTATGTGCCTTGTCACATAGAAAGCCTTTCTGTCGCCCATGCTTTTCGGCATGGCGCCTTCTTCGACTCCATACACCCTTCCCCTTTGCTTTTCATCCATTGCTGGAACTGTACCTGTCGTACCGAAGCGCAAGAACCTGTCTGTCATCTGGAACCTTTCGTCGTCTTTGAATCCGTGGATATAGACTTTTTGCCTGTTCGACTGCACGTATCCGGTCAGCTCCGCCATCCCGGTCCATATCCCCGGCTCATTCTTGACCGGCATATTTGTAAACTCAATGTCCATATCGCTGCATATCTTCTTTTCCTTTTCGATCAATGCCACATTACCCGGGTTCTCCGGGTCAAGAAAGGATACTACTTCCTCGACCCTTCCGCGCAGGACGGTGCTGAACCATTCTTCATCCGTCGGATACGGACCCAGTATCTTGCCGCCATCCGCATATGTATAGAGCAGCCCTCTTTCCAACCGGTCCGGGAATATCAGGGCTTCTTCCAACGCTATTTCCTTAAGCTCACCCTCGACGACCTTCTTTGCCACATCTATCCGGTGTTTGCCGAGATAGCAATGGATAAAGTACTTACCTTTCGTCTTGCCGACCAGTTTTTTTAACTGCTCTATGGAATCCCGGTTTTCAGTGATCCAGGGAAGCATGGGTATGGAATAGAACCTCAGTCCCGCCTTTTCAACTGCTTGTTTCTCCTCCCCTATCAATACATTCTCAAATGGTATCGTCGGGCTTAGAAGCGCTATTACCCCTTCATATCCGTCCGCCTTAAGCTTTGCGAGTCTTTCGGTGTCGGGATACGATCCAAAGGTAAACCGGCTCTTATCCGTTGAGGCTGATTCCTGATCCGGGAACCATCGACCGACGGGATAGACAATCAACAATACCATCAAGACGATCGCCATCATTCCGGTTATTGTCGTCGTGATAACGGCGGTCTTTATTCTCTCCTTTTTACGAAAACACGTACTATAGAAAAATACGGTGATCGCTACGGTTGTCGCCACCCATATCAGGATAACGACAGTCATGGTGATATTGACTATGGTCTGCGAAGTGCCGGTTCGTTTCAACATCGCTTCCAGGGGCACATTCACAATAAACAATGTCAGTACCCCGAGGATGAATCCTGCAGCCAGGCCAAAGACCGCGGTCGATATAAACCGTCTGCCTCTTTTCATAGAAGACATCTTAACGAGGAAGCTCCGACAGTATGCCTGTCATCAAAGGATAGTATACCCTCCAGTAGAAATATCCTGTATTTCCATCTGCATCTCTTGAAAGAGTAGAGTACACGGGCTTCGCTATCGTCGAGTTGTATATGCTCGGCACAGGTTTGTTGTCCGCATAATCCCCCGCGAAATAATAGGTATTATAAGGCGAATCTTTGGCGATTATCGCCGGAAAGGTAGACTTAAGACCATGCTTCTTAAGCAAGGCTTTTCCTTGTGCCGTTACATCGAGCTCGTAATCGGCCAATATCTCAACGTCGCCCTTAGGTTTAACTACATCGAACCAGTAGTAGTACCTGACTCGATCCTGGACACCGAACCTGCGCACGGTATCACCCCTAAAATACACCGAGTTCAGACCGTTTCCGATATCTCTTCCATGTGTCATGATAAAAACGGTCCCGTCTTCGTGGACGAACGCTATGCCCTGTCCTGTATACGACCACTTCTTCCCGCTTTGTTGCTCATAACCTGTGATCAGCCATCGAGGCACTTCAGTATTCGAGCTCCTAAGATCCGCAAAGTATCGGCCTGTCCATCCGGTCCATTCAACGCCCAGCAAGGACTCCAACTCCTTGCTCGTTCTCGGCCTTGTCGGTGTTGCTATCGAGTCGAACTCGGCTATCAATATGTTTGTCTGCGTCATCGCTCTTTTTATGGTCTCGACCTCTTGATCTTCTGTTCCTCCATAAAGAAGATCGGAGCGTTCACCGGTCACGGTCTGCAGGTTTAGATCGTTTTTATAGATACCAAGGGTATCAACGATATAGATGAGATCGGGGTGCCCGATGCGTTCAGGCAATTCCCGTATGTTGTATCTGATCCCGCTGAGCGGGAAAAATCCGAAGTAGTCTTTATCATAACGGAATGGCATCCCGGTCTTCTTGTTCACATATTTCAGATTATCCAGAGTCCACATCAAAGATCTGTGTTCCCTGTATTCCTTGGTCGGCACCGTCTTGTCTATCAATACGGCATCTATCGGCTTATCCGGCTGCATATACCAGTAAACGAACGATCCCGGGACACTTAAAAGTAACAGTGCCACCACGACCATATATAAACGGAACAAAAGATTCGCCGCTTCCTTCCTCACTTCCTCACTTCCTCACTTCATTCCTTCAGTTCTTCCACTATCCCTGCCCTATCTTTTGCTAAGGACCTGGTCAACAGCGCTACATATCTCCCCTGGAACCTCGCCCCGGCGAGTTCACTCTCGACCGGCATCCTCGGATCATCCTGGCCGACTACGCAGGACGCGCCATATGGCGAACAACCGCTGATCTCCTTCATCGTCATCTGCCCCTTAAACAGATACGGGAGACCGGCTATCACCATCCCGTGGTGTAAAAGATTCGTATAGAAACTCAAGATCGTGCTTTCTTGCCCTCCGTGCTGTGTGTTACCGCTTGTAAAGACGCCGCCGACTTTTCCGGCCAATGCCTGCTTCAGCCAAAGTGAGCCGGTCTTATCCATGAACAGCCGCATCTGTCCGGTCATATTGCCGTAACGCGTCGGCGTTCCGAATATAACGGCATCAGCTTCAACAAGATCCTCGAGCATACACTCGGCGATACTTGAGCATTCCAGATGAGCCTCCCACGCTCCGGCCTTTCTTAGAACATCTTCGGGAATAGTCTCTGGAACACGCCTGAGCTCCGCTCTTACTCCATCGACTTGATCCACGCCTTCAGCTACGGCATGAGCCATCTTTAAAATATGTCCGTGCATCGAATAGAAGACTATCAGCACTTTCATCCCTTTGACCCCTTCCTTTTCCGGTTCAACACCTTCAAGATCTCAAACCATAATATACCGATCCCGCCGGCTGCTATCGATATGAGTATATCTACCGGGTGCAAGGTCGTGAAATGAAACAAACCTCTCAGGAACGGCGTATAAATCGTGAGCGCGAGAAAAACCACGGCGCCCCCGATTATCCACCACAAAGCGTTGTTCTTTGTGCCTATTGTGCCGATTATCGTCCTCGACCATGAGCGGTTCGTCAGAATAAGTCCTAAGTTCGCTACGATGAGCGATGCAAAGGTCAAAGCGCGCGCATCTGCTACACCCTGCCCCCTCATGTATGCTATGGAAAATATGGCCATGACTATGATCAAAACACTTGTTCCTTGTAGAAGACTTAGCAGCACAGTCCGCGCTCCGAAGAGGGGGTCTGCTTGGTTCCTCGGAGGCCTGCTCATCACGTTCTCTTCCTCCGGTTCTGCTTCGAAGATGATGGAACAAGCCGGATCGATTATCAACTCTAAAAAGACTATATGCACGGGCATCAACACCAGCGGCCACCCCAGTATTACGGGTATAAGCGATAGACCCGCGATCGGTACATGGACGGCAAATATATACGCCATGGCTTTCTTAAGATTATCGAATATGCGCCGGCCCAACCTTACCGCAGCCACTATCGAAGAGAAATCATCATCCAGCAAGACAAGATCCGCCGCTTCTCTGGCAACGTCGGTCCCCCTGCCACCCATGGCAATCCCGATATGGGCCGACCTTAAAGCGGGTGCGTCATTTACTCCATCGCCGGTCATCGCAACGACTTCATCCTTGTGCTTCAAAGCCTCAACGATCCGGAGTTTCTGCTCCGGCAAGACACGGGCGAATATACTGACATCCGATATCCGTTCGAGCAGTTCTTCATCCGTCATCATATCCAGCTCGGCACCCGTGATTATCTTATCCTGCCACGGCAGCCCTATCTCTTCGGCGATACGGCGAGCGGTCCCCGGATAATCACCGGTTATCATGATCACACGCACGCCCGCGCTATTGCATTCCTTCACCGCCTCATGAACCAGAGGCTTTACCGGATCGCTTAAGCCCACAAGACCCAGGAACTCAAACGTAAAGTCATGCTGCTTTCCGGGAAACTCCGGCTCGCTGAAGTGAGCTTTCGCAACACCTATGACTCGCAGGCCTTCATCCGCCAATCCCTCGATGGACGACTCGAGCTCCCGGATACGATCATTAGAGAAATGACACAGATCCGCGATCGCTTCAGGCGCCCCTTTCGCGGCTATCACATAATCACTTCCATGAGGAGACTTCCAAACATGCGATAAAGCTAGGAGTTCTTCGGATAAAGGATATTCCCTGACCAGTTTCCAGTCCTTATGCAGGTGTTCCGTGTTATTGAGATGGGACTCACCCAAAGACTTGATGGCTTTTTCCATCGGATCGAACGGATCCCTTTGACTTGCAAGAATGGCAAACTCTACGATCTCGTGAAAACTCTCAGGGATACTTTTTTGCTCCTTGTCCAGATCGAAGACATCCCGGCCTACTGTCAGAGTCTTTACGCTCATGAGGTTTTGAGTTATCGTTCCCGTTTTATCGACGCATAGGACTGTGGCCGCGCCGAGTGTCTCGATCGCTGGGATACGCCTGGTCAATACATTGCTTCGGGAGATCCGCCAAGCGCCCAGAGCTAAAAATATGGTCAGCACCACCGAAAACTCCTCCGGCAATGTAGCCATCGCGAGCGTCAATCCGGCCAGGAATCCCTGCAACCAGTCGTCCCGCGTTATTCCATAAACTATGATCACAATGATGCACAGTGTTATTCCCAGCAGCGCCAGCCTCTTGACGATCTTGCCTGTTTCGACTTGTAGCGTAGTGGGTTCCGGAGTGATCCTTTTAAGCTCCTTGCCTATCTTACCGATCTCCGTATCTATCCCGATCGCCTTGACTACCGCTATCCCTTGCCCTTTGACGATGAGAGTGCCCGAATACAGGCAAGGAAGGCTATCTCCGCCCGGCCGAAGCATACAATCATCAAGAGTCCCTGTCTTCTTTGATACAGGCATGGACTCTCCGGTCAATAGGGACTCGTCCACTTGCAGTCCCATCGTATCGAGTAGGATGCTGTCCGCCGGCACGCGGTCTCCCTCCGAAAGGACAAGCATGTCACCGTTGACGACTTCCCTTCCGGGAATCCTTTTTTGACGGCCGTCACGGATGACCAAAGCCCGCGGACTCGATAGATCCCGGAGGGCTTCTAAAACGCGCTCGGTCTTCCTTTCCTGGTATAAGGTGATGCCCATGACGACAAAGACAAAGCTCAACAGCATCAAGGCTTCTCTTACATCACCCAAGATGAGATAGATAGCGCCGGCCGCGACGAGAAGCAGAAACATCGGCTCGCGGACGACGTCGAAGGCGATGTTCAATATGCTTCTCGGTTTCGATGATGGCAGTTCGTTGTATCCGTCTTTGACAAGGATCGCCTTTGCATCCTTGTCTTTAAGACCTTTTACCGCGGAAATATCAAAAGCGTCAGTCAAAGACGCCTCCTTAAAGAGTTTTTCCTATATTAACACAACAAAAAGAGCCGGTCTTTTTAAAGACCGGCTCCGGCATGTTTGCTCTCATGAACTGCGTTGCGTTAATCCTATTACACCAAAACAGAGTGAAGAGCAAATGAACCGGTTATGAATTTCTTATGTATGTTTTAAGATATGATGACCGATGCGTCGGTGTCGAACGGATTCGTCCGCAAAGCCAGCAGGAAAAAGTATGGATGGAACTTCTTTAGATACTTCATATAGTCCACCCACTCCGGGACCAACCTTTTATAGACCCTCTCGCAATCCACTATGAGGTGTTCCACGTCCTTGGCAGGAAGACTGCCGATATCCTTCCTGTAACCCAGTTCTTCCCTTAAGTGAAAAACAGATCTTAAGAGTTCAGTGAATGCTTCATGTTCCAGTACACTGGGGTTTTCCATGAGACGGAGCAATAGGTCTCTGTCCGCCGACAAAACGGATTTTATACGGCTCATGTCGAGCACGTCTCCGGATATCGTGTAGTCGTGCTGTTTTAAGTCCGCGCAGACCTTATTGAACTCTCTGTCAGTCCAATCCTCCTTGATGATCAGGCGGCGCTTTATCTCATCCTGTCCCGGATCCGCGTCCGAGAAGATCACCATCAGTTTTGTCCCGATCTCGCTGAAGAACAACCCTATCAGCATATTCAGTTTTAACAGCCGGTTACGCTTGTCACGCGCGTTCAGCAATTCATGAAGTATCATTGTCACAAAAAGGACTTCAAGCGGCAGAAACGCCAGTTCACTAAGGGCGTACACAGCGAGATGGTTTAGGTCTCTGAATATCAGGAAGTGCAGCAGATAAAGAGCCGCCGACAGCAACACCAGAAACGACCCGATCAGTATCTGCCATACCTTCGGCTTCAAAACTTCCATGTCACTTCCTCACGCTCCGTTCTACTTCGCTTTCATATCCTTGAAAGACACGTGTCTCCATCCGGTCTTTCCCCTTTTCCTTTGCTTCATACATCATCTCATCGGCAAATCTTATCAAGTCGTCCACATTGGCAGGCGGCTGGTCGAATGTGACTACGCCGAAACTGAAAGTCACCGGCCACTCGGTCGATTCCATTGCCTGATCCAGAAGACCTTTTAGTTTTAAAGCCACTACTTTTGCCTGTTTCTCATTCGCCTCTGGCAAAAGTATCGCGAACTCGTCGCCTCCGAGACGGGCGGTGATGTCCGTACTTCTCGTGTGATTCCTGATCGTTATGCCTATCATCACCAGTAGTTCGTTCCCGGTTACATGCCCGTAATTGTCATTGATCTCTTTAAAGTTGTCGACATCCATGTACAGGAGACTGAAAACGTGGTTATACCTGGTCGAACGCCTTATCTCATAGTCAGCTCTGTCGGTAAACCAGCGCCAGTTTCCTACTTTCGTAAGCGCATCGGTCACTGCGAAGGTCTTCTCTACATCCAGAGATTTTTTCAGATTCGCCAGGATGTAAGCGCCCACCAATAAAAATCCGAGTTCCAGAAAGATCGTCCTTACCGGATCACTCAGGTTCATGCCTGTCAGATAATCATGGACCAGCCAACCGATGGCGCTGCTGAATGTAACGATAACCCCGCCCCATAATCCGGAGAACCAAGTGGCCATAGACACCGGTATCCAATACAGAAGAGAAAACGCTACGCCAGGGGCCAGATAGAAATCGATGGTGTGAAGTATCCACACCATCACAACGCCGAGGACGACGAATACTATCTTCGGCTTCCCTTCAAGGTCTTCCCTGATATCCCTCAAGCTCATGTTGAAATATCTCATAGCTGTTAAATTATAATACATATTGTGATATCTTTTGTTTGACAATCTTTAAGGGCTGCCGGAAAAGAGTCGGGGGATGCTTTTGCTGAACGAGGGTGAGCAAGGATTCACTCTTCTTGAGATGATGACGGTCGTTCTCATTATCGGCATTCTGATCGGCATCATCGTCCCTTCCTTTGTCGCCATCCGCGCCCGTGGATATGACGCGGAGGCCAGATCCAACCTGCGCAACGCGCTTAATGCCGCCCAGACTTATTATGTCGACCATAACGCTACCTATGCGAATATGAATGCCGCGGAATTGAACCCCATTGTCGGTGGGGTTAGTTTTATGGATGGCGCGGTTCAGTCAGACAATGACATCTATATATCTAATGTGTCGGATGCGACATTCACGTTAAGTTGCCGCAGCCGGAGTGGTACTATATATACGGTTTCCGGAAGCGGTACAGTGATAACCTTTAGTTTTTAGGATTGGATCTACAGTATGGAACTTTCCGAAGTCATACAGATCAGAAAAAGCGTTAGAAGGTTCGCCGATCGAGGTGTCGAGAGAGAAAAGCTCGATCATGTACTAGATGCCGCGCGCCTTGCCCCGTCATGGAAGAACTGGCAGTGCTGGTCTTATATAGTGATCGACGACAGGAAACTGATACGCGACCTTGCTTCTTCCGGTGGTTTTGTTCGAAATCTTTGGTTGCGCGACGCGCCTGTGGTCATTGTCTCTTGCGGAGATCCGAAAGCAAGCGGCGATCGTTACGACATCCCTTATTATGCTGTGGATGTCGCCATCTCGATGGAACATCTAGTACTTGCGGCCACCGATCTGGGTTTGGGGACTTGCTGGGTCGGCATATTCGACGAACCGATACTCAAGGCCGCCCTAGACATACCGGACACTTTGAAGATAGTCGCCCTTACGCCGTTAGGATACCCGGCTGATAAAGCGGGATTTTACGAGAAGTCCGTTAAAACGGTGCTGGGATCACAAAAACGCCGTCAACTGGCGGAGATAACACATTTCAACAAGTGGTAGTCTTAAAAATCTTAAGTGAGCGCGCGGGGCTTCAGGGCATCTAGCAGTCTCTTTTTATCAGCCGTCGTGATGCAACGCCGCTTAGCCGCTTCCCTTATGATCCACCTGCTGTCACGACAGATCACCCCTGTACCAAGCAGATCGCCTTGTGCCCTTCTGTCATCCGTAATAAAAATGTATCTGCGGGCTATTGCAAGAGCTGCGCTGCTTAGCTCCCCCGGATCGAGTGTATTCCTTGGGCCTTCGAGCATATCAAAATCCTCGATATCTTCAGTGCCTATATACTCGACTTTTAAGAAACCGCTTTCTATATCGGAGAGAAGCCTCAGCTTACCCGGACCTTCGGCGCAGGAAAGTACCTCGTCTCTGACCTTACTTGTTATTTTAAGTCCGCTTCTAAAAAGTTTACGCAGACAGTCTTCGCGTTCGAGACGGCAGTAAAAATTCAATAAAGTACACGCATCTATGACAAATCTATCTTCAAGCATCTAAGACTCCCGTGACATCCAACAGGTCGGACCGTGAAACCGGGGTTCTTTTAATTATAACATCAGTTTTCTGAATATGTAACAAAAGAAGCGAACATTTAGTCGATTTCCACTTTAAAGGTCTTTGTGTCGACGGGTTTCTTGCCCTCTTCCCATGGTCTAATATACTCAAAGAATATCCTGGTCTTACCCTTACCTGCTGCTTTGAAAGTCCAGACTTCCTTACCTCCCGAACCGACCCTTCCTGTGTCCTCGGCTTTATAGTCCGTGCCGTCGAACTGGACGATCTTTGTGTCAAGAGGGATCGAGATCTGCCATTCGTAGCCCGTCGTATGATTGGCATCAAGCACGATCTTGAAAGCCTGACCCGGACTTGCTTTTATCGTCATACCGCTGTCGGAATACTCGGTTGTCCCTTTTGCGCAACCAGCCAAAAGGATCATTGAACCTAAGACCATGCAAGTCATAAGCACGTTGAAGATGTTTTTTCTTGTCATTTAACTCATGCCTCCTATTCTCTGATTCTATTTCTGGATATCCAACTTATGGCAAAAAACATTTCTCGCGTTTGTCGTGCCGGTTGTGCCGCCTTTCCGTTTTTCCTCAAACAGTATTGGCTCCGTATCGCCCGGACCATCTGTCAACTGCTTAAGTTCCGATCCGTCCAGTTTTACCGTCCATATTGTCGCGTTGTTACTGCCTTGCATGCCCGATATGCCCCGCTGAAGGACGATCCTCTGTGTGTACACGCTTGCCGATGGAATACTGAACGGATCTGTAACGTCCGGCGAGAAGCAAAGCGCCTTTTTTTCTCCTGTTTTTGTATCGGCCAGATATACCGTTGTTCCCGGCGTAGCGCCGCCCCCCTCCTGTACCGATGCCACATATAGCACTTGCGGGTCGATCTGGTACCAGAGAGCGAACGGCTTGCCTATGCTGACTTGGATCGTGGTCGGTATAGGCTCGATCTCCTTTTGATCCGTTCCCGACGAATCTATTATCTTAAGCCCCATGATATCCCAATGTACTCCGAAAGCGACCGCGATCGATTCGCTGTTTGGTAAGAAGCTCGGATAGTCGACGCCGGTCGCGATCTTCTTTCTGTCTTTTCCATCAGTATTGACGATGTAGAGTTCCTTTGTAGATATCCCCACTGACGCGCTCGAATCCGGTTTATACGTGAACACCAGTTTGTCGCTTTGAGAAGACCAATCGGCAAAAGTCGCCCCATCCCGTCCACCCACTTGACTCATCTTAAGATCTCCGCTCAAGTCTATATGGGACGAGCTGGCCGTCTGCCCGGTAGTCTCGGCATCCATCAACCACATATCGGAAGTCTCTATCGGTTGTCCCTGCAGCGATTCTATGTCCGACCGCTCCCTGACTACAGAGACGGCGATCTTCTTACCATCCGGTGAGACACTTACAAAACGCGCCTTTATACCTCTGGTTATCTGTTTGGGATCCGAACCGTCCATCTTGATACTCCATACATCGCCGACGCCTACTGATTCATACATATATGTGCTGGTCTTTATATACCATAGTCTTCCTTTTGAATACGAGTATGAAAGGCAGGATTCATTGTCGGCAGTCTTTGTAAGTTGCTTCTTCTCCGACCCATCTTCCTTTATCCGCCATATGTCGCCGTCTTTAACAAAAGCAATCGATACGGCCGGGGGTAGTGGAACCTTTGATTTGCTTGAAGGTGATTTATACATGATCCTGGCGCAGTTGCCATTGTGGACCATTGTATCTATCGGTGCGCACCAGCATATACAAGCAGTCGAGAAGATCATCAGCATCATCACCGATAAAGTCAAGGTAATGATGTGCCGACTTCGCCGCTTCATCATCAAGTTTATTTCAGTTGAAAGGATTTTAGGATTTTATCCGCTATGAGCTTCTCGGGTGGATCATCGATACTGTAGTCTTTGTAATCGCCCTCGTATTTCTTATTGAATTCGGCGGTGACTTCGTGGCTGTCGATCTCCGTTTTAGTCCCGCTTGCGCCGCCGTAAGATATCAATTTTACCTTTCCTTCAAATACAAGTTTCATCACATGTACCTCTGTCGATCCAATAAAAGCCGTTCCCAGCGCTTCAAAATCCCCCGCTCCCGTTCCGGTCCTTCCCATTATCGCTATCGTGTCACCTTTGTTTCTGATCCCGAAAGAAAGAGAGTACGTTTTGTCGGGACTGCTGAACAGAAGCCAGTCTGCCGGACTTCCATCATCCGCCTCCGTCTTATGTTCTACTGTCCAATCAGCCGGATACTTCATCGTATACCCGTAGTTATTATTTTCATATGTCTGCCAACCTGCATATTCATCCTGTTGTTCAAGTTTTTGTGTGCTCTGCTTCAATTCACCGTTCTCTTTTTCGAGGAGTTTGATCTTCTTCTCAAGCAGTTTTATCTTTTTGCTATCGACGTCCGCTTTCTTTTTCCACTGACTGTTCCCCCATGCATAAGCCCCTACAGTAAATACCAGTGCCGTAAAAATAAAAGTGATGATGCAGGCGAATACTGCCCAGAAGGCTGCCGAACCTCCAGAAGGTGTTCTCTTGCCCATCGTCTTACCCCCTTTTGATAAAGACTCGACTACTACTTCTGTATGATATCGTTACTATGACTTCTTGTCACCACAAAATCCCTCTTTCAACATCCAGTCATAAGTACGCTGCGGAAAGTGCCGGATCCCTGATCTATCGGGATCCTTTAGGATGGGGGCAAGTTGTTCTAGCGATGACCTTGTGTCGATGTCGAAAAGTTTTTGCAGAAGATGCACATTTAAACCCGATCTCACTGCTCTCTGTGTTGTAGCATCAAACACTTCGCTGGTGCCCCATGGGATATCCAAGAAGATATCAGAGATCGTCCTTTTCATGCCTATAAGATAGTATCCGCCGTCTTGTGCCGGCCCGATGCACACATCGGCGCTGTCTAGTGAATGGATCGCTTCATCGATTGTTTCGGGTTGCAGTACCGGGCAGTCGCTTCCTATTATGACAACAGGTGAATAACCCTTATTCAGCACAGTCTTTGAAGATTCAAGGATCCTTTCGCCGAGATCCCTGCCTATCTGCCGGAATACTTGTTCTCTTGGCACCTTGTGTGGACAAGATATACCATTTCTTTCCGCAGGAGCGAACGCGAGGAATGCCGTTGTCCTTTTAATGAAACCGACCATATCTAAAGTGTCTAGCAGCAAAGCGCGTTGCAGATCGGCGGACCTTTCGGGGCTTATAAGCGGTTGCATCCGGGTTTTGACTTCGCCGGTAACCGGCATCCGGCTCATTATTACTATTGCAGGTCTAGCTGCAGTCTTTCTTGCACTCATCATTGGTCGTCAGGACGCAGGCGCAATGGAAACTCCTCACATCAAGGCGCTGCCCCGGCGGCAATTCCGCCGGAGGGCAAGAGGCGGCATAGATCACCGGCCGGTCTTTTACCGGTTTGATGTCTTTACATCGCTCTCTCACTGTATTCAGAAGAGCGTTTTCGTATAATACTTTATAGGTATCGCAATACGGGTCGATTCCTGATATATGGCCGTTATTAAAATACTTATACGATATGCAACCTCCACCGCAATAGAACCTGTAACTACACGAAGCACACTTTTGTGTATCTGTTAGACTCGCGTTCCTGATATCTTTCAAGACCTTACTGTCTTTCCATATGGCGGTTAATCCTTCGTCGACGACAGAACCACATTTCAGTGCTTCTTCACCTACCAGAGCGCCGCAAGGATACGCTTCCCCGTCCGGACCTATCGCCAGCGTCCCGCACCCGGCATGGCAGAGATCGTTCTTGATCGAGCGTCTACCGCTTACCCGGGCACATGCGGCTTTCTGTACGGTCACCGCGACACCCGTCCCGGAAGACACGTCTTGTAACTCTTCCAGCTTCATCGCGATCTCCTTAGGATCGATCGAGAGCTGCCGGTTACCCGCTGCTCTTCCCCTTTGATGAAGCCACAGTAGATGTTGAAAACGTACCCCCAGATCCTGCAGCAATCTGTTTACATCGCATAAGCGCGATATGTTTATCTTCGTGATAGTCATCGCGGCGACCGGCGTCATACCTATATCTATCAGAGTCTTTATCCCCTCGATTGCTACCTTAAAACCGCCCTTGCTTCTCAAGTTGTCATGTATTTCTTCGCAATCGGCTTCAAGACTGACTTGAAACAGTATCCTGTTCTTGTTTCTTAATCCATCGAGCGACTTTCTGTTTCTTTTTATCAGACTTCCGTTCGTCAGTATGACCAACTGATCTTTCTGCGTCACTCTTTCTATCAAATCGAAGATATCTTCTCGAAGAAACGGCTCGCCGCCGCTTAAATAAAACCGGCGCGCTCCCAGCGACCTGGCCTCTTCCACCAGAACGTAGATCTCTTCAGTCGTCATCTCCCGATAAGATCCGTCATTCTTCATGACAGCGCTTACAAGACAGTGTTTACATGTCAAGTTGCAGACGTTTGTCACATGCAGCCATAGTTCATCCAGTATATCGTGCTTGATGAGACCACTCCTGCCTGAATATTTCTGTACATCAAGTACAGCTTTATCTACTAGCTCCTGACTATGCAATTGCTTGATGAATTCCAGCGCTTCGGCATCCTCAAGATAGTCCGCTCCCCTTAAAAGACCTTCTACTATGTCCGCGCCTTTATCGTTCACCGCAAACCACACCGGCTTGGAAGGATCTATGAATATCCTTTTCCCGTTCTCGCGTATCTTAAGAAAATCCCTTATTTTCTTACCTCTATTCTCTTCAGGCAAACCTATCTCACGTCCTTATAGACTTTTGCCAGTGTGGCCGGTGAAACTCCCGCGAGATACAGCAGGCGAAGAAGCCACATCTTTATGATAGTCCTCATTATTCCCTTTTTTACCCAACGTCTGTTTGAAGCTATGGCATGATCGGGTATCCTGACAACCTTACCGTATTTTCTCATTTTCCTTGCCATATCGAGGTCTTCAAAAAGAGGGATGTCTTTGTATCCCCCTATCTCGAAAAACCTTTTTCTGTCGATAAAGATCGCCTGATCGCCTGTAAAACCACCGAAAAGACGATCCCGTAGATTTATCATCATCGATATCGTCCTGTAGCCGACGCTCTTACCGGTCAAGGACATCTTGAATCTACCGCCGATCACATCAGGATCGATAAACGATTCTTTAATGCACTCAAAAGAACGATCGGGAAGATATGTGTCCGCGTGCAGAAAAAGCAGGATATCGCCACTGGCTATCCGCGCCCCTTTGTTCATCTGGACCGCGCGTCCCTTTTTGCTTACTTCTATGCGGGCAAGACCGGCAGCGATCTCGCGCGAACCGTCCGAGCTTCCGCCGTCGACTACTATTACCTCTACATCCTCACCCTCAGACCTGATGTTTTCTATTGCCGAGGCGATCATCTCCCGCTCATCATAGACCGGGATGATCACGGAGATCTTCCGGCTATCCGCTGTATCCATCCTATCCAAGCATCTTCACTATTTCCCTTGCAGTCTCAGCTGTTGCTTCCGTACATCTGCGTTTGGCTTCCTTGTCCGCGAAAGGTCTTTTATCTCTGATCAAAATACAACATGTCGTACCGAACCTCTTATTGAACCACCTTGCGAGTTTACTGCTCAAACCTCTAGCTTTGGCCGCGCTTTTTTTGTCGCCCCCAAGACGGTATCCCAGCAACATCACTCCGCCATTTAGCGCGCCGCATACGCAACCGGAAAATCCTATCCCTCCGGACATCCCCGCCGCCGCATTCAAAAGACCTGCTGGGGCATCCTCATCCCCGGCCTCATATACGGCCTTTATCACAGCTTGAGCGCAGTTAAACCCGCTATTAAAGTACCGGGCCGCTTTCTCGTACGCGAGATCCGCTTTTTCCGTCATGACTCCGCCTTTCCGGCAGACCCTTAGAGATCAGCAGGATGACGCCGACGATGCTGACCAATGTCACTGTCAATGTAAAACTGATAGATCCCGTGACCGCCTGTGTCGCACTCAACCCCGCTCTACTGAAGAACAGTATATATGCTCCTTCTTGTATGCCCCACCCGTTTATGGAAACAGGCAACATGCCAAGAGCCATTATTAGAGGCACAAAGATAAAGAAATACCTTAAAGGCACGTCCACTTTTAGCGCTCTGAACACCGCCACATTGACTAATATTACACAGACTTGAAACGCTATCGATAGCAACAGCACCGACATCAGCGTCTCTTTGTCGTCGACCGGCGCTTTTAGCGCGTCACCGAATTCACTAAGCTTGCCGCGTAACCTTGAATCGCGAAAACGCCTGATCCGGTCGCCCAGATATATGACCTTATCGACATTCACACTTGCGAACAGGATTCCAAAGCAGCCGATCAATACTACGGCTATCCAACCGGCAAACTTGCCCGCTTCCTTGTAACCCAAAAGCAGTCCCAATCCGGCCATGGTCCCTAAAGCCACCGCTGCCAGAATGCGTTCCGCGATCACTGATGCGACCGCGCTGTGCTTCCGTTTCGTGAAAGTCGACACATCGTACGCTCGGTACGCGTCGCCGCCCATGCTAGAGGGTAGAAAATTATTAAAGAACAAGCCGATAAAGTATGCTCCCGTGAGTTTGGATAACGGAACATCCGTGCCTTGCGCTATCAGTACAAGCCGCCATTTATATGCGCTTAATAGAATAGCCGCGACCGTCACGCATATACCGGCGGTCCACCAGAGTGGATCCGAGTTCTTGATCAAAGAGAGGGCTTTATCCCAATCGATTCTGACCAGGACGATCGCAAGAAGAGTCAGGCTGATGGCTACCCTTAAAAGTTCAGCGGTGATCCTTTTTGCCTTAGTCATGATCTAAGCCTCCATGAGCCGCTTGTTAAAGCGCTTTCTAAGAGCCGTGCTTATTATGATGAGCGATGCGACTACGGCGAACACCAGCAATAGGACTTTCACAGTCCCGGTGGCCGTCTGTCCCAGGTAAGAGTAGACAACAGTAGCCGGAAGCTGACCGATACCTGTCGCCAAGAAGAATTCCCAGAATCCCATGCCTGTCAATCCCGCTCCATAGCTTATCGGATCGAACGGCACGAATGGCAAGAGACGGGCGATTATGATCGCGTGGGAACCGTAACGGTCGAAAAACCTGTCCGTCCATTCAAGGCTTGGCCCCCCTGCCAGCTTCTCGACGACCGGGCGCCCCAATAACTTCGATATATAGAAACATGCCGCCGCGCCTATCATCGCGCTGCTCCAGGAGAGTAATGTGCCCCACCAGACACCGAACAACAGGCCGTTGGTAAAGGTGATGACGAACGCCGGTAATGGGGCGACGATCGACTGGAATACCATCAATAAAGCAGATACCACCGGAGCCCACGCTCCGAATGACAGAAGATATGTCTTTAGCGCTTTCGTATCGGCCTTTGAAAGTATCTGAAACGCGTTGTTTACAAACATCCTGAACGGGGAGAATACAAAATACAGGACTACAAGAAACGTTACAGAAGCCAGACCGATAACGATCTTCTTAATGTTGCCGGTCATTTTTACCATTTTATTTTCTTCACCTTGCTCCGATAAACATTAATAATATTTATAGTCTTAATAAGACTTATTATAAATGTACCAATTATTTCACACGTTTGTCAACGTTTTTAGGATTCCAACCTTGTCTTTTTGCTTTGTAGGATTGTTAAACGACGCCGGCAAATGACCGCCGGTGGATGGGCGATGGACCGTGCTTCCGGATCGCTAAGAAATGACTCTTTGTCCCGTATCCTTTGTGCTGTTCGAGACCGTATTCGGGGTACTGTTCGGCATACTCGCGCATTATCCCGTCCCTTGTCACTTTCGCGACGATCGATGCCGCCGCTATCGTCGCGCTAACGCGGTCACCCTTCTTCACCCCAAGATGCGGCATATTCAGTTGTTTTGCCTCGTATCTGTCGGTTATCACGAAATCAGGGGCCGGATCGAGCGCTATTACCGCTGACTCGAGAGCATAAAGATTGGCTACGTGAAGGCCTTTTTTATCGATCTCCGCGGGTTCGATGAGGATCACTTTCCAGCAGATCGCGCCTTTTATAATCAGCGCGTAGAGCGTTTCGCGTTTTTTTGGAGTCAAGCGTTTTGAGTCGTCAAGTCCTTCAAGATAAAGATCTTCCGGCAAGATTACAGCCGCCGCCGCTAACGGACCTGCCAGCGCTCCCCTACCCGATTCATCCGCGCCTCCAAGATACGCGAATCCGGATGCGCGTATCTTTTTGTCGAAATCAAAAAGCGGATCGTTTCTTCTTATTGTCTTGGGATCTGCGAATGGTTGACCGGCCACCACACTACCATGACCTTGCCTAGGATGTTATCACGCTTTACCGGCCCGAATCTCCGGCTGTCACTGGATACCGTACGGTTATCGCCCATAACAAAGTATGAATCATCAGGAACGCGCAACGGACCAACGTTCTCATTGCTGAGATCCGTAGACAGGTAGAACTCGTCAACGCGCTTGTTGTTGACATATGTCTGTCCGTCTCGTATCTCGATCACTTCTCCGGGTAGTGCGACCACCCTTTTGACAAAGTCGTTCCTGCTTCCTGTGGGATCCAGCAGGATAACAATATCGCGTCTTTGTGGCTGCGAGTAGTAGTAAACGACCCTATTTATAAGCACCCTGTCGTTTTCATAGAGCGTCGGCTCCATGCTGTGCTGTTGTATCTGAAAATTACCGAAGATGTAGTTCTGTAAGCCGTAGGCCAGTATATAAGCAACTACAAATATGACAACAAACTCGACAGCGAGAGATATGCCGGTGCGCTGATGTGTACGTTCTTCTTCCATTATTTCTCTTTTTCGCTACCTTCCTGCACATCTGTTTTTACTTCTTTAGCTTCCTCTTTGACTTCCTCTTTTACCTCTTCTACTTTCTTTTCTTCCTTCACTTCTTCCTTCGCTTCTTCTTTGACTTCCTTGACCTCTTTTACTTCTTCTTTAGCTTCCTCTTTCCCTTTTCCACTTTCCTCTTCCCGCTCTTCTTCCTTTACTTCCTCTACTACTACTTCTTCTTCATCCGCTGCCACGATGTCTTCCGCCTCGGGAAGCGCTCCTTCTCTGAGTTTTTCGCGCACCCTAGCCTTCTTTCCTACCCGTTCTCTAAGGTAGTAGAGTTTTGCGCGGCGTACGTGTCCGTGTGATTTTACCTCGATCTTGGACAGCATGGGAGAGTGCATCAGAAACGTCCTTTCAACGCCTACTCCGAAAGAGATCTTACGGACCGTGAATGTCTCCCTCACTCCAGATCCCTGTTTCTTCAACACCGTTCCCTGGAAGACCTGTATTCTCTCCCGGTCACCCTCAACGACCCGCAAGTGGACGCGAACCGTATCACCCGGACGAAAATCCGGTATCCGCTTTCTAAGATATGACTTCTCAAACAACGCGATCTTGTTCATCCTTGCCTTCTCCTTTATCTTTTTGTTCGTTAAGAGCTTTTATAAAGTCCTTCTCCGCTTGTGAAAGACTCGCCTTCTTTAGAATATCAGGCCTTATCTTATAGGTCTGTCTTATCGATTCCATCCTTTTCCATGAAGCTATTTTAGCATGGTCGCCGCTCAATAGAACATCGGGCACTTTCATTCCTTCATAGAGTGCCGGCCTCGTGTATTGAGGATACTCGAGTAACCCCTCGATAAACGACTCTTCAGCCAGCGACTCGGCACTTCCCAGCACCCCTTTCAGTAAACGCGTGATCGCATCCACAAAGACAAGCGCCGCGGGTTCACCGCCGCTCAACACATAATCGCCGATCGACACCTCATCGGAGACCTTCTGATGCACTCTTTCATCAATACCTTCATAGTGCCCGCATATGAGGACAATTCTTTCCTCACCGGCAAACTCCGCCGCCATCGACTGGTCGAACTGTTTGCCTCGCGGCGTCAACAAGACCGTACGCGCTTGCTGCCGCCAAGACTCTGGATGCTCATGCAGCACGGATTCGACCGCTTTGAATACCGGATCGGGCTTCATGACCATCCCCGGACCTCCGCCGTACGGATAGTCATCTACCTGTCTGTGCTTATCTTCCGTAAAATCCCTGATATCTATCGTTTTTATTATTAATAGCCCCTTGTCCCGGGCGATCTTCAAAATGCCTTCATTTATAGGGATATCGAAATATCCGGGAAAGATGCTTAATATGTCGATCCTCATTGTTGACCGTTCCTTAAAAAAGACCCTCCAGCGGTTCTATGATCATTTCCTTCTTCTCAACAGATATGCTCTTTATGACGTCTTTTATAGCCGGAATCAGGACCTCGCCTTTCCCTGTATCTACCGTATATACGTCATTCGCGCCCGTATACATCACGTCTGTCACTATTCCGATATATGTTCCGTCTTTCAAGATCACACGCATCCCAATGATGTCATCGACCTTATATTCATCATTTTCGAGCATTCTTGTCACCTTGACGGAGAATATGACATCAATCGACTATCTCTATGATGATGTGCTTACCCTCTCTTGTCGCCGCAGCCCTTACAATCGTTCTCAAGGCAGTTGCTATCCTTCCTTTCTTGCCGATGACCTTGCCCATGTCATCCGGAGCGACTTTAAGAGTCAATATATCAGCTCTATCGCCTTGCGATAGATCCACAGTCACTTGATCGGGATCGTCCACGATCGACTGTGCAAGAAAGATAAGAAGTTCTTTCAGTGAGTTCTCGTGCACCTATTCTTCCGCCTTTTCCTTTGTCTCCTTGACCTTCTTGACTTCCTTAGCTTTAGGCTTCTTAAGTTTTCTTTCTGTTTCGATGACACCGGCTATGGCCAGTAATTTGTTTACCGTGTTGCTCGGTGTCGCGCCCTGGCTTAGCCAATATCCGGCTTTCTCTTTATCGATCTCCACAACTGAAGGTTCGGTCTTCGGATCATAGAAACCGATCATCTCGATTATCCGCCCGTCCCTGGGCATCCTCGAATCGGCCACCACCACCCTATAGAATGGAAGTTTCTTCCTGCCCATACGGGTCAATCTGATCGTTACCGCCAAGATCTCACCTCCTTAGAATCCTTGGATCGGCCTGAACTTGCCTTTCTTCCCTGTCAGGCCCTTCATCATCTTTTTCATCTGTTCAAACTGTTTCAGAAGTCTGTTTACATCACTGACCTCGGTACCACTGCCGCGCGCGATGCGAGTCCGCCGGTTCCCGTTTATAGACTTAGGCAGGCTACGTTCATCTTTTGTCATAGATTGTATGATCGCCTTTATCTTCTTGAGATCGCTCTCCGAGACCGATATGTCCTTCAATCCCTTAGGCGCCATCTGTGCCGGCAGCATCTTTATGATCTCGTCAATGGCCCCTATCTGGCTTACCTGATCGAGCTGAACCAGGAAGTCATCCAGAGTGAATTCGTCTTTAAGCATCTTACGAGCCATCTCTTCCGCGTCTTGCTTATCGACTGCAGCTTCCGCCTTTTCGATAAGGCTTAACACGTCGCCCATGCCTATGATCCGTGATGCCATCCGGTCTGGATAGAATACCTCAAGATCTCTGGGCTTCTCTCCGGTACCGACGAACATCACCGGTTTTCCGGTTACCGCCTTTACTGAGAGCGCCGCTCCACCCCTGGCGTCGCCGTCCAGTTTCGTCAGAACGACACCGTCGAAACCTACGCTTTCATCAAACTGTAATGCCTGGTTCACGGCATCTTGCCCGGTCATCGCGTCAGCGACAAACAAGACCGAGTGCGGCTTGAGAGCGGTTTTTATGCTCTTCAGCTCGTCCATCATGCTCTCATCTATATGAAGACGCCCGGCTGTATCCATTATGAGTATCGAATACCCCTCTTTGTCCGCAGTCCGATAACTTCTTTCTGCGACCTTTAGAGCCGGCTCATCTTTTTCGCCTTTGAAGACGTCTATGTCCAGTTCTTTTCCGAGGGCTTCAAGCTGCTGTACCGCCGCGGGCCTATATACGTCAGCGGCCGTCAATAGCACCTTTTTCCCTTCCGACTTATACATGAGGCCTAGCTTTGCGGCCAGGGATGTCTTCCCCGTACCCTGCAAACCCACCAGCATTATTATCGTTGGCGGCTTCCCTGCTAAACCCAGTGTGCTTGGGCTTCCACCCATGAGCGATGTCAACTCATCACTGACCAGCTTGACAACCTGCTGGCCGGGTGTAAGACTCTTCAGGATCTCTTCACCGACGGCTTTTTCTTTGACGCCTGCTATGAAATCCTTGACAACTTTGTAATTTACGTCCGCCTCAAGCAACGCGAGTTTGATCTCGCGCATCGCTGATTCTACATCTTTATCGCTTAACCGTCCGCGTCCGCGCAAGTTCCTAAACACGTCTGATAGACGGTTTGTCAATGTCTCAAACATGATTTCACCCGAGCTTTGCGATCAGATTGACTTTAACGAGGGCAAAACATACTAATTTTATTAAAAGTACTGGTAGATGTCAAGAAAGAAGGGCGTCGACAAAAGCGTGCGCTTCGAATTCAGCCAGGTCTTCCACCCTCTCACCCGTACCGATATACCTGACCGGGATCCCCAGCGCATCGATGATCGCCAGGATTATTCCACCTTTTGCCGTTCCGTCCAGTTTTGCCAGGATTATGCCATTGAGATCGAGAGCGTCATTGAACAGCTTTGCCTGCGAAAGTCCGTTTTGTCCTGTGGTCGCGTCTATGACTAACAACGTCTCTATCTGCGCTCCCTGCATTTCACGTTCCACGACGCGTTTTACCTTCCGTATCTCTTCCATCAAAGGCACTTTCGTATGGAGTCTCCCGGCTGTGTCAATGATCAATATATCGGCACCACGAGCTTTGGCGGCGTGGACGGCATCGTAGACAACCGCAGCCGCGTCGCTCCCCCTTTCGTGTTTGACTACGTCGACTCCGATCCTGTCAGCCCATATCTGTACCTGCTCGATCGCTGCCGCCCTATATGTATCGGCTGCCGCTATCAGCACGCGACTGCCCGATTCGCTGAATTTATGCGCCAGCTTTGCGATGCTGGTCGTCTTGCCGGCGCCGTTTACACCGACAATGATCTTAACTGTTAAAGGTGATCCGGTGGATACCGGCGGAATCCTCTCCTGTTCGAGGATCCCGATTATCGTTTTCTTAAGCCTCTCCGGCATCTCTGCCGTATCACGCAGCGGAGACTCTTTGAGGTCGGCCTTCAAACCTTCTATTATCTTTAAAGCGGTAGGGACGCCTACATCGCCCTGGATCAAGATATCTTCCGTGTCTTCCCAAAACCGGTCGTCGATCCGTTTTCTACTGAAGACCTCGCTAAGGGGTTCGATGATGGTCGCGCGCGACCTCTTAAGCGCACTTTTGAGGCCGTTAAGCCAGTGTTTTTGCGACTCTTGCATTATCGCCTTCGACCTCTTTGAATCTTTGCGACACCAGTCTTGACACTCCGTCTTTTTGCATACTCACACCATACATGATGTCAGCCATCTCCATCGTGCGTCTCTGATGGGTGACGATAAGGAACTGCGCTTGTTCTCTGAACATGTCGACGAGCGATACAAGCCGTTGAAGGTTTACGTCATCCAGCGCCACATCGCATTCATCGAGGATATAGAAGGGAGCCGGGTTTATCTTGAACATAGCGAATATCAGGGCAATTGCGGTCATCGCACTTTCGCCGCCTGACAGTAAGGATAATTTCTTAAAACGCTTGCCACTCGGTTGTGCTTCTATCTCTATACCCGTGGTGAGTATGTTTTCGGGGTCCGTCAGTTTCAGCTCTGCTTTTCCTTCTGGAAACATATACTGAAACAACTCCTTGAAGGCGGTATTCGTCTCCTCGAACACTTCTTTGAACTTCTCCGCCATCGTATTGTCCATCATGGCTATTACTTTATGAAGTGACCTTTCACTTTTCTTAAGGTCGTTGATCTGGTCCTCAAGATGCTGCCTTCGCATCTCTACTTCCTCATATTCCTCTGCAGCTATTGGATTGACCGGCCCAAGTGATTCTATACGGTTCCGCAACTCCCGCATATCCATGATCAGATCCTCGCACGGCTTATCAGGCTTGAACTTCTTCTTTGCCTCCTGCAATGAAAGCTCGAAGTCACCCTCAAGCTGGCCGGTCAATGTCTTTATCTTTGGCTCAAGTTGAGCTTTAGATATTTCCTCGAGATGGCTTTCTCTCTCGAACACGGCCAGCGTCTTTTCCAGTTCGGCCAGCTTGCTCCGCCTATCACCTATATCTTGTCTGTATTTTGCCTCCGCGATCCTTTCCAGCCCGACAAGACTATTCGTATCAGCCATCGACTTGGTTATCGACGCGGTCAGCCTTTCCAGCAAAGACTCCAATCCGGTTATGTTCTCGATCTTCTTTTCATAGCTTTTTACGTCAGTTTTTTCAATATCCTGATCTTTGGTAGTCTTACGAAGCCGCTTTATCTGATCCTTAAGGTGTTCTTGTCGTTCTCTGGCAGACCTTAGATCGACTGTTATCTCTCTTGTATCGTCTTTTATATCCTCCAGCTCTTGACGCAGTCTCTCCGAGTCTTTCGCATCACGCCTGGATTCATCTTCCATCTTAGTTACCTGCTTGGCCAGTTCTTGTTCCTCTTCCATGTATCCGGCCAGCCTGCGTTTCCTTCCGATAAACAATTCCCGGTTCTTGTCTGCCATCGCGTATATGGAGAACGAAGAGACTACATGACCTTGGTCGGTCAGAAGTGTGATCCTGTCATCTTTTATTGTTTCTATCAGATCCAACGCACGGTCGATCGACTCTGTGACATATACACCGCCAAAAAGGTGTTCCGCCACTTCTGGATCGAGGTTTTTTGTATTTACGACCTCGATCAAGGGTCGACAATCCTTTGGTGTCTCCTTTGAGGATCTAGACTGTGTCTTTATACCCTCTATGATCAGGGACGGGCATTCTTTGCCTTCTTTCTGAAATTCCTTGACCAATGCCTTGGCGCTTTTGACATCCTTGGCCACCATATACAGGAGCTTCCGGCCGATATACGCCTCGACTGCCTTCGCATATTCATCTGGCACATCGATCATGTCACCCAACAAGCCCTTTACGCTTTTAGGCAGCTTTACACCCTTAGTCTCAGAATCTATCAGATCGGCGGTCAGGATACGCGCGAGTCTCTCTTCGCCCTGGATGCTGGCTCGCACCTGTGAAAGTCTTTGTGTAAGCGCAGCCAGCGAAACACCTGTATCCGCACCTGCTTCACGTTCTTCGATCCTTTTAAATATCGTTTGCGCCTCTGTTTCTTTTTTCTCTAGAGCCGTCTCGTGATCCTGTATTTTCTTATCCAGGTCCGCGATCTCAGTCTCATAATCAGCCAGTTCGTCTACCAGGCGTTCGCTTTGTCTTTCCAGATTCGCCCGTTTTTCTTTTAGAAGGTCGCATAGTCCCCTGACTCTTTCCCTGCACGTCAGGATGACTTGCATGTCATCCTTCAACTGTTCGTGTCTCACCCTGCATTCCTCAAGCCTCTTCTCGAAGCCTTCCATCTCTTTCCGTCCTGCAGCAATCGCCATCTCGACGCCTTTTATCTCCTTTGACGCTTTTTCTCCTTGCTTTACATACTCGTCTCTCTTGACCTCAAGGCCTGTCATTTCAGACAGAATATACTTGACCTCAAGCTCCCGGAGACTGTTTACGAGCCGTTTGTGCTGACTTGCAACGCGTGCCTGGTCTTGCAGCGGTTTTAGCTGGCGCTTGATCTCCGATAAGATATCCCTGATGCGGATGAGGTTCCGTTCCGTTGAGCCCAGCTTTCTTAGAGCTTTTTCTTTTCTTCGTTTAAACCGGCCTAGGCCGGCAGCTTCTTCAATAAGGTACCGGCGCTCTTCCGGCCGGCTGTTCAATATATCATCCAACCGTCCCTGTCCGACGACGCTATACATCTCCTTGCCGACACCTGTGTTCAACAGCAGATCCTGGACGTCCGAAAGACGACAAGGCGCTCCGTTTATCATGTATTCACTCTCGCCGGAACGGAAGACGCGCCGCGCTATCGTCACCTCGCTATAGTCGATCGGGAATACCCTTTTGCTATTATCAAAACACAATGACACTTCCGCGTTTCCTGACGCCGGCTTAACAGCGCTTCCGCCGAAAATAACATCATCCATCCTAGTAGATCTAAGGCTTCGCGGATTCTGTTCTCCGGTCACCCATAAGAACGCTTCGACTATATTGCTTTTTCCGCTTCCATTGGGTCCGACGATGACTGTAGTCCCAGGCTCGAACTCGAGCTGAGTCTTATTCGCAAACGATTTAAACCCTCTCATCGTCAAAGATTTAAGATACAAAAATACCTCCCGTACTAGAGAACAGATAACAATTAACAGTTAACAAAACCGTTAGTTCCCTTTTCCCTTTTCCCTACTCACGACTCACTACTCACTACTCACTATCCTATACCTTCTCAATCTGCTCACATAGTCCGCTTGTTTGAACACTAAGGATGTCTCATCCACCTGGCTCGCCATCACAGCTACCGGCCCGATATCCTGCGCCCACCACATATACAGGATCGTTCTGCTGTCATCCCCGTAGTCAGTCTTTACCGTACGCGTTATGCGGATTAGAAAGCAGTTATAGAACGTTCCTGCGGGTACTTTGACCTGCCCCCTTGAGACCACTTCACGCTTTACTATCTGCCGTACCTTTTTCTCCCCTTCGACCGTGAGTTCGTCCGTCCATGAAGCACCCACAGTCACAGGGAATCTCAGCAGATGCTCGGGCTCCTTATACACAAGAGGATCCCCGAACTTCTCTTTCGGGTCCCAGTTCTGGCCATATGAAAGCAATGCTTTGTCGGTCTTGGCATTATAGTTGAAGGCCGTAAACCCTAGGGTGAAATCCGTCGGCAATACTTCCTCGACGATCTGCGCGTGCGGGTATTTCTCATGGTCTACGACAGAGTCTTTACCGACCAACCTGCTCCTTACAAGACCGTCGGTCGGCCCTTTAGTAAGATCCCACGGCCCCTTAAGACTGAAATTGACTTTGACCGGCTCTCCGCTGTAGTTGACGTATGACTCGAAGTAAGATCCCTTATTAAGCGGTATATCTTCCGCTGTAAGCTGCTTTTTTATCCCAAAGACACAACCGGACAGCACCAGCGTGAAAGCTAGAAATGTAAATAAGAATGAGCGACGGGTGCGCAATTTTAAGACCTCTTAAGAGACTTTAAGGTTTTCAAGAATTATAGCATAAGGCCCAACTTGACTTAAACTGAACCGCGTCGCTATCATAGACGTACAATGATTAAAGTGACTCAGGCCATACTTACGCGTGTCATCAGTGAACGACCTGTCCTGGCTGAACTGTTGGCATTAGAGATAGGAAATCGCGACCCGGAGCAGGTTGAAAAGATACTTAAAGAAAAACCGCCCTTAGAGGCGATACAGCTCATTCAGAGACTAAACGCCGAAGCTTGCGGAAAGTATAAAACAAGTATAAGGGTCTCACGTCGCACCTTGGATAGCTGGGACACTATACTGCTCGCGGCTGGCAGTCTCGCCACTTTCTTCATCCTCATCGGGCTTATCTTTACTGCCTTTAAAGTATTTGTCGCGGCTCTCATCCTGGGTGTCCTGGCACTATTGGCAGGAGCCATGTCGGCATTATTCACATACCGCACCCGCGGTCTACGAACGGACATAGAGCGCCAGATCACCATCCAGAACGAGCATTGCCAAGACGCGGCACAATTGGATTCTCTTCTCGGCGCCCTGACAGGTATCAGCGTAGATGAAGCGCAGAAACTGATCCAGAGATTTCTTTTTACCGAGGAGTCTTAAAGCAGATTAAAGCTTTGCGATGATCACTATCTTTTCCTGGTCTCCATCCATGCATTCTTCACATGTGACAAGCCAGAAATATACGGCTTCCGGGTGCGCGTCCGTTTTTGATCGTATGTAACTGAGCAATTCAGCGACCGTCTTGTTTAAAGACTTGCCACCGCTTTTAAAGACTTTCGTCACGATCGGTCCGGACGTGACTACTTCGATGTCGGGTTCTCTTGTCGTTGCCGGCTCCACCCCTATCAGGACCAAACCGGAAAAAAGGCCGTCCTTTAACATGACTGTATGTGGGATCGACTCGGAATAACCTTTTTCTGCCATCTTCTCCCTGGCCTTCTTCAGTTTTTTATTCAAACCGATCGGCACGTGGAAGAACATGGATATTCTTGTCTTATAGAAAGCGGTCTCTGTCCATTCGGTCTCTTTGAGTTCCCAATCCTCGTCAATGATACTGGGACACCCGCATGACTTGGTGTTCGACGTTATAAACAGCCCCCTTGCTTCAATGATTTTAAGACGCATCAAGAATATTATTTTGCAAGCCAGCATATATTACCATTAAATATTTGCGGATACAAACTTACTCTACCTGTTTGCTCATTTATTGACATTAAAACACACACAATATAAAATCTACTTACTAGGACTTAATTGTGCTTAATAGAAAGCAATGTTTCTTAAAGTGAGGACCCATGACAGATCGCCGACCTACGATCATGACCGTAGATGAACTAGCTAAGTATCTCAGAATGCACAAGCAGACTATCTATCGCATGGCGATAGAGGGTCGCCTTCCCGCATACCGCGTAGGCAATCGATGGCGTTTCAAGAAAGAATTCATCGACTCCTGGTTAGCCGAACAAAAACATTCCAGAAAGACCTCTTCCAAGGACTCTTAAAGGAGGTAGATCATGGAAACGCACTTTATTAACAAGGGGCGTATCAAGTTCCTTTTTTCACTTGTTGTGATCGCTCTCATCTCCAGTCTTTTTGCCCCGGGCTGTCAGGTGTTTTCCGGGGATTCAGCCAAGAAAAGTAAAACCGTCAAAAGGATAAGGATCTCCGGTTCGAATACATCCTTGCCGCTTCTTAGGATCATGGCTCGAGCTTATGAAAACGAACATCCCGATGTAGAGATCGCCTTCCTGCCCGGAGCCCACTCGAAGGCCGGGATCCAGGGTGTGATGAGTGGAAACCTGGATATCGGCGGGGTATCCCGACCGCTCAAACCTGAGGAATCGACTCCTACTATTCGCTATAAGGCCATATCCAATGACGGGCTTGTGATAGCCGCCAATAAGTCGACGACGGTCTCTGATCTTACGACCGACCAGATAAAAAACATCTACAATGGGACGATCCAGAACTGGAAGGAAGTCGGTGGGAGAGACGCAAGCATCGTTATCCTCGACCGGGCTGAAGACGAGTCGGCCAAGATCATATTAAGGCAGTATGTCCTGGGCGATCTTGTAGTGACCGGTCAAGCCACGGTCCTGTTCTTAGAGACGGACATGATCAAAGCCATCCAGAACACGCCGAACTCGATCGGATATCTGTCTTTAGGTTATGCTTTGAGTGAAAAACCGACCATCAAGGTACTGAAACTCGACGGAGTCGAACCTTCGGTGACCAATATCTATAACGATACGTATAAGATGGTCAGACCTTTAGCCGTAGTCTATAAAAGCGACGCGTCCGCTCAGGCCAAAGAGTTCGTATCTTTCATGCTCTCTAAAGATGGGCAAGGCGTGATGGAAAAGAACGGTTATGCGGTCTATAAATGATCTAAGGATACGGATCCTTAAGAAAGCCTACAATGTAGGTATCGCCACAAAGATCATAGTACCTTTCGTTGTCCTGGCACTATTTATCGCGCTTGTCGGAGGATATACGGTAAGCATGTGGATCGCCGGCATGCTCAATACGTCGGCAGAGCGTGAGCTCATGAACAGCCGCAAATCAGCCGATTCCGCGTTCATGCACTATGAAGCGATGATGAGCGAACATGCTAACTACATGGCAAGCGTCGCCCACCTTGATCAATCGATAGAAATGCACGATGAGACCGAACTACGTGCTCTGCTGCTCCCGATGATGATCGCATCCAATTCCGATTTCTTTGAAGTACTTGATAAAAACGGCAATGTCATGCTTAACAATAACGGCCCTTTCAGCAAAGACACGGATCTTAACGGTCTTTATATAGTCCAGGGAGCAAAATCCGAGATACGAGCCGTAGATCTCTTGAACACACCGGCAGGATATGTTATCGCGGGTATAGCCCCGGTCAAGAAGACCGCGGGCGATATGGTCGGCTTCGTCATATGCGGCAACTACTTCACCAACGGCTATTTAAGAAACATCAATACCCTTGTTGGACGTGAGATCTCCGTGTTCACTCAAGAGGGTTTGATCGCTACGACCAAAGAAGGCAATTTCCAGACTGCATGCCTCGCCAGCGGTTGTCATAGAAGTGGTTATACCAACCTGATCAGTACGAAGATATTGCATGGCAATATTCAGAGGATCGAGTTCGCGGATATGCTCGGTGAGACCTATATGATCACCCACAACACGCTTAAGCTTCACGGGCAGCCGGTCGCCTTTTATTCTATCCTCATGCCAATGGGAAACGTCATCAAGACACAGAACGCCATCCGCGGCGTGATCCTGCTAGCGGCGCTTTTACTGATAATAATGATAACAACTATCGGTTTCATCATTGGAAAGAACATCTCCGAACCCATCGAGCAACTAAGTATTCTCGCAAAACGTGTTACTCGCGGTGATCTTACGCAGAGAGCCAGCTACATCGGGACCAAGGACGAGGTAGGAGAACTCTCCATCTCCTTCAACCAGATGACCGAAAGCCTTCAGAGATACACGAAAAGCCTTAGACGCCGGGTCCAGGAGCTTTCTGTTCTTTACGATACGAGCGTGAACATCAGCAGCATCTATGACATGAGCCGGTTGGAACAGATGGTCGTCGACAACGCGGCCCTGGTATTGAACGCCGATTCCGGTTATATCCTGACGAGCGAGGAGAAAAGCAGTACCCTTGTCTTGATGGCCGGATATGGTGTCGCAGAGACGATGATCAAGAATGTCACCGTCGATATCAATACGGCTATCACAGCTGTCAAAAGCGATGGTATCGACGCGGATGAGAGCGACCTCAATGTTGCTGAAAAACGCATATCCATCGGTGCGAGCGCTGTTCTTAAGGGATTGCCGGAGCTTATAGACCGGTCGACAATCGATGATGATGACTTAAGACAACTTTTTGCGGCAAGCAAGACCGGCTCCGTACTAGTCGTACCTTTAAGGATCCATGACACAATGGGTATGATCATGCTTTGCAGATCGGACACCAAAGCCACTTTCACCAGCGAAGACAGAGACTTCGTGATAACACTTGCCAACCAAGCAGCCGCATTCCTGGAAAACCGGATGTTGATAGAGAACCTGCGTGACTCCTATATCGCGACCGTCAGAGCTTTGGCCGAAGCCATCGACGCTAAAGACTCGTACACGAGAGGCCACTCTACGCGTGTCGCACAATATGCTGTAGCCATAGCACACGAGATGGGCCTGACTGAAAAGGATATAGAGGGTCTCGAAACAGCCGCGTACCTCCATGATGTGGGCAAGATAGGCATCAGCGACCAGATCCTCTTGAAACCGGATCGTCTGACTTTGGAGGAATTGGAGACAGTCAAGAGCCATCCGATCATAAGCGCCAGGATACTCGCGCCTATAAAGTTCCCGTGGGAGATCATACCGATAGTATCGCAACACCACGAACGTTATAGCGGCGATGGTTATCCGCAGCAGCTTAAAGAGTCGGAGATCCACATAGGAGCACGTATCCTAATAGTCGCAGACGCATTCGAAGCTATGACATCCGACCGCCCGTACAGGCCCGCGCTTTCCAGGCAAGCTGCCATTGATGAATTGAAAAAAGAGCGCGGAGCTCAGTTCGATCCGATGGTCGTCGATACCTTTATAGCAATACTCGAAAGAGAAAAAAGTAATTCCAAAAAGAAGAAGAACAGTAAAAAGCCCGCGAGCGGCAAGAAGATAATCGACCTTAAAGACCGCCGTTCACGATCGGCGTGATAGATCGACTCCTGTTTAAGACCTTTCTAGCCCGTTTTCCTTAGGTGAATGTGAGACCGGTGGTCCCGGCTCTTGTTGGAGATCCTGTCCATGCATTCACCACAGATCGAACGGCACTTGCCGCCTACACAAAGGCGGATAGGCTCCACCGGGGTAATTCCCCGCGGTCCTAACAGGAGTTTCCCGCATAATTCGCATCTGCCTGGTCTCTGTCCCGTCTTGTTCATCTTAATATATATCATCGGCAGAATACGCATGTCGACTTATACCAAATGAGAAGAAAGAAGTCTCGAGGGTCGATATCTGAAACGAAAATGGTCCTATTTCCCTACTTCGCTATTTACTACTTACTTAAAACAAAAGTCCCCCGCGACTTACTTTTGAAAGTATTGCATATGCTATCATATGATGCTATTATATAGCATGAGGTGATAATTATGAGATCCGTGATCGTTCGGCTTGATGATCAGCTTTTTAATGATTTTGACGCGCTATGCAGAGAGAAGGGATACGCTAAACAGGGCTTGATCAAACGGCTTATCCGTGAGCTTGTTTATACGGCTCGCGCTAAAGCGCTACCTTCTGAGAAACCAGATAAAGATGAGCTCGAAGCCCTTCGTGAACACGCGAGCGATGAAGATCATCAAGGTTACATAGACTGGAATAAAATCAAGAATGAGCTTTGAGGTCTAAACCTCTATTCTTCCCCGCTCTACCGCTTACAAGAATTATTAGTCTGTTAGAGATTTTAGAAAAGAATGTGTTCGCTAACCTAAATGTTGACCACTTTGAGGGGTTTCGCTAACCGAAAAGTTGACCACCCCGAACAAGCGCCTGTACCGTAAGTCCGACTAGGGT
>JAGVPG010000017.1 GCA_020052375.1 Actinomycetota bacterium | reverse complement strand
GCCGCTACGACCAACAATGGTTATGGCGTGACGGGTGTCGCCTGGAATCCGAAGATCATGCCGGTCAGGGTGTTAGGACCAAGCGGCCAGGGTGACGATTATACGATCTCCCAGGCAATAATCTGGGCGGCCGATAACGGCGCAAAGGTCATAAACATGAGCCTGGGAGGAAGCGGCTATTCGCAGTCTCTGGCGGACGCCGTCAACTACGCGTACGGCGCAGGAGTAGTTGTCGTAGCGGCGGCGGGTAACTCGAACACCAGCCAGCTTTTCTATCCCGCGGCGCTTCCCCATGTCATCGGGGTCGCGTCGACGAACAGCTCCGATCAAAAGTCCTCATTCTCCAACTATGGCTCGTATATCGACGTAGCCGCCCCCGGTGAAGGGATATTCAGCACGGCGATCTCGAATTTCGTGTCAGGTTATGGATATTACCCGGATACGTGGAACGATTCGTTCGCGACGTACAGCGGGACTTCGATGGCCAGCCCGCATGTCGCCGGTCTGGCCGCGCTTGTGGCTTCCCATAATCCTACCTGGACCGCGGATCAGATCGAACAGAAGATCGAAGCGTCGGCGGATGATCTTGGTGCGGCCGGCCGCGACAATTACTTCGGATACGGAAGGATAAACGCGGCCAACGCGGTAGGAGGGGCATATTCAGCTGAATATACGGTCAATACCTCTCCCTCGACGTTCTCGACATGGGCGGCCAGCACGACCAAGAGCATCTCCGTGACGGTATTGAACACGGGTACTTTCACATGGCCGCAAAGCGGCGGCAACGCGGTCCATCTGTCGTATCACTGGGTCAATCAATCGAACGGCCAGTCCGTGATATACGACGGGTTGAGAACCGCGCTGACAACGAGCGTCGCGCCCAACGGTCAGGATACGGTATCGGCTCAAGTGCAGTCGCCATCATCCCCGGGGTCCTATACCCTCAAGTTGGACCTTGTCCACGAAGGCGTCACCTGGTTCAGCCAGAAAGGCGTGCCGACGGCCGATAATAACGTGACGGTCCCCTCCGACTATAACGCCACCTATCAGGTCACCGGCGGATTCACGAATCCGATGCCAGCCGGAGGAACGGCTCAGTTCAGCGTTACCCTGACAAATACGGGATACTTCACCTGGATCAAACAGGGAAACGGAGCCAACCCGGTAAACCTGGCGTTCCACTGGTACAACGCTTCCGGACAACTGGTCGCCTGGGATTGTGTGCGTACGGCTTTACCACAGGACGTAGCTCCCGGAGCGTCGGTAACGGTCACACCCAGTATCACCGTACCGAACGTACCCGGCAGCACATACATACTTAAGTTCGACCTGGTAAGAGAGGGCATCACCTGGTTCTCTTCCCAGGGAGTGCCTTTGTCGGCAGCCCAAACAGCCAACATCCCGGCAGTCTACGGAGCTACATATCAGGTGACAGGCGGTTTTTCGAATCCGATGCAGCCGGGAGGCACAGCTCAGTTCAGCGTTACACTGACCAATACGGGTTCTCTGACATGGAGAAAACAGGGCACCGCGCCCAACCCGGTCCGCCTGGCTTTCCACTGGTACAATGCCCAAGGCCAGGTCGTCGCCTGGGATTGCGTAAGAACGGACCTTCCCAGCGATGTCGCGACGGGACAGTCAGTCACCGTGACATCCAATGTGACCGTACCGAACGTGCCCGGCAGCGTCTATGTCTTGCGCTTCGATCTGGTAAGAGAGGGTGTCACCTGGTTCTCATGGCAAGGTGTCCCGGTATCGGCGGCGCAGACGGCCAACATCGGCTCCAATTACGGCGCTACTTACCAGGTATACAGCGGGTTCTATAATCCTGTCCCGCCGGGAAGCACTGCTTACTTCTATGTCACACTCACGAACACCGGGTATTTCACCTGGAGAAGGCAAGGTACCGCACCCAACCCGGTCCGTCTCGCGTTCCACTGGTACAACGGCAGCGGGCAACTGGTCGCCTGGGATTGCGTCAGAACGGATCTGCCGACCGACGTGGCGCCAGGCGCATCCGTCACCGTAACTCCGGTGATAACACTTCCCAACGTGCCGCACTCTACTTATATCCTGCGTTTCGATCTTGTCCAGGAAGGCGTCACGTGGTTCTCGACACAGGGAGTGCCGATGTCCGCGTCCCAGACAGCCAACATCCAGTAGTCTAAGCTCTTCGCAGGTCTTAAACCATATCCGAGGATATCCAAGTTTAATATAATTATTGTATTATGATATGCTAGAAATCCTAATATAAGGAGGATATCCGGCATTGAAGGGTCTTATCTTATCAGGAGGGACGGGTACAAGGCTTAGGCCGATCACGCACACGAGCGCCAAACAGCTATTACCCATAGCCAATAAACCGGTGCTTTTCTATGCGATCGAAGCTATACGGGACGCCGGGATAAAAGACATCGGCATCATCGTCGGGGAGACGAAGGACGAAGTAAAAGCAGCCGTAGGCGACGGCAGCATGTGGGGAGTCGATGTGACCTATATCGAGCAGGACGCTCCCTTAGGTCTGGCTCACGCGGTAAAGACCGCCAGGCCATTCCTCAAGGAAGATCCGTTTGTCATGTTCTTGGGCGACAATCTTATCAAGGACGGCATAACCTCACTGGTGGAAGAGTTTAAAAAGGAAAAGCCGAATGTCCAGATATTGCTTGCGCGCGTTCGCGAGCCCGAGCGTTTCGGTGTCGCAGAGCTAAGCGACGGCAAGGTCAAAAAGCTGATCGAGAAGCCGGAAGACCCCCCGAGCGACCTGGCGCTGGTGGGTGTCTATATGTTCGACTCGAACATATTCGAGGCGGTCGATCATATCAAGCCGTCATGGCGCAAAGAACTTGAGATCACAGACGCGATCCAGTATATGATCGACAAGGATTTTACGGTCACCCCCCACATCATCAACGGATGGTGGAAAGATACGGGGAAGCTTGAAGACATACTTGAAGCCAACCGCATCATGCTCGATTGCCTTGAGCCTCGCTGCGACGGCAGGGTCGATAAGTCATCGGAGATCATAGGCAAGGTCATAATCGAAAAAGGCGCCGAGGTCAAAACCAGTACGGTGCGCGGTCCGGCCATAATAGGCGAGAACACCAGGGTGACAAATTCATATATCGGTCCCTTTACATCTATATACTTTGACGCGGTGATCGACGGCAGCGAGATCGAACACAGTGTCATCCTCGAGAAAAGTTCGATCATCGATGTACATACGCGGATCGAGGATAGCTTGATAGGCCAGAACGTCACGATCATACGTACAAAGCGCAAACCCAAAGCTTATAGATTGATGCTTGGAGACAGTAGCAGGATCGAGATCATTTAGGGAATAGTGGAGGGATCATGATAGACGGTGTGAAGACTAAGAAATTGAAGGTGTTGCCGGATGAGCGGGGACGGCTGATGGAGATGTTGAGGAGCGACGATGACATCTTTATCAAGGTCGGGCAGATCTACATGACCAGCACCTATCCCGGCGTCATCAAAGCATGGCATATGCACAAGGTCCAGACTGACAACATTGTCTGCGTGAAGGGCATGGTAAAGCTGGCGATGTATGATCCCCGGGAAGGATCGGCGACAAAAGGCAAGGTAACCGAGCTCTTCATAGGCGAGCACAACCCCGTTCTCGTGCAGATCCCCGATAACGTGTATCACGGCTGGAAATGCGTAAGCGAAGACGAAGCGATAGTCATCAACTGCCCGACGGAGGTCTATCACTACCAGAAACCGGACGAGTTCCGCCTGCCGTACGACTCCGATCAGATACCGTACGACTGGGATATCAAACACGGTTAGCATGAAGATACTGGTGACGGGGGGAGCCGGATTCATCGGCTCAAATTTTATCCGGCATATGCTTGGGAAATACCCCGACTATCAAATAGTCAATCTGGACAAGCTGACTTACGCCGGTAACCCGGAGAACCTGCGCGACATAGAGAACGACAGCCGGTATCGCTTCGTGAAAGGCGATATCTGTGACGCGGAAGTGGTCGATGGGCTAGCCGAAGAATGCGACGCCATCATCAATTTCGCGGCGGAAACGCACGTCGACCGGTCGATCGAGGATCCGCGATCGTTCGTCGTGACCGATGTGCTTGGTACCGGGACGCTTCTTATGGCTGTCAACAAGTATAAAGTCGGGCGTTTTCTACATATATCGACCGACGAGGTCTATGGTTCGATTCTATCCGGGTCTTTCAAAGAGTCGGATCCTCTAGGGCCCAGTAGTCCTTATTCTGCCAGCAAAGCAGGCGCCGATCTTCTATGCATGGCTTATTTCACGACATATGGAACGCCGGTCACCATCACCAGATCGTCGAACAATTTCGGTCCCTACCAGTATCCAGAGAAGTTGATATCGTTGTTCGTCACCCGGGCGCTTGAAGGCAAGAAGTTGCCGTTATATGGTGACGGACGCAACTCTCGCGATTGGATATATGTGGAAGACAATTGCAGGGCGATAGATACGGTCTTTCACAAGGGCGGGGAAGGCGAGATATACAACGTCGGAGGCGGGAACGAGTACGAGAACATAGATATTGCGCGGAAGATACTGGCCATCTTGAACAAGCCGGACGACCTGATAGAGTATGTGACCGACCGCAAGGGGCATGACCGCCGTTATGCTCTCGATCCGACACGTATATCGAAGTTAGGCTGGTCTCCGGACCGGGGATTCGATGACGCGCTGGCTGAAACGGTCGGATGGTATAAAGACAACGTGCGGTGGTGGCGGCCGCTTAAAAAGGATTGACGGATGCGCATAGTCGTAACGGGCGCTTCAGGCCAGTTGGGGCATGACCTTGTCGACAATTTGAGACATGACAACGAGGTCTTTCCTTTCGACCTGGACCTGGATATAACCGATGCCGGTGCAGTAGACGAAAAGATCGTCGAGATCAAACCCGATGCTGTGATCAACGCGGCGGCGTACACGGACGTGGACGGGTGTGAACTCCATCCGGACCTGGCGCTTAAGGTGAACGCGGACGGCGCCGAGAACCTCTCTTTGGCGTGCCGTAAGACCGGTGCTATAATGGTACATGTCAGTACGGACTTTGTTTTTGACGGTAACAAGAAACAGCCATATACGGAGGACGACAAACCTAATCCCATCAATATGTACGGCAGATCAAAGCTGGTCGGTGAGGAACATGTACGATCCTTACTGTCCAGCTATTACATTGTCAGGACGGCGTGGCTGTTCGGGATGCATGGGGCCAACTTCGTCAAGTCGATCATAAGATCGGCTGATGAAAAGGGCGAGCTTGCGGTGGTCACCGATCAGGCCGGTTCGCCGACTTATAGCCGTGATCTGGCGGAAAAGATAGCCGAGCTGATGAAGTCCGGATTCTTCGGCCTTTATCATATAACGAACGCCGGTATCTGTTCCTGGTTCGAATTCGCGGAAGCCATACTGGCGAAGTCGGGACGCGGCCATGTGAAGATCCGGCCGATCACGTCCGGTGAACTCGACCGCCCGGCGATCCGCCCGGCCTATTCGGTCCTTAAGAACGGACAACTTGAGAAGCGGGGTATTCCTCTACTAAGGCCGTACGAGGAAGCATTGGAAGCGTATTTTAAGGAGAGTCTTTAACAAGAATGGTGATGATCTGTGTTAAGTAGGATAAAAGAGCTATACGAATACAGGGACCTGTTGGTCACGATGGCGATGAAAGAATTGAAACTGCAGTACAGGAACTCCGTCCTCGGTTTCTTCTGGTCTCTGCTCAATCCGCTGCTGATGATGTTGATATTCACATTCGTCTTTGCCAACGTCTTCAAGTTCAACATAAAGGACTTTCCTATCTTTATCTTATGCGGATTGTTCCCGTGGAACTTTTTTAACGGATCTCTGGTCGGAGCGACAGGTTCGATCGTCGCCAACAGCAACCTGATCAAGAAGGTCTATTTTCCGCGGGAGATCCTGCCGCTGGCGTCGGTTCTGGCAAATCTGATAAATTTCCTGCTGTCCATTGTGGTATTGTTCTTGTTCCTGATCGTCTACGGACATAATTTCTATGTTTTCATCCCGCTCCTTCTGGTCATCATTTTTATAGAGACCATCCTTATAGCTGGCGCGGCGCTGCTGCTGTCGAGCCTGAACGTGTATTATCGCGACATCCAGTACATAGTAGGCGTAGGTCTGCTGGCCATCTTCTACGCCACACCGGTCATATACCAGTTGTCGATGGTCGAGAAATCGTCTCTTATGATGCGGCGGCCGTATCTGATGTATATATACAAGCTCAATCCGATGGTATGGATGATCACCGTCTATCGCGAACTGCTATATGAAAACCGGTGGCCGACGCTGAAGATGTTCCTGTACGCGATCACCGGAGCCGTGATACTGCTTATCATCGGCTATACCGTGTTCCATAGACTTCAACCAAGGTTTGCGGAGGAGGTCTAGAAATGGCGGTAAACACGGGTATCCCCGGCGATAATATAGCGATCAAGGTCGACGACCTTTGGAAGAAGTTCTTCATCTATCACGAGAGGCACCAGACGCTGAAAGAGACGGTCCTGTCGATGCGGCGGGCCAGATATGAGGAGATCTGGGGACTTCATGGGATAGACCTGGAGGTCGGCAAGGGTCAGACCTTTGGCATCATCGGTGAGAACGGGTCCGGGAAGAGCACGCTCCTCAAGGTCATAGCCAGGATCCTCCAACCTGACAGGGGTGATGTGTCAACGAACGGCCGCATATCGGCATTACTGGAACTGGGAGCCGGTTTTCATCCGGATCTCACAGGCCGGGAGAACATCTATCTGAACGGGGCTATCCTGCGTTTGTCGAAAAAGGAGATCTCGGAGCGGTTTGACAGGATCGTCGATTTCGCGGAGCTCGAGAGGTTCATCGATACGCCGGTCAAGAACTATTCTTCCGGGATGTATATGCGTCTGGGCTTCGCGATCGCTATCAACGTCGATCCGGACATACTTCTGGTGGACGAGGTGCTGGCCGTCGGGGACGAAGCGTTCCAACGGAAATGCCTGGACAAGATAAAGCATTTCAAACAGGCGGGAGGGACGATCCTTTTTGTAACGCACGAAGTCGATGTCGTAAAGCAGATCTGCGATCGGGCGGTAATGCTCGATTCCGGCAAGATCGTCAGCCAGGGGGACCCGAAACAAGTCGTACGCGATTACCACGATGCCGTATTGACGACGGAGAAAGGCGAAGAGGGCGGGACAAAGGAGATCGAGATCAAACGCGTCGAGCTCTTAAACGACGAGGGCACCCGGACGACACGGTACGCGGCGGGCGACCGGATGATCATACGCATACACTATGAAGCGAAAAAACCGATAGAGGATCCGGTGTTCGGTCTGGGGGTATTCGACCAGCGGGACGCCAAATGCTTCGGCACAAATACTGAATTAAGACAGTATGAAACCGGCAGGGTGACCGGAAAAGGCGTGGCCGAGTTCGATCTTAAAAGCCTGTCGATGCTGGACGGTAAGTATACGCTGACGCTGGCCATACATTCCTCATTGAGCGCGAGCATCTACCACTGGCAGGAACGTTACTATTCATTCGAGGTCTACAACGATTATAGGGACGAGGGAAATCTTTTCATTCCTTTGGATTTCAAGCTGAAACCGGATAAGTGATTCCGGCCAAGGAGGGCATTAAATGGTTGAACAAGGGATAAAACCTGACAAGATCGATGTCGAAGAGATCATGTCAAAGATCAGGGCGGACATCAAGCACAAGAAGGCGCAGGGCGAGATCCCCGAAGACATCGACGAGCGGCTTAGTCTGAAGCTGCATGTCAGCGATGTGCCCGAAGACATCAAAGACCAGCTGCGGGAGATGAACGTGCGCTGGCACGTATCCAGCGAGAGGCCGCCGACTTCGGAGACTCCGGTGGTCGGGCCGCTCATCGTCATGCTGAAGCGCTTCATACGCAAACTGACGCGCTGGTATGTGGGCGATGTAGCCAGGCAGGCTTCCGCCTTCAATATGCAAGCCGTATGGGCGATAGGGCAGATGGAAGAGCGTCTGTCCAACCTTGAAGAGAAAGTAAAAGAGCTGGAAAAGCAGAAGTGATAATCTCGTTTGTCATTCCCTGGTATGGAGACAAGATCGCCGGAGGCGCCGAGCATCTATGCCGGACACTCGCGGAACATCTGACCGCGAGCGGCGTCGATGTCGAAGTCCTGACGACATGCGCCAGGGATTTCTTCGACTGGTCCAACCGCTATAGAGAGGGAATCTATACCGAAGGCGGCGTCAGAGTCCGCAGGTTCAAAGCCGACAACCGCGATTTCGAGCTCTTCGACGACTTGAAGTTCAAGCTTCTTAACGATATGGGTGTATCCCGCGAGGAGGAGTTGCTCTACATGAGGGAATCAATAAACAGCAAACACCTGTATTCCTTTATGGAGCGTGAAAAGAACGAACGTGTATTCATCCTGATCCCTTATATGTTCGGTACGACCTACAATGGAGTAAAAATAGCACCTCAAAGATCGTATATAATCCCGTGTCTGCATGACGAGAACTATGCCGGGATGAGCGTCTTTAAAGATATGTTTCAAGAGGTCGGAGGGGTGATTTTCAACGCGGAGCCGGAGATGGCTCTGGCAAAGCGCCTTTACGGGCCTTTGCGCGCCAAGACCGCGGTCATCGGCGCGGGCGTCGATACGGAGGTCTCTTATGATCCGGACAGGTTTCTTGGCAAGTACGGGGTGAAAGAGCCGTTTATGCTGTATGTCGGGCGGAAAGACGAGTGCAAGAACACGCCATGCTTGCTCGAATACTTCAATGAATACAAAAAAAGACAGGATAACGGCCTTAAGCTGGTCCTGATCGGCGGCGGATCGGTCGATATGCCGTCATCTATGACCGGCGATATCATAGACCTGGGTTATGTATCCGAAGAGGACAAGAACGACGCGCACGCGGCGGCTGCGATGCTTTGCCAGCCTTCGGAGAACGAGAGCTTCTCGCTCGTCATCATGGATTCGTGGGTCGCCGGTACCCCTGTCATAGTCCATGAGGATTGTGAAGTGACCAGATGGCATTGCAAAAGGAGCAACGGCGGCCTCTATTTCGAGGACTATTATGAATTCGCTTCCTGTATCGACTTCTATCTGGAGGACCCCGACAGAGCCCGTCTCATGGCGGAGAACGGACGCCGTTACGTCGAGCGGAACTATAGTTGGAACAACGTGATAGACCAGTACAGAAGACTGATCGGGGTGTAGCATATGGCCGAACGTATCCGTATCAGTCAGGTCTTGCCTTCGTTCCAGCGCGGCGACGCGATCGGGAACGAGGTCATGGGGATACGAAAGATCCTCCGCTCCTGGGGATACCGGTCGGATATCTATGTGGAACACCTGCCGTCTCACTACATACGCGGTGTCCGCTCTTTTGCCGAATATGCCGGGATCAGCACGTCTTCCAACATCCTTATCTATCATCATGGGATAGGTTCGGCCTTGACGAGGTATATAAGGACTTTGGCCGACAAGAAGATACTCATCTATCACAACATCACACCTTATGAGTATTTCCTCGGGATCAACGACCATCTGGCATACATCCTGAAGAACGGGCGCAAAGAACTCACGGAGATGAACAAGTATATCGATCTGGCGTTGGGCGACTCCGATTACAACCGGCTTGAACTGGAAGAGATGGGTTTTAAGAACACGGACGTCTTACCGCTGATCATCGACTACTCCAACTATGATCTGCGCCCCGACGCCCAGGTGCTGAAGTCGTTTGACGATGACTATACCAATATCCTTTTTGTCGGCAGGATATCGCCGAACAAATGCCATGAAGACATATTGAAGGTCTTTTATTGCTATAAGCGGTTCGTCAATCAGAAGTCGCGCCTGTTGATCGTCGGGTCGGCCAGCGGCTCCGAGATATACGAGCAGATGATCCACAAGCTGGCTGACGAATTGAAGTTGGAGGATGTGGTATTCACCGGTCCGGTCGACCAGAAAAGCTTGATCGCTTACTATAATGTCGCCGATGTCTTTGTCTGTATGAGCGAGCATGAGGGTTTCTGCGTGCCGCTGATAGAGTCCATGTATTTCGGGGTCCCGATCATCGCGTATAAAGCGGCGGCCGTACCGTGGACGCTGGGAAATACCGCTTTGACAGTCTCGGAGAAATCATATCTCGACATCGCGTGGCTTATCGACAAGGTCATATCGGATGAGACATTAAGAAACCGGGTCGTCGGCGGACAACGGGAGAGACTGAAGGATTTTGACCTGAACCACACTAAGGCGTTGCTGAAGCGATTTATAGAAGAGGTCTCTTAGATGAAAGTGGCGATGATCGTGCAGCGATACGGTCCGGAGGTGAACGGCGGGTCGGAACTTCTTTGCCGGTGGGTGGCCGAACATCTGTCGAAACGGGATCTGGACGTAGAGGTGCTGACGACCTGCGCGAAAGACTATGTCGCGTGGAACAACGAGTATGAACCTGGCGTAAGCAAGGTGAACGATGTCTCAGTCCGCAGGTTCCCGACCGACTTTCCGCGGGACATCGACGATTTCAGTAAGCTATCTCTACGGGTCCTACATCCCAGCGGGCGCCATACGGATGAGGAAGAGGCCGTATGGATGGACAAACAGGGTCCGCATTGCGACAGTCTGGTGGGGTATCTTCGAGATCATGCCGCGGAATACGATCTGTTCGTCTTCTTCACCTATCTTTACTATACGACATTCAAAGGATTGCCGGTCGTCGCCGATAAAGCGATACTCGTGCCGACTGCGCATGATGAACCCTCGATCTATCTCAGGATGTTCGATAAGTTCTTCAGCCTGCCGCAAGCCATTGTCTGCAATACCGTGGAAGAAAAGGAGTTCATAGAGCGCAGGTTCAGCACGGCGAGAGTTTACGGGGAGATCTTCGGCGTGGGTGTCGACCGTCCTGAGTCGGTGTCCGCTGACGCGTTCAGACGGAAGTACGGTATAGAAGGACGGTTCATCGTCTACGCAGGACGGATCGACGAATCAAAAGGGTGTCTTGAACTACTGACATTTTTTACAGGATATAGCAGGTCGGTCGATCCGGAAATCAAACTCGTGTTCATAGGTACGCAGGTGATGGATATCCCGGAACACCCCAATATCGTATCCACGGGTTTTGTGTCCGACGAGGACAAACACAACGCGCTGGCCGCGGCCGACGTACTCATCATGCCATCCAAATTCGAGAGCTTGTCGATCGTGACGCTGGAGAGCTGGCTGGTCGAAACGCCCGTCCTGGCGACGGCTGAAAGCGAAGTCGTCAAAGGTCACTGCATAAGGAGCAACGGAGGGCTATACTATCTGGGATATGAGGAGTTCGTGTCGTGTCTCAAGATGCTTCTCGACGATGCCGGATTAAGAGCTACTCTGGCCGCGAACGGTAGGCGGTATGTAGAGGAGAAATACACCTGGAATGTGGTCGAAGAAAAATACCTGAGATTGTTCGCAGAGGTGGTCGGGGCAAGGCCAGGGGGAGAGACCGCATAGCATACAGGTTGAGCGGCTGTGTCCGGCTGTACTATAATGAGTCTATGATTCTCCATCACCATCAGGTTTTCAATACCTACATGCCTGCAATAAACAACCATCAGAGACCATGAAAACGTATCAGGGTAAAATATCGGTCATCGTACCGGCATATAACGAAGGTTCTCATATCTACGATAGCTTGAGCGAGACTATCGAGACGCTGGACAAGCTGGCCCGGGATTATGAGATCGTAGTCGTGGACGACGGGAGCACTGACAACACGCATGCGGAGGCCGCCAGGGCGAGCGTCAATCTGGACCACATCAAGATCGTCCGGCACGAACCGAACCATGGCAAAGGCGAAGCTCTGAGATACGGCTTCAGGTTTGTCAGCGGGGACCTGGTAGCTTTCCTGGACGCCGACCTCGATCTCCATCCGCATCAGCTACAGACGTTATACGAGTATCTTCAGGACAACGACGCGGATGTTGTCATCGGGTCGAAGCGTCATCCGAGATCGATAGTGGACTACCCGCCGAACAGGCGGTTGATGAGCAATATATACTATATTCTGGTGAAGACCCTTTTCGGTCTGCCGGTCCGGGATACCCAGACGGGGATCAAGATGTTTAAGATCGAGGTCTTGAAACGGGTCTTTCCGCGGATCGTGGTCAAGCGCTACGCTTTCGATCTGGAGATGCTGGTGAACGCCCACAGGCTGGGATACAAGATCATCGAAGCGCCGATCACACTTGATTTTCGCAGGGATTTCGGGAGGATAAAGTATCGAGACGCTAGAGACATATGGATAGATACGATGGCGATATTCTACCGCACGTACATCCTTCGCTACTACGATAAGGAACATAAAGAAGAATGATGGATAAGCGGCCGACAGTCTCTATCGTCATAGTAGCTCTGAACTGCGCTGAGAACATTGCTGTGTGCCTTGAGCACATACGGCGGCAGGCGTATCCCCAGGAACTCCTGGAGATACTGGTGGTGGATGGTGGATCGACCGACGGCACCCAGGATGTCGCCCGGTCGTACGGAGCGAAAGTCATCGACGGGGGATACAGGAATAACTCGGAACCAAGAAGGGCTATCGGGCTCCTAAATGCGAAAAACGAGATAATATGCTATATTGAGTCTGATATTTTTCTGCCGACAGAGGCCTGGCTGGACGAGATGATCTCGCCTCTTATGGAGGACCAGGTGATCGTGGCTACGCAGTCACTCAGATACGAGCACAGGAGAAGCGACAGGATCCTTAACAGGTATTTCGCGTTGATGGGAGTCCATGACCCGATCGCATACTACTTGAGGAAGCGGGATAAACTCTCATGGGCCGATACCAGGTGGACCCTGTTCGGCGAAGCGAAGGATGTGGGACCTTACTATATGACCAAGTTTGACACGGCTCATCTGCCTCCCCTGGGATGTAACGGGTTTGTGGCCAGGCGCCGGGAGCTTCTTGACTTGACGCTCCCGGACGTTTCCAAGGTGCCGTTCTATACGCATTCCGATTCCGTATACGACCTGGTGGCGAGTGGTCGGGATACACTCGGGTTCGTTAAGAACACGGTCATACATGTCCCATGCAACGACTCGATCTGGAAGTATCTTGGCAGGCGGGTGTTCTATACGTCGACATTGCATTTCAGGGAAGAACCTAGAAAATATAAAGTATATGACCCGAAGAACATAAGAGATGATCTCAATCTGTTAAAGTACGTCATCTATTCGTTGACGGTCGTAAAACCCATGTATGACAGCACGAGAGGATTTATAAAAAGGCGCGATCCGGCCTGGTTCATACATCCCGTGGTCTGTCTTTTGATGATGGTCAGCTACAGTTTCTTGACGGTCAAACAGGGGTTTAGAGCTGTTTTTGCGAGGAGGGCATGATGAAAGTCGCGATACTGGCGGGCGGTCTGGGCACGCGTCTTCGCGAAGAAACGGAATTCAGACCGAAACCCATGGTGGAAATAGGCGGACGGCCGATCCTGTGGCATATCATGAAGATCTACGCCCACCATGGCTTCAAGGATTTTATCGTATGCCTCGGTTATAAGGGGGAGGCGATCAAGGAATATTTCCTCGACTATGAGGCGATGAACAATGATTTTACGGTCCGGCTGGGTAATCCCAACGAGATCGAGTTCCACAGCAACCATGGCGAGGACGGATGGCGTGTCACGCTGGCTGATACAGGGGACAGCGCGATGACCGGAGCCAGGATAAAACGGATCGAGCAGTATCTGGACGGAGACGATTTCATGGTCACGTACGGCGACGGCGTCGCGGACATCGATGTCAAAAGACTTGTCGATTTCCATCTCGGACACGGTAAGACGGCTACGTTGACCGGCGTCAGGCCGACTTCCAGGTTCGGTGAGTTGCTGATAAAAGACGATAATGTGATGGAGTTCAGCGAGAAACCCCAGTCATCGGAAGGGCATATCAACGGCGGTTTCTTTGTGTTCAAGAAGAGGTTTCTCGATCTGCTGAGCGCGGAGGACGACTGCATTCTGGAGAGAGAACCGATGAGAGAGCTATGCGCGACCAGGGACATCAAGTTGTTTCCGCATGACGGTTTCTGGCAGTGCATGGACACATACAGGGATAATAAATATCTGCAGGAGATCTGGCAAAAGGGTAACGCGCCCTGGAAGGTGTGGGAATGAAGGAGCCGGATATGAAGTTCTGGCGGGACAGAAGGATACTGATCACCGGCTGTACGGGACTTCTCGGTTCGTGGTTGACCGGGGCGCTCATCAAAGCCGGAGCGGACATCGTAGGGCTGGTCAGAGACGGTGTACCGAGAAGCCGGCTCGTCCAGGATGGATTGATCGACCGGATCAGCGTGGTCCGCGGGGAGATTGAAGACTATTACCTGCTCGAGAGGGCTTTGAACGAATACGAAGTGGAAACGGTCTTTCATCTGGCTGCACAACCCATAGTGGGGACGGCCAACCGTAATTCGCTGTCGACGTTCGAAACGAACGTGCGGGGCACATGGAACCTTCTCGAGGCCTGCCGCAGAGTCGGTACGGTCAAGGAGATCGTCCTGGCCTCGAGCGACAAAGCCTACGGGGACCAGGAGAACCTGCCGTACGACGAGACGTTTTCGCTGAAAGGATCGCATCCCTATGACGTCTCGAAGAGCTGTGCCGATCTGATCGCGCACACTTACTATAATTCTTACGGGTTGCCTGTCTGCGTAACGAGATGCGGTAATTTCTACGGAGGCGGCGATCTGAACTTCAACCGTCTTGTTCCAGGGACGATACGGTCGGTCTTAAGAGATGAGCGGCCACTGATAAGATCCGACGGGACCTTCATAAGGGACTATATATATATCGAGGATGTCGCTGACGCTTATATGCTCCTGGCTGCCAGGATGAGCGAGAACAAGGCGATACACGGAGAGGCGTTCAACTTCTCGTGCGAGAATCCGATCAGTGCGATAGACCTTGCCGGCAGGATATTAGTCCTTATGGAACGCGACGATCTAAAGCCGAAGATCCTGGGAGAAGCGACGAACGAGATCCCCAAGCAGTATCTTAACGCGCGAAAAGCGCGCGAGGTCTTAGGCTGGAAGCCACAATATCCTCTAGATGAAGGACTGCGAACGACCATCCTGTGGTATAAGGATTTCTTAGAAAAACTAGATCAGACTACGTAACCGAATCTTATTCGAGGTGTATGCATAGATGAGCCACGATCACCCGGAAGCTCTGAAAAAAGAGATATTCAATAAGGTCAAGACATATTACGAGTTATTCCACAAGAAGGAGCCGTTCGTCCCCGGCAAAACGAAGATAAACTACGCCGGAAGGGTATACGACGAACGGGAGATGATCAACATAGTCGACACGGCTCTGGATTTCTGGCTTACGGCAGGGCCGTATGCCGGGAAGCTTGAGAAAGCTATCAAGGACTACTTCGACTCTTTGGATATGTTGCTGGTCAACTCCGGTTCGTCGGCCAATCTGCTTATGGTATCGGCGTTGATGTCGAGACAAATGGAAGGGCATCTTGAACCGGGGGACGAGGTCATAACGCCCGCCGTTACATTCCCGACGACACTTGCTCCTTTGCTCCAGAACGGGCTTGTGCCCGTTCTTGTCGACTGCGAAGCGGGGACATACAATATCGATCCGGACCTGATAGAAGAGGCGATAACGGAAAAGACGCGAGCCCTGTTCATCCCACATACGCTGGGCAATCCCTGCGATATGGAAAAAATAGTCAAGATAGTCAAGAGATCCGGGTTGTTCCTGCTTGAAGATGTGTGCGACGCGTTCGGTTCGCGTTTCGACGGCCGGCTTGTCGGGACATACGGCAACATGGCATCCTTGAGCTTCTACCCCGCTCACCATCTGACTCTGGGCGAGGGTGGAGGCGTTCTTGTAAACGACCCCGCGCTAAAGAAGATCGCGCTTTCGATCCGCGATTGGGGTAGGGACTGCTGGTGCGCTTCGGGACAGAACGATTCGTGCGGCAAACGGTTCAAATGGCAGTTGGGAGACCTGCCGTACGGATACGACCATAAGTACATCTACTCTAATCCGGGCTATAACCTGAAAGTAACCGATATGCAGGCGGCAATCGGATCGGCGCAGCTGGATAAGGTCGATGGTTTCATAAGATTAAGGAAGGCGAACTTCAAGAAATACTTTGACGCGTTCAAGAAGTATGAGGAATACCTGATCCTTCCGAAAGCGGACCCGCGGGCTGACCCGTCATGGTTCGGGTTCCCGATAACCGTAAGAAACGGCATTGAGCGGCTGCAACTTATCGAGTGGCTGGAAGATGCCAATATCGAGACGCGTCTCATCTTCGGCGGGAACATCATCCGCCAGCCGGCGTTCAAGGATACGGCCTGCAGATGTCACGGTTCGCTTGAGGAATCGGACAGGGTGATGAACGACGCCTTCTTTATCGGGGTATATCCGGGTCTGACCGCGGAGATGACCGATTTCGTGACCGACCGTTTCGACAAGTTCTTTGATGGGAGAGTCTAAGAATCGAAAGCCTGACGGGGAAGAAGATATTCATAACCGGAGCAACCGGCTTCGTCGGAGCGTATCTGACGCGCGTGTTGGCCGCAGGCGATCACCGCATAGGGGTGTCGTTTAGAAACTCGTCGAATCCATGGCGCATAAAGGATATCCTGCCTTCGCTTGAGCTTTTTAAAGCGGATCTTAGATGCCGGGACGATGTCGCTTCGGCGATCCGGAGTTTCAGGCCTGATATAGTCTTCCATCTGGCCACATACGGCGGCTACCATTTCCAGAAGGACGAGCGGACGATCCTGGAAGCTAATGTCCTGGGAACGCACAATCTTCTGATGGCATTGGAGGAAACGGGTTGTGAAAAACTGGTCGCCGCGGGCAGTTCATCAGAATATGGCGGTGTCGAAGGGCCTATGCGTGAGGACCAGCTTCCTGTTCCGGCGAATGTTTATGGAGCCGCCAAAGTCTCGGCGACGATGCTCTGCCAGACATACGCGAAGCTCGGGAAGGTGCCGAACACGGTGCTGCGGTTGTTCTCTCCATACGGGCCGTATGAGGAGCTCAGCCGCCTGATACCTTCGACGATACTGTCGGTTCTAAGCGGAAGACCGCTGGACATAACCGAAGGACGGCAGACACGGGATTTTGTTTTCATCGACGATACAACGGACGCTTTGATCAAAGCCGCGGGTTCGGGTGATTGCACGGGCGAAGTCTTCAACGTAGGTTCGGGCAACGAGACGACGATACGAAGCCTGGTCGAGAAGATAGTCGAACTGACCGGTAGGGAAGCGGAGATCCATTGGGGGGCGGTCTCTTACAGGGAGAATGAACTATGGCATTGGTTTGCCGACATCTCGAAGACCCGGCGTATCCTGGGATGGAGTCCAAAGGTGGGACTCGATAGCGGGCTAAAAGACACGATCGATTGGTTCGAAAAAAACCTTCAGATATGCGAGGAAGCAAGCGGATGAAAGATCCGGAACAGATCAAGGAACTTGAAGAGCAGGCAAGACAGGTACGGCGCGATATCATCCGGATGTGCCTGGCCGGCAAGAGCAGCCACATAGGAACGGCTCTGTCGGCGGTCGACATGCTGGTCGTCATGTATTTCAATACACTGAACGTAAACCCGGGCGAGCCGCAGTGGCCCGGACGCGACCGCTTCATATTGAGTAAGGGGCATGGCGGAGCCGCCCTTTACGCGGTGCTGGCGAGGCGCGGCTTTTTTCCAGTCGCGGACCTTGACGGTTACTGCAGCGACGGCAGCTTTATGATCGGCCATTGCGACCGGAAAGTACCGGGAGTAGAGGTGTCGACCGGATCACTCGGACACGGTCTTTCGATCGGAGTCGGGATGGCTCTGGCCGCCCGGTACGATAAAGCATCCTCAAGGGTTTTTGTCCTCTTGGGAGATGGCGAATGTGACGAAGGCGCCGTCTGGGAAGCGGCTATGTCCGCCGGGCATTTCGGCCTGGACGGATTGACGGCGCTGGTGGACCATAACAAACAACAGGCGCTGGGGCATGTCGTCGATGTCATGACACTCGAACCGCTGGCAGAGAAGTTCAAAGCGTTCGGGTGGTCGGTTAGGGAGATCGACGGGCACGATATAAGGGAGATCGTCGAGGTCCTGGACCGGACGCCGTTTGAAAAAGGCCGGCCGAGCATGATAATCGCGAATACCGTAAAAGGCAAAGGTGTCTCATTCATGGAAGACGAACTGCTCTGGCATTATAAATCACTGACCGAGGAAGAAGCCGGGAAAGCTCTGGCGGAGCTTGAACGGCGATAGGGAGGAATCGCTTATATGAGAGACGCGTTCGTCCGGAGTCTCTTTGAACTGGCCGGGGAAGACCCGACAGTCTTTTTTCTGACTGCCGACCTCGGCGTTTTTATATTTGACGACTTCAAGACGGCGTATCCGGGCAGGTATATCAACCTGGGGATAGCGGAGGCCAATATGATCGGGGTATCGGCGGGCCTGGCGGCCTCGGGCAAGATGCCTTATGCGTACTCGATCGCGCCGTTTATCACATCCCGTTGCCTGGACCAGATCAGAGTCGATATATGTTACCACAGGAGCAACGTAAAACTGGTCGGCGTCGGCGCCGGGTTCGTCTACGGGTCTCTGGGCGCCACACATCACGCGATCGAAGATATCGCTGTGATGCGCGCTCTTCCCGGAATGACGGTGATAGCGCCGGCCGATCCACTTGAAGCGGAGAAGGCGACCAGAGCGATCCATGATCTTGACGGACCCGCGTATCTCCGGCTGGGACGCAATAACGACCCTGTCGTCTATGGATCGGAACCCGGGTTTAAGATCGGCAAGGCCAACATTGTGCGGAGCGGCAAAGACGCAGCCATAATAGCCACCGGAACAGCCGTATATTCGGCGCTTCAAGCAGCCGACATGCTCGACCGGGATGGGATCGATGTCCGTGTCATCGATATGCACACGGTCAAACCGGTCGATATGGAAGCCATTCTACAAGCGGAAGAGGAGGCGGGCGCTCTTATCACAGTCGAGGAGCATAATATCTTAGGAGGTCTGGGGAGCGCCGTAGCCGAGGTCTTATCGGAGCACACAGGTGTAAAAAAACCCTTCCGGCGGCTTGGGCTAAAGGACACGTTCTGCACTTCGGTCGGTACGCCGGAATATATACGCGAACAGTATGGACTCGATCCGAAAAACATCGCTCGCACCATCCAGGACATCTTGGCAGATGGATCCCGATAGTAGAGTCCTGATCCTAAGCCATTTCTACGCGCGGGCCGAATCATCCGGACCGCCGCAGGACCTTAGAGACTTTCTTTTACCGAAGGTAAAAGAACTGGTCTATATCGAACATCCGTTTCCTTTTAATGCCCGGTTGGGCGAAGACCTCCGTTCAACGGCAAAAGTCTACAAAGACGGAGTTCTTGAGAAGGAACTGCGCTTTCCGGTCTTTAATGGACCGGAGGTACTGTTCTACATAAAGGATATTCTAGCCACACAATGGTTTCTATTGAAGCTGGGTACCAGGTTCGATCTTTGTGTCGCTCTCGACAATCTGAACACGTTCTCGGTAATGATGTGGCGGAAGATGCGCCGGATCCGGAAACTTGTCTTCTACACGATCGATTACAATCCGAACAGGTTTAAAAACCGCATCCTCAACTGGGTGTATCATCGCATAGACAAGACCTGCTGTTATAACGCCGATTTTATATGGAATCTCGATCCGCGGATAGACGAAGGCAGGGCGGCCGCCGGCGTAGACGCCATCCGTTCGGCTCCAAGCATTATTCTGCCGATGGGAGCTCATCTCTCCCGCATCAAGAGGCGGCCGATAGACGAGATAGACAGGCACGCCATAGCGTTTGTGGGATATCTGATCGATCGCCAGGGGATCCAGCTTGTCATAAAGGCGCTGAAGGATATCAGCGAGATCGTTAAGGATGTGAAGTTCATCATCATCGGCAAGGGTGAGTACGAACAGGAGCTCAAAGACCTGACAAAAGAACTCGGGCTGGAAGATCATGTCGATTTCAAAGGATTCGTCACGGACCACCTGGAAGTCGAGAACATATTGACAGGGTGCGCGATCGGCGTCGCGCCGTACATGCCCAAAGAAGACAGCCACACGTTCTATACGGATCCGGGCAAGCCCAAACTGTATATGGGCTGCGGTCTGCCGGTCGTGATAACCAGGTTTCCCAGGATCGCGCATGACATCGAGGCCTCCGGCGCCGGCATAGCGATCGACTATTCCGAACCGGATCTTAAGGAAGCGCTGATGAAACTGCTAACGAACGATGCTTTTTATAATACGTGCCGCGAACGGGCGATCGAGTTCTCACTGGGATTCGACACCGAAGCCATTCTGACGCGAGTTCTTGACGAGACTGGAGCCGAGAAGAGATCGATCATGTATGTGAACTACGCTCCGTACGGCAACGCCGGCCAGATGCTCGACTATCTGAAGGTTTCTTACAACGAGCTGATATACGCTTCGTTCGTGTTCCATCCGGTCGACAAGGCCGGCAGAAATACGATCGAGGTGTACAAAAAGGGAGAGCGAAAAAAGCGTGTCACGATGCCCACCTTGCGAGCGCCGAAGACGATCGTTCACCAGCTAGCATTCTTGTTGAACGCGATAGTCGCTTGCGAGTTGATCGACGCGGTCATTTGGCTGAGGGTGAGATACAAGATCAAACCGCGCGTGTTTATCGCCCCTAATGCTTTTCTTGTGTTTGTCGGTATATTGTTCAGGTCGCTCAGATTGACCGAACGCGTGGTCTTCTGGGTATGGGATTACTATCCGACGCCGAGTAAAGGCCTGTATAAGAAGTTGCTTTTCCGGACGTACTGGTGGCTCGACCGGTGGTGTACCCGGAAGGCCGACTACGTATGGTATCTGAACCAACGATTGCTGGACGCAAGGATCGATCATGGTGTGCGGTCCGATGCGGCTAAGCAATATGTGGCTCCGCTAGGGATCAAGCCGCTCGGCGCACAAGCGCTTCCCACCGCCTCCGGCGCGATCGGTTTCCTGGGTGTCTTAAAGAAAGGACAGGGTCTTGATCTTCTGTTCGATTCGCTTGAAGACCTGGCGGCCGCGGATCCCGATATCAGGGTCGAGATCCTGGGAAGCGGTCCGGATGAATCTTATTTTAAACAAAAGGTGGAGGAGAACCCGGAGGGCCGGCGGGTCAAGTTCCTGGGATTCGTAGAGAGAGATGAGGATATGAGAAAAGCGATCGCCTCATGGAGAGCCGCCGTGGCGTTGTACGTCCCATCCGACGACAACGTGGCCGCTTTTACGGATCCGTCCAAGGTGCACCTGTATATAGGATGCGGCACACCCGTCATCATGACAGGTGTGCCGGAGATATCGGAAGAGATCAGCAGGAACGGAGCCGGGATCGTCGTGGATTACGATCGGGAGCAGTTCGTTCAGGCTGTACGCCGGGTCATGGCCGACAATGCCGCATTCAAAGAGAACTGTCTCAAGATGGCCCGTGAATACGAATATAAGCACCTCTACGATCAGGTCTTCGACAGGATATTCGACAGCTTCAAACCCGCTCCGGAGAATAGATCTTGAAGCGGCGTTTCGATTCGATCGTCGCGTTCTTCTCTTATACGGTTTTAACCGCGGTCGCGACCTATCCGATGCTGTTTCGCATGGGCAGTTCGTTCCCCGGTTCGATAGCCGGGGATACGCCCGGAACGATCTGGCTGACATGGTGGTTCAAGAACGCCTACCGGCTGCATGTGTCACCCGCTTTCGCGAAAACGATCTCGTATCCTTACGGGATCCATATCAGCGCGATGCAAGTAAGCCCGATGCAGAAGTGGTTGCTGCCGTGGCTGTCGATGGCAACGAACGAGGTCTTCGCCTACAACCTGGTGGTATTCGCCTCGTTCCCGCTGGCAGGACTGGGGATGTATTTGCTCGTCAAGCATATCACGGGCAATAAGGGGGCGGCTTTCGCGTCAGGTTTGATCTTCGCGTTTTCGCCGTATCAGATACTCGAATCGTCGCTACATCTGACGCTCGCCAACATCCAATGGATGCCCTTCTACGTCCTGTTTCTTATTAAGGCGTATAAGGACAGGGATATAAAAGACTCGGCGCTGGCCGGCCTGTTCTTTTCATTGAACGCTCTGATGGATTTCCACTATGGTCTGTTCATGGCCTTTTTTACAGCCATGTTTCTGGCCTATAAGGTAGCCGAGGCGTTGATCGAACGAAAAGTCAAAGACCTTGGACTGGATATCCGTACGTTAAAGGCGGCCGTGGTCTTCATTATTATCTGCCTGGTCATTTTGGGGCCGTCTATGTATCAATCCATGAACCGGTTTCAGACGGGGGCGGTTCCATCGAGGCCGATCGAGGAGATCGATCTATATTCGATGAAGTTATGGGATCTCGTCATACCTCCTAGCACCACGCCTATTGTCGGTCCGGTTATAAAGAAAATAGCGATGCAGGTATACGGACAGGACAGGCCGTATCAACCGAACTATCTGGGATGGCTGCCGCTTCTTTTAGCAGCTACCGGAGTGGTCCTGGCCCGGAAGGAATCGATCACCAGGTTCATGGCTATATTCGCCGTCGCATCGTTCATCCTGGCTCTCGGCGTCTTTCTGAAAGTCGATGGTGTGGCCATACCTTTGCCCTGGCTATGGATCCACAGGTTTATTCCCTGGGTGAGGGTCGTTTCAAGGTTCACCGTCGCCATCCTGCTGGCGCTGTCCGTATTGAGCGGGATCGCGCTGAAGTCTATATCGGACCGTATTAAGACGGCGCAAGGTAAGACAGCCTTCTTTGCTGTTATTATAGTATTGATCGTCTTTGAGTATTCGGGGATGTTCAATTATCCTGTGGTCACGTTCGGAGATAAAGGTAAAACAAGTCTCTCGTCAAGGGTTTACGAAAAAGTGAGGACTGAAAAAGGAGATTTCTCGATCATCGAATACCCGATGCTTTATGAACCGAACCAGTATATATTCATGCAGCGTGTGCATAGGAAGAATCTGGTCAACGGGGTCAGCAATGTAGCCGGCGATGGCTATGCCGCAATGACGGAGAGGTTGAAGACGGTCGATTCTATCGACCTGACCGACGAACAGTATAAGCTGTTACAAAGGGTAAGCGTCAAATATATCCTGGTGCATGACATGGAAGGGTTCGACGCCAGGTCTTTCAGACGCGGGAATGTCGGTAAGCACACGAGATTCATCATGTATGACAAGGGGGTATGGCTGTTTGAGCTCATCCCCTGATTTGAAAAAGATACCTTTGCCAAAGGAAGGTCGAGTGGATCTCTTTAGAGAGAAAATAAGGAGCCGGTACGCGGAGATAGCGGCTTTCATCGTATATGTGCTCTTAAGCCTTGTGATCACGTATCCGCTGGTCCTGCATATGAGGTCCAGCGTGTACGGTTTTATGAACGACAACTATGGGACGATATGGAATTTTTGGTGGTTGAAATATTCGTTCGTACACCAAATACCTTCATCTCTAAGCCCGTTTATGTCCGCGCCATTCGGTTTCAATTTCGGCGCCGTACCCGTACAGCCGTATGAAAGGTATTTCGGACTTCTGTTCTCGATGCTTGTCGATGAGATATTCGCATATAACTTCCTGATTCTGGCAAGTTTTGCTCTATCGGGTATGACCATGTATTACCTGGCTTATCACGTGACACGGAACAAAGCGGCCAGCTTCATATCCGGTCTTGTCTACGCTTTTTCACCTTTTCACCTGGCCATGTCGATGCAATATATCCCTCTGGCCAGCATCCAATGGATCCCTTTGTTCGTCCTGTGTCTGTTGAAGCTTTATGAAAACCGCGACCTAAAAAGCGCTGTCTGGGCGGGTCTGTCCTTTGCCTTGCTGTTTCTGACCTCATACTATTACGGAGTCTATGTCATGGCCTTCGTGGCGTCATTCGCCGTGTTCGTCGCGGGCTACCTGACGATCAGGGCATGGCGCCGTGGCGAGATCGCCCCCCGGTTGACCGAAAACATAAAACGCGTATTTCAAGCGGTATTTTCCGCCCGCAACGTCAAGGCGGCTCTTGTCGTCTGTATAGTCGTTCTGGTGATCATCATACCCATGACCTACCGGTTCCTGGGACATGCCGGTTCAACTTCGCAAGCGTACGGCCGTCCGCTGAACGAGACCATAAGGTATAGTGTCCGGCCATGGAGTCTTTTTCTGCCGACTCTGGACAATCCCGTCTTCGGCCGGTATACGTCCGGTTTCATCCAGAACCACCTTTACGATTGTCCGGTCACCGAACAGTCCGTATATCTTGGAATGATCCCTGTGTTCCTGGCCTTGTTCGGTCTATGGTCGCTGCGTAAGGAGAAGAATGAAAAAAAGGTCTTTAATGTCCTGTTGTTTTTGTTTTCAGGTTTCGTGGCTCTGATCTTTGCTATCGGGCCATATATACCGCTCGATCCGATCAATTACTATCCGCATTATGCGGACGTTTCGAAGATCCCAAAGATCCCGTCGATCAGCCTTCTTTTATATAAGATAGCACCGATGTTCCGCTTCTTTTCCCGTTTCGACGTGCTGATAGTACTCTCTCTGGCCTTGCTGGCGGGAGCCGGCGCGGCATATCTGTTCGAGCGGTTGAAAACGGTACCGGTCAAGGCAGGGCTGATACTATGTGTGTTAACGCCCCTGATCTTTATGGAATACGCGAATGTGCCGCCTTTTCACAATATCGACTTAGGCAATCCGCCAAAAGTCTATACATGGCTGGCCCGCCAACCGGGAGATTTGATGGTCGTCGAGTACCCGTACGGACCGACGATGTCTCCGCGCAGCTTGTATTATTCTTTCTATCAGAGGGTGCATGAGAAGAGGATCGTGAATTTTCCTTTCGGAGACAAGGCCATTGCTGCCAGGGAAAAGATCAAGGATATCCGCGACCCGAATACGCCGGAGTTTCTGCGCGGTCTCGGCGTCGACTATGTCATCATCCATACGAAGCTCCCGCCCCGGACTTATCCGCCATACCAGCCGGTCCTTCCGGATGATTCGATCCCGGATCCTCATATAAAGGATGGATACGGGCTTGTCTTAAAGAAAAGGTTCAGTGACGCGCTCGTCTATAAAGTGGTAGAGCCGGCCAGGAAGTTCACCAGTGTGATAGTGTCGCCGGATTTGAAGTTTGCGCAGCCCGAAAGATGGAGTGACGGCAAGAATTGGCGGTGGATCCAGGACGGGGCGCAGCTGACAGCGAAGAACTATGGAAACAACGAGGTCAAGATCGATATCACTTTCAATGCCGTCTCATTCAAAAGCGACAGGACATTGAGATTACTGGTCAACGGCACCACGGTGGCTGAAAGACAGATAACCGCTAAGAACGGGACGTATGACCTTCGTAGCTTGGTGCTTAAGCCGGGGACGAATACGATCACGTTCGATACCGATCCGGGATCCGTCACGATCGATTCCGTCGCTCACAACGGTGATATGCGCAAGGTGTCGATCGCTGTCAGTAACATAAGCGCGACTTTCGAGAATAAAGGTATCGAACAGCCGATGTGGCTCGAACCGCCGGCGGAGTTGTAAATAGCGAGGTAGAGAAGCAGAGAAGTAGAGAGGTAGTAAGGTAGTGAAGGTTGTTTTTGACGCCAGGTGCTTTTTCGGAGTAAAAACAGGCGTCGGATACTATGCGTATAACATAATCAAGAACCTTCTCGAGATCGACCGGGAGGATGAATTCACGTTGTTTTACGGGATGGCCTTGCGGCCGTACAGGGGCCTTTTGCCTGATTTTTCAAGCAAGGGTGTGGACACTGTGTTGTACAGGTTCCCGGGACGGGTGTTCGATTTTGTGATCGACCGTTTTCCTTCGATAAAGATCGACAGGTTGATAGGCGAGTACGATGTATTCCACTCACCCAGCTTTCTTCCGCCGCCGCTCAAGGGCAAGACCGTGATCACGGTGCATGATCTGGCCCACCGCTTATATCCCGGGTTTTTTACGGAGGAGATGAACCGGCTTTTGGTAAGACATCTTGAAAACGCGGCAGCCGAAGCAAGCCATATCATAACGATCTCCGAGAACACCAAGAAAGACCTGATAGAAGTCATGAATATCGACCCCGATAAGATCACTGTCATCTATGTGGCCGCGTCGGAAATATACCGGCCGGTCGATGATGCGGACAGACTTAAGGAAGTAAGGATGAAATACGGGACGGGACGCTCATTCATCGGTTTCTTCGGCACCATAGAACCCAGAAAAAACCTGGTCGGCCTGGTAGAAGCCTTCAGGATACTCAAGTCCAGGCGTCCGGACCTGCCTCATCGTCTGGTCATCGCCGGGCAGAAGGGCTGGAAATACGAAGAAGTGTTTACAGCGATCGTCGATTCAAGTTTTGAGGACCAGATAGTAGTCACGGGATATGTGCCTGAAGAAGACCAGCCTCTGCTGATGAATGCCGCGGACGTAGTCGTTTATCCGTCGTTCTATGAAGGATTCGGGATGCCGCCGCTGGAGGCGATGGCCTGCGGCCGTCCCGTGGTCACCTCGAACACGTCTTCACTACCCGAAGTCGTTGGAGATGCGGCTTTGACTGTGGATCCTCATGATACCGAAGGTCTGTCGACGGCGATGGAACGCGTTCTTACCGACGAGGTATTAAGCAAAGAACTGGGGCAAAAAGGGATAGCCCGGGCGAGCAGGTTCTCATGGAGAGACGCCGCAGTCAAGACTCTGGAAGTCTACAAGGAGACCGCGCGATGAGGATAGGCATCAACGCGTCAGCGCTGGTTCATGAGAATACCGGGGTAGCCCGCTATACGTCGAGTTTTCTTAAAGCACTGTCTGCTCGCGAAGAAGCCCGGGACACAGTTCTTTTTTACAATTATTTCCGGCGCTGGGGCGGTGACACGGGTGGTGTCTTGCCTGATCTCGGTATGGAAAACAAGACCTGGCGGATCCCGGAACGGTTGTTGAGACTGTCCTGGAACCTTTTTAACAGACCGTCAGTCGAGCGGCTTATCGGCCGCGTTGATATATATCACAACCTGTCCTTCTATGGGATACCACAGCAAACCGGGAAACAGATCTCAACGGTCCACGACCTGCTGTTTATGCGTTTTCCGGACTCATTCACTGCGAGCGTAAGAGATTCTCTGACCGGCGCGGTCGTCGACGCGGTAAAGAGAGCCGACTATATCATCACCGTGTCCAACGCCGCGAAATCCGACATCATAGAGATGCTTGGGGTGCCGGAAAACAGGATCAGAGTCATTTATGAGGCGCCCGATCAGGCATTCAAGCCGGTCGATGATACAGACATATTGAAGTCGATACGTAAGAAATACGGGATCGACAAGGATTATCTTTTGTTCCTGGGGGCCGGCGAGCCCCGGAAGAACCTTCCTTTTCTTATGGAAGCATACGGCAGTCTCAGCCAGGATATCAGGCAGGAGTATCGCCTGGTGATCGCCGGACCGGCTCGATGGGGAAGCGAGGCGATCGACGCCAAGATAAAGGAATGTGGGATAGAAAGGGACGTCATCCTGACCGGTTATATTCCGGATAAAGAAGCAGCGGCTTTGTACAGCGGCGCAACCATCTTCATATTCCCGTCTCTTGGCGAAGGATTCGGTCTGCCCGTCCTCGAGGCCATGTCGTGCGGGACGCCCGTAATCTGTTCAAATATCTCGTCGATGCCCGAAGTCGCCGGGGACGCCGCGTATAAAATAGACCCCTACAACGTAGAAGATCTGACCGCGGCCATACAAGCTATGGTCACGGACGACTCGCTCCGCGCGGGGTTCCGCTGCAAAGGATTAGACCGGGCGGCGGAGTTCAGCTGGGAAAAGAACGTCGCAGAAACGCTCGCGGTCTATCATGAACTGGTGGAGGGAACGGCCGGATGATGACAGCGCTACGCGTAGGTGTATACAACAGGCACTGGAATACGATGGGGGGCGGAGAGAAATACGCCGCCACTATCGCCGAAGTGCTGTCACAAGCTCATGATGTCGAGCTAATAACATATCAGCCGCTTGATAAAAAGATGCTGGAAGCCAACCTCGATGTCGATCTAAGCCGCGTCGAGATAAGGAGCATTCCGGATATATCCGATGCCCGGACCGCGGAGTATGTGACAGGGGACTACGATCTGTTTATCAACTCATCGTATATGACCGCTCTGCCGTCTCGCGCTAAACGAAGCGTGCTCGTTGTCTTCTTTCCAGCTTCATTCGTAAACGATCTCAATCTCCTGGAACGCGCCGGCATACGGATCCTACAACCGGTGGCAAGCCGCGTCACAAAGAACACGCTGGTCTTCCAGCCGGAAAGCGACGGCACCGTCGGTATCATGGAAGTCGATACGGACTCGAACTTAAGAGCCGCCATTCGCGGGTGGATGGCAGGGCTGCCGCCGCGCGTAAGCAATATGCCTCGCTCTATGGAATTTTTACAATCATATAGTAAAATAATCAGCATATCCGAATACTCGCGAGCATGGGTCAAGAGGTACTGGGGACTGGAAAGTGAGCTTGTATATCCGCCGGTCATGGACTCAAACCGCTCTGATCGACCAGGTCTCGTAAATAGACGGAAGCGTATCTTGAGCGTCGGCAGGTTCTTCACGGGCGGCCACAGCAAGAAGCAGCTTGAGATGGTCAAGGTGTTCAAGGAGCAAACGAAGAAGGATCTTAACGGTTGGGAACTTCATCTTGCGGGCGGCACTCATCCTGAACATAAGGAGTATATTAAGAGGATAGAGGAGGAAGCCCGCGGATACCCTGTTTTCTGTCATTTCGACATAAGTCGTGGGGAACTCGAAGAGCTATACAGGACGAGCAGGTTGTTCTGGCACGCGTCCGGTTACGGAGAAGACGAAGAGTCACACCCGGAAGCCCAGGAACATTTCGGTATCACGACGGTCGAGGCGATGGCTCATGGCCTGGTGCCTCTTGTCTATGATGGCGGCGGGCAGCGCGAGATAGTCAGCGACGGAGTCGACGGATACCTCTGGAGGACGTTCGACGAACTGATCGCGAAGACGGTCGTTATCGCCGGCGACGAGCGTTTAAGAGAGGAAATGGCAGGCCGGGCGCTTTCACGCAGTAACGATTTTACCGGGGACCTCTTCAAACAACGCCTTATGGCGGTACTGGAACCGTTGATCGAAGGGTCATCTTAAGGGACAAGGATAAAAAATGCGAAGGATACACGTAGGGGATTTTAAAATAGGCGATGAAGAAAAGCGGGCTGTTATGGACGTCCTGGAATCCGGGCGTCTGTCGGAGTGGCAGAAGGTGCGGGAATTCGAGCAGAGATGGGCATCGTTCATCGGAACACGGTATTGTATTGCAACTAGCTCGGGCGCCGGCGCCCTTATATCGGCCTTGACGGCTTTGAAGTATAAGCTGGGGCTCAAAGCGGGCACGAAGGTGATAACGACTCCGGTAACGTTCATAGCGACCAGCAGCGCGATCAGTACCGTCGGTTTTGAGCCGGTGTACGTGGATATCGATATCGATACGCTTGCCATCACGCCCGAAGCTATAGAAGACCATCTGAAACAGGTGAGCGACACCGGCGATTACGGGCTTATAGTCCCCGTGGACCTGATGGGTTTCCCGGTCAGGATAGACGAGATCAACCGGATAGCGGAGGATCACGGTTTGGCGGTCCTTGAGGACGCGTCTCAAGCCCACGGAACACGATACAAAGGACATCGCTGCGGTTCGCAAGCGCTGGCGGCGACGTTCTCGTTCTATATCGCGCATAACATCCAGGCGGGAGAGATGGGCGCCTGCGTGACTAGCGATCAGGAAATAAACAAGCTGGTCAGAAAGATAAAAGCGCAAGGCAGAGCATGCGATTGCCCGGTATGCACCAGGCATACGGATGACTGCCCGGGACTTCGCAAACAACAGGATGCGGATATCGAATACGACCCCCGTTTCAGCCACGACATCCTGGGTTACAATTTCAAGACGATGGAGTTCCAGGCGGCTCTGGCATCAGTACAACTTGAGAAGGCGGAAGAGATCATAGTCAAAAGGCAGCAGAACGTCCGTTTCTTGAACGACAACCTCAAGAAATATGAAGAGATCCTAAAACTGCCCATGTACTCGGATGACATCAGCTATCTCGCGTATCCGCTGCTGATCAAGGACAAGAACATGTCTCGGAGAGAACTACAGAGAAAACTTGAGGAGCAAGGCGTCGAGACCAGGCCGCTTTTTGGCTGCATACCGACTCAACAGCCGGCATACGGCCACCTGAAAGCGGAATATACGGGCAAGCTGCCGAACGCGGAGTATGTCGGTCGTTACGCGTTTTATATCGGCTGCCATCAGTATCTGACGGAAGATGATCTGAAATATATAGTTACTGCATTTGAAAAGGTATTAGGCTGATAGGAGGCGGTTTTGGGTTTTTGGGACGACAAGAAGGCGATGGTGACGGGCGGAGTCGGCTTTATCGGCTCGCACGCCGTGGAGATGCTGGTCGATCTCGGCGCGAAAGTCACGGTAGCGGATAACTTAAAAAACAGTACTATGAAGAACCTCGATCGGGTCAAGGATGAGATACGTCTGGTCGAAGCGGATATAACGGATCTCGAGCAGGCAAAAATGGCTTGTTCCGGGCAGGATGTGGTATTGAACCTGGTAGCGCGCGTAGGGGGCATCGGTTTCAATCTGGATCATCCGGGAACGATGTTCCGCGATAATGTGCTGATGAGCACGACAGTCCTTGAAGCCGCCAGGCAGTGTGGCATTGAGAGATTTCTGACCGTCAGTTCGGCCTGTGTCTATCCGCGGCACTGTACCATACCGACGCCGGAGACGGAGGGTTTCCTTGAAGACCCCGAGCTGACGAACTTCGGATATGGCTGGGCGAAACGCGTAGCTGAGATCCAGTCGAGGGCATATAATATGGAATTCGGCATGAAGATAGCTATAGCCAGGCCGTATAACGCGTATGGCCCACGCGATCATTTCGATCCCGCGACATCGCATGTGATCCCGGCTCTTATTAAGCGGATATTCGACGGCGAAGATCCGCTGGTGGTATGGGGTAGTGGTGAGCAGACAAGAGCATTCCTATATGTCAAAGACTTTGCCCGCGGCCTTATCGAGACCGTCGAGAAATATCCCGAATGTGATGCCGTGAACATAGGCACCGATGAGGAGGTAACAATAAAGGATCTGGTCAGTCTGTTACTTGAGGTGGCGGGTAAGGATCCGGACGTGGTCTTCGATAAATCAAAGCCTTCCGGACAGCCGCGCCGGAACTGTGATACCAGGAAGGCGAGAGAAAAAGTGGGCTTTGAGGCTCACTACACGCTGAGGGACGGACTTGCTGAGACTATAGACTGGTACAGGCAAGAATTCGGTTTTTAGTGTGTTAGAATAAACAGATAAAGAAAGGAGAACGCTTGAAAGCTGTCATACTTGTCGGCGGCGAGGGGACGAGGTTACGGCCTTTGACATGTACCACCCCCAAGCCGATGCTTCCGGTCGTCAACGTGCCTTTTATCGAACATATAATAAAGCTTCTGGTGTCACACGATGTCAAGGAGATCATCCTAAGCGCCGGCTACCTTCCGGCGGTCTTCGACGAACACCTCGGCGACGGCGATCATCTGGGGGCCAAGATCACATACGTAGTGGAAGACAAACCATTAGGCACATGCGGAGCGGTCAAGAATGTCGAGGAATATCTGGATGATACCTTTGTCGTCTTCAATGGAGATATCCTGACGGACCTCAACATGTCACAGTTGATCGAGTACCACAGAGCTAAGAAAGCAATTGCTACACTGACTCTGACATCGGTCGACGATCCGACACAGTACGGTTTGGTGCCCATAGACGTATCCGGGAGGATCCAGGAGTTTCTGGAGAAACCGAGCTGGGACGAGGTAACGACCGACCTGGTCAATGCCGGTACGTATGTCCTGGAACCGGATATCTTGAAACTGGTGCCGGCGGGCGAGAACCATTCGTTCGAACGGCATCTTTTTCCTTTGCTGATCGAGAAGAAGCAGGAGATCATCGGATTCCCGTCAAGTGCTTACTGGCTGGACATAGGGACGCCGGAGAAATATCTGCAGGCGCACAGCGATATACTGGACGGCAAGGTCGGACTGAGCTTTGGTGGTGAAGAGGCCAGAAAGAACGTATGGGTCGGGGAAGGAACGAAGATCGCGGACGACGCGGTCGTCTTCGGGCCGGTGGTGACCGGCAAGTCATGCGAAGTGGCGTCGCACGCGACAGTCTTCAGCCGGAGTGTGCTCGGTAACGGGTGTGTGATCGAAGCGGGAGCGCGGCTCGAAAGGTGCGTCTTATATGACGGCGTCCATGTCGGCGAGGGAGCCGTCATCAAAAACAGTATTCTGGGTAGGAACGTCAAAGTAGGAAAGAAAGTCCACGTGGAAGAGGAGGCGATCCTGGGCGACAATACGGTGGTCGATGAGGACAACCTTCTACGCAGGGGCATCAAGATATGGCCCGACACGGAGATCGGGCAGAGTAAGATCAGGTTTTAATCAAGGTAAGCAGGATGATCAATCCAGGGAGGAGATCGATTTGAAGGTACTGATAACGGGAATCACCGGATTTGCGGGAAGCCATATGGCGGAATTCTGTCTGGCGCGAGGTGATGTGGACACCTACGGGACGATCCGTCCGAGGAGCCCGATGGACCACATAAGTCAGATCAGAGACAAGCTAACGCTTATCGACTGCGATCTGAGAGACGCGACTTCCGTGTGGCGGACGATAAACCAGGTCAAGCCGGACTATATATTTCATCTGGCGGCCCAATCGTTTGTTCCGACATCATGGCACGCACCCGCTGAGACGCTGGTGACCAACGTCATCGGACAGGTCAATATATTCGAGGCATTGCGGGAACTGAAGCTTAAGACAAGGATCCAGATCGCTTGCAGCAGCGAGGAATACGGGATGGTCTATGAGAACGAGGTGCCGATCAGCGAATCCAATCCGTTAAGACCGCTAAGCCCGTATGGAGTCAGCAAAGTGGCTCAGGACATGCTCGGTTATCAGTATCATCAGAGCTACGGCACGCATGTCCTCAGGACAAGAGGGTTCAATCATACCGGTCCCCGGCGCGGTGAAGTGTTCGTGACTTCGACTTTTGCCAAACAGATAGCGGAGATCGAAAAAGGCCGTCGCGAACCGGTGATGTATGTAGGTAACCTGAACGCGATGCGCGATTTCACGGACGTCAGAGACATGGTACGCGCGTACTGGCTGGCGGTCGAGAAGTGCGAAGCAGGAGACGTATTCAACATCGCGTCCGATAAAGGGATCAAGATAAAAGACATGCTGGATATGCTGCTTAAGATGTCTTCAGCGGAGATCAAAGTCCAGCAGGACCCGGCGCGCATGCGGCCGTCCGATGTCGAAATATTGCTCGGGGATTCGACCAAGTTCAGAAAAGCCACTGGCTGGAAACCGGAGATCCCGTTCGAAAAGACGATGCGGGACCTACTTGACTACTGGAGAGAGCGCGTCTGATACAGGAGGTTTTGTTAAGTTGACTCCCGCATCTAGCAGGATGGTCGATTTCAATGAACAGCGGTACAGTAAGGAATCGGAGCAATCGATCGTCGACGAGCATCGGCATAGAATGATCGTCTCTATGGTCGGAACGGACTACAAGGTCCTTGATGTCGGGTGTCACGATGGGACTATCGGACGCAAGATCATGGAGAACGGTAATGAAGTGGTCGGAGTGGATATCTCGGCCAATGCCGTGGCTCTTGCCAAGGCAAACGGTCTTGAGGCATATCAAGTCGATCTTACCGGTGACGAGAAGATGCCTTTCGACAAGGCATCGTTTGATGTTATAGTCGCAGGTGAGATAATCGAACACATCATCGATACTGACGGTTTTCTCCTCAAGATCAGGGATCTGCTAAAACCGAACGGAAAACTTGTCCTGACGACTCCGAATATCGCGAGTCTCGGACGTCGTTTTCTATTGATGTTGGGTCAGAACCCCCGTACGGAGACAAGACTGGATGAGAATGTTGCCGGTCATCTAAGGTATTTTACCAAGAAGACGTTATTCGAACTCCTACAGGACAATGGATTTAGACCCGTCAGATTCAGCTCGGATGTTGTCAACTTCAGAAAGAACGGAAGTCTGCATAGCGCGCTTCTGGCCAGGGCATGGCCGACGATCGGGGCGGCATTGATCGTGCAAGCAGTGATCGAGTGATGAACGGCAGGGTCCTTCAAATATCATTCGGGACGGACGGCTGGCGCGGGATCATAGCCGATGATTTCACCTTCGACAACGTCCGCATCGTCACACAAGCAATCGCCGACTATCTAAAAAACAGCGACTCACGACTCACGACTCACGACTCACCGTTATTGATTGTCGGATATGATACGCGGTTTTTGTCTGACAGGTTTGCCAGGGAAGCGGCTTGCGTGGCTGCGGCCAATGGCATAAACGTACTGTTGACAGATAGTTTTGCGCCTACGCCGGCGGTATCGTATGCAGTCGTAGTCAACAATGCCGACGGCGCTATAATGATTACGGCCAGCCACAATCCTCCGAGGTACAACGGCATGAAGTTCAAAGCGCCTTACGGGGGTTCGGCCACACCCGCGATAACGGGGAAGATCGAGCAGAGCCTGGAATTCAATTTCGAAACAGGGAAAAAGCCTGCCGCGAACCGTCATGTACGTAGGTAACCTGAACGCGATGCGCGATTTCACGGACGTCAGAGACATGGTACGCGCGTACTGGCTGGCGGTGGAGAAATGCGAGGTTGGAGATGTCTACAACATCGCGTCCGATAAGGGGATAAAGATAAAAGACATGCTGGATATGCTACTAAAGATGTCTTCCACGGAGATCAAAGTCCAGCAGGATCCGGCACGCATGCGGCCGTCCGATGTCGAGATATTACTTGGGGACTCGACCAAGTTCAGAAAAGTCACCGGCTGGAAACTGGAGATCCCATTCGAGAAAACAATGCGAGACCTGCTTGATTACTGGAGAGAATGAGTCTAAAATAACATTGATTGATAGCACAATAGGGAGATGCTGTGAACCGGAAACTCTCGGTTATCGTACCTGCATATAAAGAGAACCAAGAGATCCGTAGCAACATAGCTGCTTTAGAAACCGAACTTCAGAATCTAGGACGTTTGTACGAGATCGTTGTTGTATGCGAAAGCTGCCCGGAGACTCTTCAAGCGGTAAACGATCTAGCATCCGACAACATTAAGGTCCATTACTATGAAGAGAACATGGGAAAGAGTTATGCCATCAAGTACGGAGCTTTCCAAGCGACAGGCGACCTTGTCACATTCATGGACGCTGACTTAAGCATCGATCCCAGAGAGATAGACCGGTTCATCAAACTGATGGATACATATGACGCGGATATCGTTATAGGATCGAAGAGGCACCCGCAATCCAAAGTAAGCTATCCGCTTTTCCGGCGTCTGCAGAGTTTTTTATATCAAGTCTTGGTCACAGCGCTTTTTCGCGTTAACGTGAAGGATACGCAAACAGGTCTCAAGTTGTTTAAAAGGGAAGTACTTCAGAAGATCATCCCCCGGGTGCTGGTCAAGGCGTATGCATTCGATCTCGAGTTGCTGGTCGTCGCAAATCTATTAGGGTATGACAACGTCCTGGAGGCTCCAGTCGAGATAAACGAACGGTTCAATAAAGTGGCGGATCCAAGATCTACCTGGCGAGTGTTGCGGGACACACTCGCGATCTTCTACCGGTTAAAGGTGCTTAAGTATTATGACCGCGATCATATGTTCATCGAGATGAGCGGTCCGGAGTTATGCGTATCGATCATAGTACCGGTCAAGAAGATAAACGATTATGTGCGCGAATCGGTAAGATACCTGGAAGAGATGAGTTACGATAACTACGAAGCGATCATCTTTTCGGACGAAGACACAAAACCGGCTGATTTTCCCGAAAATGTAAGGGTGGTTTCTACCGGAGACATCGGGCCGGCTGAAAAGCGGGATCTCAGTCTTGAATACGCTACAGGTGACATACTGGCGTTCCTGGATGATGATGCGTATCCAAGTAAAGACTGGTTGATCAACGCGGTCAAGCATTTCCATGATGACGGGATAGCCGCGGTGTGTGGACCAGCAGTAACGCCAAAAACCGATAGTGTGTTGCAGAGGGCATCGGGAGCCGTATATGAAAGCCGCCTTGGCAGTGGTTCTTTGATCTTCAGATACACGCCTCGCCGTCCTAGGGAAACGGATGATTACCCCACTGTCAATCTTCTTGTCCGGACTGATATCTTTTCTAAAGTGGGAGGATTCGATTCTTCGTTCTGGCCCGGCGAGGACACCAAACTCTGTATGGACATGATCAATCTGGACAAGAAGATCATCTATGATCCTGACATCCTTGTATGGCACCATCGACGAAAACTCTTTATACCACATCTTAAGCAGATCGCGAACTACGCTTTGCACAGGGGTTACTTCGCGAAAAAGTACCCGAAGACATCCCGTAGGCCGGCTTATTTTCTGCCTTCGCTTTTTGTTATCGGACTGATCGGCGGTCCGGCGGCCGGCATGATCGGCGGTGGGTGGTTTGTCATTTATGCGATTGTCGAGGGCTTTTATCTGTTAACTCTTATAGCTGCGGCCTCGTGGGCCACTCTCATGACAGGCAGCTTATCGATTGGCCTGCTGGTCATCCCGGGCGTCATGGCTACTCATTTAACGTACGGAGCCTTTTTTATTAAGGGTTTATTAATACGGAGGTTGGTCCGTTGAAGGTCATGATCGCATATCCGCCGCTTGAAAGTCCCAAGGGAGTTCCTCTGCTGAGTCAGAACCGGCAATTCCAGTGGTTTAACAGCCCGACCTATATATATCCGATGGTCCCGGCTTCAATGGCGACTCTCCTGTCGAAGAAAGGATATGAGGTGATCTGGGCGGACGGAATAGCTGAAGAATGGTCGTATGACGGATTTAAGGCGATTGTCGATCAAGAGCGTCCTGACCTGGTAGTTATAGAAACCAAGACTCCCGTAGTCAAAAGACACTGGAAGATAATCGATGATTTAAAGAAGCAAGCTGCTGGAGTATGGGATCTTAAGATAGCGCTTATTGGAGACCATGTGACCGCTCTTCCCGAAGAGTCTATGAAAAACTCCCAAGTCGATTTCGTAGTGACCGGCGGGGACTATGATTTTTTGCTTTTAAGTCTTGTCAATAGTTTGACAGACGGTGGCAAAAAGGAACCCGGTATCTGGCTGCGGGAGAACGGGGAAATAGCGAATACAGGACCTTTTGTGCTTGACAATGATCTTAACGCGCTCCCCATCATCGATCGGGACCTGACTAAGTGGCATCTCTATAGTGAGAAAAACGGTAACTACAAGTATCTTCCGGGGACTTACACTATGGTTGCCAGGGACTGCTGGTGGGGACGCTGCAGCTTTTGTTCGTGGACGACATTGTATCCGGGCAGTGACTATAGATCACGGACTCCACAGAGTCTGCTCGATGAGATCGGCATTTTGATAGAGAAGTATGGGGTAAAGGAGGTCATGGACGACAGCGGGACGTTTCCGGTCGGCACATGGTTGCGAGAGTTTTGCCAGGGGATGATCGAGAGAGGATACAACAAGAAAGTCCGGCTTGACTGTAATATGCGTTTCGGAAAGCTGTCTGGAGAAGACTATCGCCTGATGAGAGAGGCCGGTTTCCGCTTCATATTGTTCGGACTTGAATCGGGCAACCAGAAGACTCTGGATCGCATTACAAAGAATATCAAAGTAGAGGACATTGAGCTTGGATTGCGCTCGGCAAAAGCTGCAGGTCTCGAGCCTCACATTACGGTGATGATGGGCTATCCCTGGGAAACACTGGAAGACACTCAACGGACAATAGCACTCGCGCATGACATGTTTAAGAAAGGCTATGTCGACACTCTGCAAGCAACCATCGTCATGCCATATCCAGGCACACCCCTATTTAAGATATGCGATGAAGAAGGCTGCCTTAAGACAAAAGATTGGGATCGATATGACATGCGCGACCTCGTTATAGAGGGAGCGCTAAAAAATACAGATGCCAAGACTTTCACCAGGGATTTATACAAGTCATTCATTACACCTGGATTTGTAATAAGGAAGATAATCTCTATACGAAAGCCAAGCGATCTTGCGTTCGTGTGGAGAGCTGGCTGGAAACTGATCGGACATCTGAGAGACTTCGGATCCAGAGGCGAGGGGAGTGAACATAGTGAGTAGGCTTCCTGGTGTATCTGTCATCATCCCTGCTTTTAATGAAGAAAAACGCTTAGATAAGTGTCTTAAGAGTGTACAGGAGCAGGACTACTCGAAAGATGATCTGGAGATCATTCTAGTGGATGACGAATCGACAGACCGAACGGTTGAGATTGCAAGGAAATATAGAGCTCGAGTAATTAAAAACGGGACACATAATATCGAGCGAGGGAAGTCGATCGGGCTCAAGCACGCTAGTCATGACTTTATTCTACTTCTTGACGCTGACAACATCCTACCTACAGACGGTTGGCTCAGAACTGGCATCCAAGCTTTTCTCGACAATCCAAGCATCACAGGCGCCGAAGCTATCTGGTTCACTTATAAAAAAGATGATACGCTGGCCAATCGATACTGCTCGCTATTCGGGATCAACGATCCTGTAGCCTTCTATCTGAACAAACGCGATCGGTTAATGCAGACGGAAAGACGCTGGACTCTACCCGGAAATGTACTAGCTGAGTACTATACTTACTATATAATCCAGTTTGATAGTGAGACGTTGCCGACTGTTGGTTCACAAGGTTTCTTAACGAGAAAAGAACTCTTATTGATGACGGATCATTCACCCTATCTGTTCCATATGGATTCTAATATTGATCTTGTCAAAAAGGGATTCGATAGTTATGCGATGATGAAGCTTGATATTACGCATCTCCACTCTCAGACAGTCAGGGAATTAATAAATAAGCTAAGACGTAATATGAGACTATTTCTGGAGCAAAAACACCTACGGTCATACACATGGAAGACGAGTTCTTGGCGTATTGCCACTACAGGTCTTTTAATGGTTACCATCATAAAACCAACCTATGATGCACTAAAAGGCTTTAATAAAATCCGTGATTTCGCGTGGTTTCTCCATCCAGTCCTTTGTCTTATCGTGCCACCCATATATATGACTATGATACTTATCTCAAGAGTTCAAAAAATGCTCAAGATATCACCGGAAAAAACATGAAGGTATTAGTAACGGGCGGAGCCGGCTTCATAGGCTCGTTTTTAGTAGAGAGACTTGTCGGGCTTGGTCATCAAGTTGTCGTGATCGATTATCTTACCAGAGGGTCGAGAGAAAATCTCTCAAGGATAGTTGACTCTATAGATCTCATCGAGGCAGATGTATCGGAAGACAAAGTTGTTGATATAGCACTAGAGGGTTGCCATATCGCGTATCACCTGGCAGGTATGTCTCAGGTAATGACATCAGTGAGGCAACCGGATCTATGCTTCAAGTATAATATGGTTGGTACATACAAAGTCGCTAAGGCATGTGTTGCGAAGCAGGTCAAGCTGGTTTTTACCTCCTCACGGGAAGTCTATGGAAACATCGAACGACTTCCGGCCACAGAAGATGACAAGCTGATGGCGGTCAATCCCTACGGGGCGTCAAAGATCGCAGGCGAGTCTATAATACGGGCATATGCCAACACGTACGATCTAGATTTTGTAATACTACGGTTGGCAAATGTAGTAGGTCCAAAGGATTTTGGGCGTGTTATACCTATTTTGCTAAAGCAGTGCCTGGTAAATGGACCTTTGACGCTTTTCGGAGGACATCAGATCCTGGACTTCGTCGGTGTTTTAGATGTGATCGAAGCATTGATACAGACACAAGACACATCTGGAGTGACGGTCAATATCGGCTCTGGTGTTGGTGTCAATATAGTTGATCTGGCAAATCTACTAAAGAGGTTAACAGGATCGCGATCGGAGATTGTTTTTGCAGACAGACGTCAGGAGGAAGTGGAAAGGTTTACTACTGATATCAGTCTAGCACAGAAACTTTTAGGCTGGAAACCTAAAACTAGCTTGGAGGACACAATAAAATGGGTAATCAAGTCAGGAATTACATCTTGAGATAGACTAAGGAGTAAATGTGTGGCGTGACGCTCTAAATTACATAACTTGCATATCATGCGGTAATCCTGATATGTATCTTAAAGAGACCTTTTTCAGATTTGAAGACGATATGACTAGTCCTGAGCAAAAAACGAGTATTGAATATATCGATGAGGGTTTTGTTGTTTGTCCGAAGTGTGAAAAGGAATATCCTATTATCGCCGGTATGCCAGTACTATTAGAAGACACAAAAGGATATACATTCGACATAGATTTCTTTAAACCCTCAAGTGAGCATCTGAGTTATTCTCTGGAGCCAACAAAGAAGATCGGACGATTACTTCAAAAGTATAAAGTAGATACTGCATTAGACGTCGCATGCGGTCTGGGAGCCTATACGTCTTATTTCGCATGTAACACTCTTGTATCGTTCGACATCAGCCCCTATTTTATTATGAAATGTATAGAAAAAGAAGGAAGAGATAGCGGAAGGCATTGGTTTGTCGCTGATGTGATGAATATACCATTCAAGAACGACTCGTTTGACCTAATCTTTGCTTCAAGCATACTTGAACATTTAGAACCTCATGAAGTCAAGCTGGCTATTGGAAAGTTTAATAGTCTATTAAGAAACGAGGGTATCATACAAATAGATGTTCCCAACAACTCAAGAACACAAGATTTACTAAGAAAAACAATGACGCATTTAGGATTTTACGACGATGATGAGTTCGTAGACCATCCTGAACTAGGACACCATTCTTTGTTTCTACGGAAGGATTTAGAAAAACTTGGATTTGACGTACATGGGTGTATAGGATGGGTTACCAGACAAAAATTGCCACTTGGTGTTCTATGGGAATTCTACGATTTGATTGGCTGGTACTTGCCGTCTCTTGCCGGGACTCTCATAGGATTAAAGGGAGTTACCAATCGTGAAGTTCCAAACGACCATTGACCGTCGCCTAACCGGTAGGCACAAAAAGAGCTTTCTTTTTACTGGTGTCGACAATATTCAAAACAAAGATATTTTAGACATTGGCTGCTCTTTTGGATGGTTTGAGAAATGGGCTATTGAGAATGGGTGTAAAAGCATAATCGGGATCGAACCAGATGGAAAGGATCTCGAAAATGCTCAGAAACAAGTGCCGGGTGCTAAGTACATCAAGGGATCCGTACTGGCTCTTCCACTACACGATAAATCTGTTGATATTGTCGTAATGTGGGAAGTTCTTGAACATCTTCCAAAGAATGCTGAAGAAAAAACGTTCTTAGAGGTCTGTAGGGTTTTAACCGACGGCGGTAAGCTGTGTTTGTCTATACCGAATTGTACATTTTGGTCATGTATCTTGGATCCTGCGTGGTGGTTGATCGGACATCGTCACTATTCTGAAGAGAGACTTAGAAAGATAGCTGTAGAAACTGGGTTTGAAGTTGAGCAAGTGGCATATGGCGGTGGATTCTGGGAACTTCAATCGATGATTCTATTATATGTCTTTAAATGGCTTTTTAAGAGAGAGGTTCCATTTAAAGAATGGTTTGAAGAGAAGAGGGAAGCCGAATATCAATCAAAAGCTGGGTGGACAAATATCTTTGTCATGTTGAAAAAAGCATGATGACAGACAAGTTAGCTTCAATAATCATACCAACACATAATCGAGAAGGGGATGTTTTAAAGTGCTTGAAATCAGTACATCATATCTCGTATCCCAATTTTGAGGTGATTGTCATCGACAACGCTTCCAGTGACAATACAGTGGCAAAGATCAGAGAAATGTTTAATAAAGTGAAGATCATCGAAATGCAAAAAAACTTCGGTGTCGCGGTGGGAAGAAACGAAGGTCTAAGACATGCAAAGGGAGACTACGTCTGCTTTTTAGATAGCGATAATATAGTTGATAAGGATTTTCTTACTGAGCTCATAAACTTGGTAAAAACTGATAAAAAGATCGGATTCGTCGGGCCTAAAATGTGCTATTTCGGTGATCAAAAACTAATCTGGTATGCTGGAGCAGATATAAACTTGTGGACAAGCAAGACGACATATAGGGGTCTTGGAGAAATAGACAATGGGCAGTATGATAAAGTGTCTGAGGTTGGCCACATCCCAAATGTCTGGGTGGTTAAGAGAGAAGTTATAGAAAAAATCGGTTTTATGGACACCAGTTATACTATGCATTATGAAGAGGCCGATTGGGCGATCAGAGCAAAAGAGGCAGGTTATAAGGTTGTTTTTTGTCCATCTGCTGTTGTCTATCACAACACGCCGCTTGCTGACAAAGGTAGTGGATTACGAGGCTTGATAGGTCTCGATAATTCATACAGGATTTTTTTCGCAGCGAGAAACCGGACACTTTTTATGAAGAGATTTACGGGAAGATTCCGTTATCTTGTGTTTATATTGATTTTTAATAATCTTTTTCTTGTGGGTTATTGTTTAATCCTTTTTTATTACGGTCGTTGGGATCTAATAAAAAGTTATGTGAGAGGTTATTTAGCAGGACTTACGGCATGAGAGTATTGTTTATCAATCCGTGGCTAAAGACTTTATTTGGAGATGAGAAAGCGAGACCGGGACACCCAAACCTCGGACTCGCTTACCTTATTGCTGTCCTTAAACAAAACGGGATAGACGACATAGATGTGTTTGATCAGGGTCTTGAAGATGACGATGAGGTATTATTTAAAAAGATTAGTAGACAAAAACCCGACCTAATAGGGATAACTACATTCAGTTATTGCTTCAATTACGCGATGGCATTAATAAAAGAGATCAAGAAATTTACGAACACGCCTGTGATTGTTGGAGGTCCGCATGTATCAGCAGTAAAACAAGAGATCTTGTATAAAACAGCTGCGGATTTTGCGATGAAAGGTGAATCAGAAGCGAGTTTCTTGAAATTTATTATCGAGTTCGGCGGGTCGAGAGATTTCGCGAGTGTCGGTAATTTGATCGGTCGAAGCGTCAATGGTACAACATTTGAAAATGATATTGAGCCTTTGATCAAAGATGTTGACAGAATCCCATTACCTTCATACGAAATATTCCGTTTTGAGAGATACAACTACTATACAGCAAAAACAGCACCCATTATAACTTCGAGAGGTTGCCCTTATGGATGTAATTACTGCTCTGTTAAACTCTCGATGGGGAGAGAGTTTAGACCGAGAAGCCCGGAGAATGTTGTCAATGAGATGAAATATATGATAAATACCTATGGAATAGAAAGATTTGAGATAAATGATGACTGTTTTAATCTAGACATAGATAGAGCGGAAAGCATCTGTGATTTGATACGTAAGGAAAATCTAAATATAACTTATGAATTGTATAATGGGATAAGGCCTGACAGGGTGACAGAACGCTTGTTACAGAAGATGAAGGATTCTGGTTGCGTATTCGTATCCTATGGATGTGAATCTGGAAATCAAGATGTAGTCAATGGCATGGGAAAAGCGCTCAGGATTGACAAAGTAAAAGAAGCTGTGGTTTTGACAAACAAGGTCGGTATTAAGAATTCGGTTAATTTTATTATAGGCCACAAAGACGAAACGTACGACACCGCAATGGAAAGTATTAAGTTCGCTCGTACATTGTCATCCAGTTTTGTTAATTTCTACAATATTATCCCCTATCCTGGAACTAAGTTATTCGAATGGGTTTCTAACAACGCTTCTTCTATGTTGCCTGTAGATGGGTATCTATGTGAGATAGGAAGTCGTGATCTAGAACCCGTATTTGAAACAAAGGAGTTTCCGAGAGCGGAACGGATAAAAGCGTTGAAGCAGGGATATGCACTATATGAGAGGACTGTCTTACGATTTAGACTTGGTCGGGCAGTTGGTTTTATCGCTTATCTTGCTTCAAGAAATCGTCGTATATTCTCAATCGGCAGGCGATTTGTCTTGAGTAACAAAATCGGATTTCGTTTTTACAATATTCTGGTACAGAGATCAAGACGCAAATGAATGACTACTTAGGATCAGTAATTGACGTAGTCAGAACAAATAACAGAAACAGAGGTCAGTGGGCTTATCTGACATCCATTGAATATATGCTGGAAAGCAGACTATATGTTGACTCGTTACGTAGTGCTGCTGTTGAGGCAAACAAATGGTTAAATAATAGAAAATGCAACGTACTAGACTTCGGAACAGGCTCCGGTATATTTGCTATTCTACTACGCGAATTTAATAAGAACGCTGTGATCTCTGCTATCGACACTTACCACGATCCGAGTCAGAAGGATCCCAACTTTAAAACTACATTTCGAGAACAGGCACTCATATGGGAAAAGTTTAGCGATATGTTTGGAATTGATTTTTCGCATTATGATGGTTTTAGTATACCGTTCCCCGATCAGACATTTGATTTTGTAACTGCGTGTGCTGTTATAGAACACTTGGAATCAAAACACATAGACGCTATTCTCTGTGAATTGACAAGAGTGATGACTTCCAATGGTTTGCTGTTCGTATTCAAGGTTCCTAGAATACTTGCACCAGCCGAATATCTTGCCGGGTTCCTAGGATTAGGTCGTCATGAGATACTCTACAGTGATAAACAGGTTAAGAACCTGTTTCAGAAACATGACTTTGAAATCATTAAATACTGGAAATCGGACATAGTAACCGAGTTTCCGGGAAGGATAACGAATTTGTTCTATCCAATTCTCAAGGTACTTGATTGGATGGGGTACTACTCACCATTACGTGTTTTCGCGCATCATAATAATTGTGTTTTAAAAAAATGCTCCTCGAAAACGTGAGGTAATAGTGCGCATATTGATGCTAAATCATAATAATCAAGGCCAGGGGACTTTCTTTCGTTGTTTTTTTCTAGCTAAACACCTGTCTAATTATGGTAACGAGGTTGTATTAAGTTGTGTAAGTCCAGCCCGTAATGCAATACGAACCAAAATAATGAATACGGAAGATATTACTATCTATCTTCTTGCTGGACAGCATGGTTCATCAAGTATAACTGAATTGCCTTTTCACATTATAAGAGCAATTATCAACTTGCGTCTTGCTGTAACTGGAAGATTCGATGTGATATATTCGTTCAGCGTTGCTTCTCCAACAACCGGGTTCCCGGTGATATGTCTCAGACTTCTTAAAACCCTTGGATTTTATAAGCCCAAGATAGTAGTAGACTGGGATGATTGGTGGGGGAAGGGTGGGCTTAGCAGCATAGACAATAAGGGATGGTTAGTCGAATCCTTGACTACTTCATTGGAAGTAAAAATCCCACGTTTGGCCGATAAGGTAACTGTTGTAAGTGACGTACTTAGAGAGCGAGCGCTACAGGCTGGTGTGAGGCCTGATAACGTTTATCTCTTGCCAAATGGAGCTAATGTGAAACGACAATCAAGAGAAAAAAAGGATAAACTACGCAAGAAACTGGGTTTGCCCCTTGACAATCTTATTGTATGTTACGTCGGCAGAGCCCTTACGATCTTTGACTATCTTCTTGATAGCATAGAAATAATGAAAAACAACTCACCTGATACTATCGTGCTGTTTATTGCGCCTTTAAATATATTACACATTAAAAAGATAAACGATCTTGGCTTAACAAAGACTATTATCAGCGTTGGGGAACAATCATATGAAAGACTCTTGCTCTACTTAAGAGCATCCGATGTGCTATTGTTACCGCGTGCAGACAATAAAAGCGAAAGAGCAAACTACCCCGCACGCTTAGGAGACTATATGGCAGCTGGTCGTCCCATTGTAACAACGGCAATAGGGGAAAGCGAAAAGGTTATACTAAATAACAAATGTGGATTATCGGCGAAACCGAATGATTCAATGGAGTTTTCAGCTAAGATTCTAAAGTTGCTGAATAATCCGCAGCTACGGGAAGAGATGGGGAGACGTGGTCGCAAGGTCGCGGAGCGTGCGCTTTCCTGGGAGATCATCACAAAGCAATTGCAGGATATCTTATCAAACTGATTATAAAGGATGTTCTTGTGCAGTACATGTCCGAGTTTTACAGTCAAGCCAATATGGAAGGCGGCTATTATTATGGAAAAGAAGAGCTGCTGATGTCGTTGATTGAAGACAGAAAAGATTATATTGATTTAGGATGCTATGATGGTAAGATTGCGGACATGATTACAGTAAAAACAGATTCGGTGGTGGATGGTGTAGATATCTCAGCAAACAATATACGTAAGGCACGCAATCTTAGAAACAAATATGTATTTGATTTGAATGAACAGCACTGGCCTATAAAAGAAAGCTATGATTATGTTATAGCAACGGATGTCATTGAACATCTTCTGGATATAGACAACTTTATGACAAATGTAAGACTGATATTAAAAGACAATGGATATCTGATACTTACGACACCAAACGCAGGGTCACTGGGTAGAAGAATTTTCTTGCTAATTGGCAGAAATCCGTTTTTTGAAATATCAAAACATAAAGAAGTTAATTGCAACAACGCAGAAGTTGTCGGACATATAAAATACTTCATACCTCAAACGATCAGGTCATTGATGAGGTTTTATGATTTTGAAATAGAAAGATTTGTAGGCATCGTTGTCGATTTCTATTTCTTTCAAAGCAGAATTATAGGTCGTTTGTTGCCGAACCTAGCATCTCAGGTTTGTGTAAAAGCGCGAAAAATGGGGTAACCCAAATCTTCTAGACAAAGCTATGGAGATAACCTGTCAACTATTGCGGTTAAGATATTATGCTCAGTAAGATAGCTGGTGGTTATAGACTAGGCGGCTATTTAAAAAAATTAATAACTAAATGGTGGCCTGTTATCATAATCATGGTGCTGGTTTCACCGAGTTTATTTTGGATTCCCTCTGGTGAAATGATAGCTCATGGGTTGTTTTATCCCTGGCCTAACGCAGCCAGTCTGATGGATATCGCAGCCAAGCACTTCTTTTCATGGGTTGGTAGCAACGGATTTGGAAATCCGAATACGGGCAACGCTGATTTCTTCTTCTACGTTTATGCGGCTGTCGCAACCTTCGTAGGTCGCAGTGGTCATGCCGGACAAGTCATAATCCTTTATCTTGGATTTGTAGGTTGTATCGGCGGCATGTATATGCTAGCCAGAAGTCTTGGTTTTACAAAGATTTCATCGTTGATTGCCGGGGCATTCTATGTCATAAGCCCAATGGTCATGTCTGGAATGCCTCTTGAAATCGTAAATTTACGAGTGCTGCCCTTCTATATCGGCGCGCCAATCCTCTTAAGCATGGTCGTACGTGTTCTTGGTTCATCATCTAGTAAACGACATTTGGCTGCTTTCGGGGTATTATCTGTAGTCTTAGGTTCTGTTGGTTACTCGAGTCTGCAATACTTCATCCTCTATCTGTTGTTAGTTCTGATCTATAGCATGTTTGCATTCTCGACTGCATGGTCCAATTATGAGTCTCGAATTCGTATAATTCGGCGCACATTCGCACTGCTTCTGATAACGCTTCTTGCTAATCTATATTGGTTGAGCTACTTTCTATCTGATCTGCGCGGGGCATATGTGAGTCGCGCAGAACCTATGTTTTCTGATGCGAGTCTAGTACGCGGATTTAGCGTTAAGTTGATAGACGGCTTTAGAATGTTACCATATCCAGGGCAAGCAAGTATTTCGCCATGGCTAAGTCACTATTATACGATGTGGTACACGTTCATAATTTTCGGATTTGCAGTAATTGCTGTGTTTGCTTTCTTGAATCCCAAAACCAAGCGTGCGGCAATATTCCCCGGACTGGTTCTCGGGGTAAGCCTGTTTCTGGTCAAGGGGATTAGGCCACCACTTAAGCAAGTTGGGGAAGGAATATTTCTGTATTTTCCTTATATAACGCGTCTTTTTCGCAATCCTATGTATTTTGAGATGCTGGTAGTTTTGGCTCTAGCTTTATTAGTAGGTCTTTCCTGTGGTGAGTTGATTCGAATGGCTGGGTCCAAGTCGTCAAAGTTATCAACCGTTACTATGGTGACTGTCGTCATTCTTCTAGGTATTTATGGATGGCAATTCCTTATCGGTGGCCCTATGAGATCTCAACCGAAAGATGCTGTCTCACAAACGATCAAAGTACCGGTTTACTATACTGAGTTATCTCGCTTTCTAAAGCAGAGAAATAGTAATTATCGTGTTCTATCAATTCCGACATTTACGAGACAAGATGTTTTTGTTTCCTATCGTTGGCAGAAGCTCTACGTTGGCATACCCCCGTTAAATGTATGGTCTGGGAAGCCTGTCTTAAGGTCAGTATACCCCGGGTATAATGGAGTCGATCCAGTATTTGATGCTGTCTTGAGACCAGATTCAGGTTCTGTCTCACAAGATGCTACAAGATTGATACTAACCATTGCAAATGTGCGTTATATCACGTTGCATAATGACACAGACTGGGGATACATAAACAAAACAGACCCTAACAAGAAAGGCCAAGATAGTCACAGCTTTATTTCTACAAGCAATTTTCTAAAACAAATCAAGACATTCGGAAAGATTGACTTATATGAAGTTGACTCAAAGTACTTTCTACCGCGTGTCTACTCAATGACAGATCTAGATATAGTGAACGGAGATCGAGATGATCTTTCAACCCTTTTCAGCCTTGATCGTTTTAGTCTCACAAAATGTTTTTTGTTTGAAAGTAATTTTAAAGACACTAAGGGCGATGTCCTTTCTAAAAAAACTCAAGATGTGTTTATTATGAATTCATCAAGCAGTATGGTTTCTGACAACAGTGAATACGTTGGCAACCAGTATATAGTCTCTGAGAAAGGTCAATACGAGCTATTTATGAATACAAAAGTAAGCTTGGACGAAAACAAGGAATCGATAGTCACATTGTATATAAACAACAATAAAATCTCTGACAGAGTTCCTAAAATAAAATCAGAAGGATGGATATTGCTAGGCAATGTGAGATTAGACAAAGGGACCAGCCGAATTCGCGTGTATAGTGTTAATAACAAGGGCGAGCCTATTCCGATCTATGGAACAGGTGTGCTTTTGTTGGATAGGCCCGAACCAGTTAAGCCAGCACCTAAGATATCTTATAAGCGAATCAATGATACAAAATTCATAGTGCATGTTTCAAAGTTTAAGAATCCTTATCTCTTAGTTTTCCTGGAATCATTTCATCCTGGCTGGAAAGCTTATGTTCGCGAAACCAATAGTTCTAATTCACCAATATGGGAAACGTGGTTTAAAAAACCTGTTAGCGAGGATAAGCATCTTCAGGCTAATCTATATGCAAATGCTTGGTGGATTGACAATGTAGATAAGGTCAAACAGACAGGTGAAGGCTATGAGATAGTCCTGGAATACATGCCTCAAAGAGCCTGCTATGTCGGATGGCTGATTTCTGTTATAACATTCCTCGGATGTGCCGGGTATTTGATTTGGGATGGCTATCAGAGAATTCGGGCAATATATCAACAAACTATAGGTCAAAAAAGAAAGAGTAGCAAAACAAGGAACCAGATGGACGTGTGAAGTATTTATGTCTGTAGCTACCCAGCTATCTTATGTCACAAAAACTAACGTAGTTTCTTGATTTTATCTTTAAGAGTAAGACGTGTGTTTTTATCTGCAGTCAGAGAAACAGCTTTCTCATAGTCTTTGATGGCTTCCGCATTCATGTTTTTATAAGCATAGATATCAGCGCGTGCCACGTATGCGTCGATTCGCCATGCATCTATTTTGATTGCTTTTGTATAGTCAGCAATACAACTATCGGTATCATCCATTGCTCCATATAATCTACCACGATATAAATAGCCTTCGTAATAGTTAACATTCAATTCAAGGGCTTTGTTGTAATCGGACATCGCTAATTCAAACAGCTTTTTACTGGTATAAAAATCTCCTCGGGCTATATACGTAGTTTCGTTAGTAGGTTCGACATCAATAGCTTGCGAGTAATCAGCCAACGCACTATCCGGATCTCCAAGAGTTATATAAGTTTTAGCTCTGCTAATTAATGTAACGGATGTACTCGCGCGAGAAGGGTTCAAATCTATAATACTTGTATATATAGTCAATGCTTCCTTGTATCTCTCCAGGCTAACATAGAGATTCCCTAATTCTTGCTGTGGGCGAGGATTTCGAGGATCAATTTTACAAGCTTCTTTGAGGGATGTAATTGCAAGGGTGTAGTTTCCCTGGGAAATATAGAGTGTAGCTATCTGAGAATAGTCGGTAAGGTTACCAGGGTCTAGCGTACTCGCTTTTTTGTAGTCTGAAATGGCACCAGAAATATCCCCCTGGCCTTGCCGGGCATTGGCGCGACTTCTATACGCTTGCACGTATTTTGGGTCAATGGCAATCGCCTTATCAAATTCTTCGACAGCTTCGTTCCATTTTTGTCCTGCTACAAGTCTTTGCGCCCGGTCATAATGTGAAGCAGCTGAACCTTGTGGTTTTACATAGAGCAGAAAAAAAACAACAGACAGTACGATAAATGCGATCCCAATCGCCAAGATAAGAAGTCCTGTTGTTTTCTTTATGTTTGTCACTTCCTTTGCTGCCATATTGCTATATTATATTGGCTGCATTATAACACTCCCCTTTTTTATATTCCATATAGACAAACTGGAGATGCGACAAAAAAACAAAGGAAGGACCTTGAGGGTTTCGTTGATTGCAAACTTATCAGCTCTGAATTAAGATACCTTTATACTTTGGACGGAGAATGAGAGGTGCAAGAATCGGAAATGGAAGTCCGTTATATCGCTCTTATCGGACTTATCATCGGGTCTTTGACTGGTTGGGTGGGCTTCTATATTTATCGAATGGCTGCTACCCGGGAGTCAGGATCAGCACAAGAACAAACACTTTCATTCAATACACGACTCACTTTACTCTTCGAGAGGGCTTTAACGGAGTTTTCCAGATACCCAAGTAAGTACATAGCAATGACTTTACTTGTTTGCTCGATTTTGTTGTCCATTTTTATTGGGAGTATATCTTTTTTTAGTTTAGAGATAAAGACCGAGTATCTTATTCTTCTCTATTTGATTGTGTCCTTTGTCTTAAGAGTGGACTCACGTGTGTCAATCGGATTTGCTTTGCTTCTGCTTTCTCTTTGCCCGTTCCTTTTGATATTCGATTATTCAAAATTGGCGGAAACAGTTGCAGTATATGTGTGGTATTTCTTAGCTGTAGGTATAGTAATACAAGTTTTTGAGTATATAAGGGAAGTCCGGGCAAGCGAGAAGGAAATCGCTCCGGAAGAGTCAGCTATTCGGAGCAGACGAACAACACTCGAACAACGGCGCACGGTTTGGAAGTGGCAGGCATGGCCAATAGCAGCTTTAATCACATTTCTTACGGTCGTGACAGTGATAGTGATGGGTGGAATGTTATGGAAGACTGGCTTGGCTTCCAGGATCCCTGCGCTGATCGGTTTGTCAAAAGAAAAAACCAAGCAGGAGACAGCTACGAAAAAGGAGCCTCCAAAAAAGGAACCCAAGCAGGAAGCACCGGCTAAAATCACTGAAGAGAAGCCTGCGGCGACGATCCTCGTTCTTAACGGCAACCGGATAGAAGGAGCCGCAGCGAAAATGATGGACGTGCTAAGGGCAGCTGGCTCTAACGTTCTTAATGTTGACAATGCAGATGATGAGTATCCTGAGACTACTATTTATTACCACACAGGATTTGACAAACAGGCGCAGGAAGTTGGTAAAAATATAGCGGATTATTATCCGGCACGTTTGGAGGAAGGTTCTGTCTCAGGTTTTGATGCTGATATTGTTGTTGTTCTAGGCATGGATGGAAAACAGTAAGACGGTGGAGAAAAAGCAACAGAGAATAGGCAACAGAGAACAGAATCTACAAGCTTTAATTCCTAGACTCCACATCTTTTTTTATGCAGCATTAAGTCTTCTTGTGCTTGGCCCCCTGCTTAAACCGGGTTACGTCTTTCTCCTCGATTATGTAGTCGGTCCTCATCCGAGGTTTCTCATCAGTGGAGATGCGGCCCTTAATTCATGGCCTCTGTTCAAGTTGCTTTATGCTCTTTCTAAGATCGTTCCGAGCTGGTTCATCCAGAAACTGGTTCTGTTCAGCATCCTTTTTACATCAGGTATGTCAATGCACAACATGGTTCCGGTTAAATCCCGGGGAGCGAGATATTTTGCCGGAACGCTTTATATGATAAATCCGTTTGTCTTTGCGCGTCTTCAAGCCGGGCACATAGGACTTCTGCTAGGTTATTCGATCACCCCGTTCGTAGTCAGTGCATTCTTGCGGTTGCTGAAGGAACCTGATTTAAAAAAAGGGATCAAAGCCGGCCTGTGGTTGACTATCCTTGCGATCTTCAGCATTCATAGCCTCTTTGTCCTATTAATACTCATTTTGGGGATCGGAGTGTTTGGATGGACTAAACGGCGAGACCACGCCTATTTAAAGCGTTTAGGCAAAGGAGTGGTCTCGCTTTTACTTTTGTTTTTGATATTAAGTGCTTTTTGGCTGATACCGTTTATCTTCGGCCGATCTCCTATCACGTCGATAGACGTCCGCCATATCAAGGATTTCGAAACGCGGCCTGACGGCCAGTACGGAGTCGTATTCAGCGTTGCGGGACTGCATGGATTCTGGCATACGCAGATGTTCAATCTGAAAAAGACCGTTCCCGTCTGGCCGTTCTTGTTTCTGGTTATTCTTGCGTTTGTGGTCTACGGGCTTATATCCGCCATCAAAGATGAAGATACAAGATCACCCGCGACTGTCCTCGCGCTTACAGCAGTCATAGCTATTCCCCTGGCGGTTGGCACAGCTTCCTGGGCGATCAAAGACGCCTGGCTGTGGATGTTCGTCCATGTACCTTTCTTCAAAGGATATAGGGAGCCTCAAAAGTTTGTCGCCTTAGTCGCGTTTTCGTATAGTTACCTTGGCGCCATCGGAATCGACACTCTCGGCCGGTATTTAAACGGTAAGAATAAAACGGGAGTAATGCGCCAATCTCCGACAGCCGTTGCTTTGTTGGCTGTTGTCGCAGTTGTTATATATACTTATCCGATGTTCTGGGGATTGGGAGGAGAAATAAGATCCGTCGATTACCCTGATTCGTGGTATAAGGCGAATGAGATCATAAAAGGGGATCCCTCAGAGGGCAAAACTCTCTTCTTACCCTGGCATCTCTACATGCCGTTCAGATTTAATCACGTATATAGAGTCGTAGCCAATCCGGCTGACCAGTTCTTCGAGCGGCAAGTCATCACAGGAGATAACCTGGAGCTTGAAAAGGTGTATACGACCTCGACGGATCCGACTTCTCAAGAAGTCGAGGGATTGATGGCAAAGGGTCGTAATGGTCGTTCGATCGGTGCAGGTCTTATCGATCTCGGGGTATCATATATAGTATTGGCAAAGGATTACGATTGGCGAAAGTACCGGTGGCTATACCGAGAGAAAAAACTTACTAAAGTCTTTGAAACATCTAAACTCACTTTATTTAAAATAAGAAAATGATTTGACATGTATGAAGGGTATTACTATACTGAATGTGATGTTTTAGGAAGCGTGGTTCAGATAATCATAAAGATTGACGATCAAACAGAAAGACGTAAATTAGACTAAGAAAAAGAAGGAGGTGAACATGTCTAAGAAGATACTTTTTATCACGGTTCTTACTGTTCTATTGATGTTAGTTACCAGCCCGTTTGTTTTTGCTGCTTACACGGGGTCGCCACCGAGTCCTAGCTCTGGAGGAACAGGCACGACAGTCAGCTGGAGCCCCGGAGGTTTTGACCAGGGAGAAACCGTCAACTTCTATTTCTGTTCGCAGAGGATCTTTGTAGGTTCTGCCACTGCCAACGAAATAGGGACTGCAAGTATCACGTTTGCGATCCCGTCTAATTCAGACACTGGTGACTGTACGCTGAGAGGTCTCGGGGATCGTTCGGGTACAGAAGTCACAACGACATTCACAGTTACGGGGGCTGGCACGACAGGTTTAGCTTATACCGGCGCGCAGATTCTGTTCTGGTTGATGGCTGGTGCTGCCCTTATAGCTATCGGTGTGGCTTTTGTGAAGCGTCAGCAAGTGGTTTCTTAAGACAAACGGACGTAATCATATAATTCTACAATCATAAAATGGGAGGGTTGTGGTTATATTAGGCTCTCCCATTTTGCTATTTATGCCATCAATGTCAAAGTTCAGGTTCAGATAAATAATGGCTTTGAGGGAACGGCAAAAGGACTCCGCGAACAATTAGCCGGTGAGTAGAGGTTAGTTTGGGCGTACAGGTTGTCAACGCCACCCTGGACTGATATGTATGCGGCATCTGGAATGTCGCATTACTTGGTTGCACCTCTTTCGTCGCGACCGAGTAAACGAACCTTGCTTCAAGAGTCTCAAGGATTATCAGGTCACCTTTAGCCAGTTCATCTATCCGGTCGAACGGGGAACTGAAGGTTATGCTATGTCCGGCTATGGCACACCAACCGATTACTCCCGGATTGGCTGTTTTTGGATAATGTCCCGGTCCTTCCTGGAGCACCTTAATGGTAATGCCTTCCTGGGCGACCTGTTCAACTCCTATTTTAGGAATCACGATCTTTGTTGGAGGAAAAGGACCCCTTCTACCCATTGGCGTATGGTCCATATTTGAACCGCTTGGCCGTTGTGGTAGCTGTAAATGCTCTTTCATCATTCTTTCTCGCGTTTTAAGGAGTACACCTTGTCTATAGTTGCCATAGAAGCTGGTAAGAAAAGGAAAGGCAACTATAAGCGTTCCGACCAAGATGAAGAGCACACCAAGTTTTTTTCGTAAGTTATTATTGCTTGCCATCAGCTAGAATCATATCATCTGCCCCGTTTGGAGGCAACTGATACATACCGACGATCGATAGTTGGACGTCGTTTGAATCTGGTATAATATGCCCTGAATGAGAACCCTTACTAGGTCTAGGCGGATGGAATAACTTCATGGATATATCATTCGGGACGGACGGCTGGCGCGGGATCATAGCCGATGATTTCACCTTCGACAACGTCCGCATCGTCGCGCAGGCGATTTCTGACTACCTAAAAAACAGCGACTCACGACTCACGACTCACGACTCACCGTTATTGATTGTCGGGTATGACACACGGTTCTTATCAGACCGTTTTGCCAGGGAAGCGGCTTGCGTGGCTGCGGCCAATGGCATAAAAATACTGCTGACAGATAGTTTTGCGCCTACGCCGGCGGTATCGTACGCAGTCGTAGTCAACAATGCCGACGGCGCTATAATGATTACGGCCAGCCACAATCCTCCGAGGTACAACGGTATGAAGTTCAAAGCGCCTTACGGGGGTTCGGCCACACCCGCGATAACGGGGAAGATCGAGCAGAGCCTGGAGTCCAATTTCGAAGCAGGGAAAAAGCCCAGTGGGGTGGACTTCGATCAGGCCTTGAAGAACGGAAGCATCAGGCTGTTCGATCCGAAAGCCCCCTATCTTAAAAGGATAGAGCATCTTCTGGATCTCAAGACCATAAGGGAAGGAAACGTCAGTGTCGTAGTCGATCCCATGTACGGGGCGGGCCAGGGATACTTAAGTGCGATTCTCGGGGATAACGGGTGTCATGTAAAGGAGATCCACAACACGCAGGATCCTTGTTTCGGCGGACTGAACCCGGAACCCATAGGCGCCCATATCCGGGGATTAAGGGAAGCGGTCTTAAGTGAGAAGGCATCGATCGGGCTGGCGCTGGACGGTGACGCGGACCGCGTCGGAGCGATCGACGATAAAGGCGGATTCGTAAGCTCTCATAAGATCTTCGCTTTACTGTTGAGATATCTTGTGAACGTTAAAGGATGGCGGGGAACAGTCGTAAAAACGGTATCGACCACGTCACTGATCGATCTCTTAGCCGGGGAACTGGGGCTGGAGCTTTTCGAGACGCCTATCGGTTTCAAGTACATCTGTCAGCATATGCTTGACGGGGATGTGCTGATCGGGGGCGAAGAGAGTGGCGGTATCGGGATCAAAGGGCATATCCCGGAAAGAGACGGCATGCTGATCGGATCACTACTGGTCGAGATGACCGCGTATCATAAAAAGACACTGAGCGGTTTATTGAAAGAACTCCACGACGAGAAAGGCGCGTTCTGTTATGATCGGATCGATCTGGAGACCGGCAGGAACATAAACGAGGAGCTAAAGTCCTATATGGAAAGACCGGCTTTGGATATACCAGGTCCGGCCGGTGTGAGGGAGCTCAAGACCACCGATGGTTTCAAGTTTTGCTTCAAGGACGGGAGCTGGTTGATGATCAGGGCTTCCGGAACGGAAGCGGTCGTCCGGATCTACGCGGAAGCGGCCACGATGGATGAGGTAAAGAGGCTCTTAAATGAAGGAAAAAGCATCATCGAAGAACTCATGCAAGTAAAGGACTAGTGTCTTGCTGGTCAGCCTGATAAAAAAGCTCGCGCAAAGTCCGCTTATCAAGAACAGCGCCATACTCTGGGTCGGCATGATGGCCGCCAACATGTCCAACTATCTGTTCCATCTGTTGATGGGACGTTTCCTAGGGCCCGTAGATTACGGTGTGCTCGCTTCGCTTATATCCGTCTTTTATTTTCTGACCGTACCGACGGTAACAGTATTGACCGCGGTCATGAAATACAGCGCAGAATATCAGGCCGAAGGGAACCTGGCAAAAGTAAACGGGCTGTACAAGGATTCCACGAAGTGGCTCGGAGTCACAGGATTGGTATTGTTCGTCATATTTGCCGCCGCCAGCCCATGGATAAGTAGATTCTTAAACATTCCCACAGTGACGCCGGTTATCATGCTGAGCCTGGTTATCCCGGTAGCGTATATAATCCCTATAAACCGGGGCATCATGCAAGGTCTGGAATCATTCGGCCAGTTGTCTATAAACTATTCGCTGGAAGCCATCTTGAAACTCGTCGTCGGCCTGTTGCTCGTCTATCTCGGCTACCAGGTCAGCGGCGCGATAGCCGGGATAGTCCTGGCCATGTTCGTCTGTTACGGGTTGAGTTTCTTTCCGGTCAGTAGTCTCTTAAGGAAGAGCGGTACCCAAGAGGTGCACTTAAAGAACATCCTGAAGTATTCGTTTTCAGTATTTCTGGCGTTATTATGCCTGAGTTCTTACTTTAGTGTCGACGTCATACTGGTCAAACATTTTCTTTCGGCGACCAATGCGGGATACTATTCCGGATTGTCCATACTCGGCAAGATAGTCGTGTTCGCGTCGATGGCTATTGTCAGCGTCATGTTCCCGATCGTCACAAGCCTGCATACCAAGGACCAGGAACACAGCCATTACCTTCTTTATACGTTAAGTCTCGTCTCGCTTGTCTCTGGAGTCATAGTGGTCGCTTATTTTGTCGCGCCATCTTTGATTATTCATATATTGTTCGGGCAGAAATACGCGCCCATGGCTCCCTATATAGGGATCTTCGGAGTAGCGATGCTTTTTCTTGCTCTGTCCAGCGCGCTCATAAACTACTATCTTGCCATCCATCAGACACGGTTCGTCCCTCTTCTGGTCGTGCTGGCGATCCTTCAAGTCGTTCTCATCTCGTGGTTTCATTCATCGATAAAAGAAGTCACGCTCGTGATGATAGCCGTTATGTTTCTGCTCCTGGCCTCGATGGCGGCATACTACTTTATTGCCGTGGCAGGCAAGGGGCGTATTCCGGAGCCTGAAACTACAAGCGGCGGGACGTTTTTGATAGAATAAAGACCTGCCTTTTCCGTTCCTAAAATATCAGTAAAAAAGGGGTTGGAATTAACGGTTACGTCGTTGAATGACAGACAAGCGATTGAGGAGATCGACACCTCCGATCTTTTAAGCGTTGTTGAAGACCTGGGCGCGCAATGCGAGGACGGCGCGGCTGTCGCGCGCGCGTTCATACCGGATACTATTACAGGTATCGGCAATATCGTTATCCTCGGGATGGGTGGTTCAGGCATAAGCGGAGATATCGCGAGAACACTACTCGCGAGCGAGTTGTCAGTCCCTCTTGATGTGGTCAAGGGGTATTCGTTGCCAGATTATGTCGGCGGGGACACACTTGTCTTTGCCGTAAGTTATTCGGGCGAAACGGAAGAGACGCTTTCCTGTTATAAGCAGGCCGCGAAAAAAGGAGCCAGCATCATCGCGATCACCTCCGGTGGTGAGCTTAGGCGGATGGCTTCGGATGCAGGGCATCCCGTTATCGGGATCCCCGGAGGTCTTCAACCGCGGGCGGCCCTCGGGTATCTTCTTATGCCGGTCATAGTCATCCTGTCGCGCCTGGAGATGATACTTGACATATCGTCCTCGATCGAAGAGGCCGTAAGTGTTTTAAAGGAGATGCACCGAGAGTTCAGTTTTGAGAACCTCGAAGACGCCAACCTGCCGAAAAGGCTCGCCCGCATGTTATTCGGCAAGATCCCGGTGGTCTACGGGTCCGAAGGTGTCCTGTCGGCGGCAGCACTACGCTGGAAATGCCAGTTCAATGAGAACAGCAAGATACCGGCATTTCAAAACGTGTTTCCTGAATTGAACCACAATGAGATCGTCGGGTGGGAGTTGATGAAAGACAGAACAAGATCCTTCCATCTCATCATGCTCAGGTCGGCTGATGAACACGACCGGATACAGAAAAGGATCGACATCACTCTGCCACTGATCGCGGATCATCTGGATGGAGTAACGGAGATATGGGCTAGAGGGGATTCCAGACTGGCGCAGCTTCTTTCAACAGTCTATATAGGCGACTTAACCAGCGTCTATCTGGCCATTCTTAACGGTGTCGATCCGACACCGGTAGACCGCATCAAGCTTCTTAAGAAGAAGCTTTCATAAGACATATCAGAAGAAAGGAAAGGTGTTTTGTTTGGAGTCCGATATAAAAGATATAAGCCAGGCGGACAAGGGAAGGTCGCGGATCGAGTGGGCCGAACGGCAGATGCCGGTCCTAAGGCTTATCCGGCAACGGTTCGAAAAGGAGAAGCCGCTTGAAGGGATCAAGCTGTCCGCATGCCTGCATGTGACAACGGAAACGGCGAACCTGATGAATACCCTTAAAGCGGGCGGAGCCGATGTCGTGCTGTGCGCCTCCAATCCGTTGAGTACGCAGGATGATGTAGCGGCCTCGCTGGTCAAGGATTTCGAGGTGCCGGTCTTCGCCATCAAAGGTGAAGACCACGATACATACTACAGGCATATTAATGCGGCTTTAGACCATCATCCGCAGATCACGATGGACGACGGCGCCGATGTCATCACGACCATCCATGCCGAGCGCAAGGAACAAGCGGCGGAGGTCATCGGTGGCACCGAGGAAACGACTACGGGCGTGATCCGGCTGCGAAGCATGGCTGCTGATAAAGTTCTTCTATATCCTGTCATCGCTGTCAACGACGCTCAGACGAAACACCTTTTCGATAACCGCTACGGGACGGGTCAGAGTACGATCGACGGCATACTGAGGGCTACGAACATCCTGTTTGCCGGCAAGAACGTGGTCGTCTTCGGATACGGCTGGTGCGGGCGCGGCGTTGCCATGCGCGCCGATGGCATGGGCGCGAATGTCATCATCGTGGAAGTGGACCCTTTAAGAGCGCTCGAGGCGACCATGGATGGGTACAGGGTGATGAGGTCGATCGACGCGGCAAAGGCAGGCGACATCTTCGTAACGGTAACAGGAGATATACACGTCCTAAGAAAAGAACATTTCAAAGTCATGAAAGACGGAGCCATCCTGGCCAACTCAGGACATTTCGACGTCGAGATCGACTTGAAGGGCCTTCTCGAGTTGACGGCGGAAAAAAGCGAGGCCCGTGAATATGTAGATGAGCACAGATTGAACGACGGCAGGCGCATCTATGTGCTGGGAGAGGGAAGACTTATAAACTTGGCGGCAGCCGAAGGGCATCCCGCGTCGGTAATGGACATGAGCTTTGCCAACCAGGCGCTGGCCGCGGAGTATCTGACAAAACATGGCAAGGAGCTCAACGACACTGTATACTCCGTCCCATCGGACCTGGACAATACAGTCGCCAGACTAAAACTCGCATCAATGAACATTGATATAGATAAGCTGACGGAAGAGCAAGACAAATATCTGCATTCATGGCAGATGGGGACGTAAAAAGAGCAGAAGGCTGAAGGATGAAGGCTGAAGGAGAGGTTGTTATGTCGTGGGGGTTGTTCAATAGATTAAGCAGGATAATAAGGCCTGAAACGGGAAAGACTGTCATGCTGGCGATCGACCATGGGTATTTTCTCGGTCCGACGACAGGCCTGGAAGTCCCCTCAAAGACGATCGGCCCGATTGCTCCATACGCTGACGCGTTGATGGCGACCAGGGGCATATTAAGGACATCGATCAGCCCTTACGGTTCACCGCCGGTAGTCCTGAGAGTATCCGGGGGGAACAGCATCATCGGAGAGGAACTGTCGAATGAAGGCATCACAACGTCTATTGAAGATGCTTTACGGCTTAACGCGGCGGCTGTCGCCATGTCCATATATGTCGGTTCGCCATACGAACACCAGACATTGATGAATCTCTCGAGTCTTGTCAACGAGGCGGAGCGTTACAGCGTACCGGTCCTGGCTGTGACCGCTGTCGGCAGGGATATGAAACGGGATGCCCGGTATCTGGCTTTATGTTGCCGCATAGCGGCGGAACTAGGAGCGCATATGGTAAAGACATACCATTGTGAGGGCTTTGAAGAGGTTGTCGGTTCTTGTCCGGTTCCCATAGTGGTCGCCGGCGGGAAGAAGCTTCCAGAGAAGAAGGCGCTCGAGCTTACCTCCGACGCGATCAAAGACGGAGCAGTCGGCGTTGATATGGGCCGCAATATATTTCAGTCGGACGATCCTGTGAACATGATCCAGGCAGTCGGGGCGGTCGTCCATCATAATGTCCCGGTTGCTGAAGCTTATAAGATGTTACAGGAAGCAAAGAAGCAAAAAAGTAGCGAGAAAAAGTAACGGTCGATCAGATGCGCGTAGCGGTCTACTATAGCAACGACGATGTCCGCGTCGAAGAACAGCCGGTACCGGAGATCGGCGAGGATGAGCTGCTCGTCAAGGTAAAAGCGAGTGGTATCTGCGGAAGCGACGTCATGGAATGGTACCGGAAACACAAAGCCCCTCTGGTGCTGGGACACGAGATAGCCGGTGACATCGTAAAGATAGGTAGCCGGGTCAAAGAATACCAGACCGGTGAGAGAGTATTTGTTTCGCACCATATCTCATGCAATACCTGTCACTACTGTGCCGGCGGTCATCATACGGCATGCGAGACGCTTCACACGACGAACTACTATCCGGGTGGTTTCTCCGAGTATGTACGTATCCCAAAAGCCAATGTTGAAAAAGGCGTCTTGCGGCTTCCAGGTAGCGTCACCTATGAAGAAGGCACATTTATAGAACCCCTGGGATGCATAGTCAGAGCCCAGAGGCTGGCGGATACACACAAGAGCGGATCTTTGCTTGTCCTCGGATGCGGGATATCAGGCCTTCTGCATATCAAGCTGGCACATGCAAACGGGGTGGAGCGTATATTCGCCACGGATCTCAGCGATTACCGCATGCGGGCCGCAAAGGATTTCGGAGCAACGGATGTCATAAAAGCTGAAGACTTCACTACGGAGTGGCTGAAACAGGTCAATAATAACAGGTCGAGTGACCAGGTCATCGTCTGTACGGGCGCGCTAAACGCTTTCTATCAAGCTCTGGACTCGATAGACCGGGGAGGCACGATCGTCTTCTTTGCGCCGGTAAATGATAACGTGCCGATAAAGGTACCCGTCACCGACTTCTGGCGGAACGAGATCACACTGATGACATCATACGGAGCGGCTCATGATGACCTTAAGGAAGCCCTGGAACTGATCAATACCAAGCGGATAGACGTGAATGATATGGTCACACACCGTGTTTCACTCGACGATATAGGAGAAGGTTTTAAGATGGTCGCGCGGGCGGAAGACAGTATAAAAGTCATTGTAGAGATAGGTCGATAAATATGAAAGTGATGGAATGGACCGGTTCGAGCCTGGTCATCCTGGATCAAACGAAACTGCCTCTTAAGGAGGTATATCTGGAACTCAAAGACCCCCATGCTGTAGGCGAAGCAATAAAGTCGCTTAAAGTAAGGGGAGCGCCCGCTATAGGCATGGCTGCCGCATACGGGATGGCGCTCGCGGCCACCGGATCAAAAGCAGACTCCTATAACAGTCTGGCCGGCGAACTTAACGCGACTGCCGCGATGCTGAAAGCGACCAGGCCGACCGCGGTCAACCTTGAGCGAGCCGTCGACCGTATAATGGATAGAGTAAAAAATACAAGTCCGGATATTACGGGAATAAAGAATATCGTAATAGAAGAGGCTGATGGCATAGCGTTGGAGATCAAGAAGGCAGACGAAAAAATGGGACGTCTGGGAAGCGATCTGATCGAAGACGGCGATGTGATACTGACATACTGCAATACAGGCGCACTGGCGACAGGCGCCTATGGAACAGCCCTGGGTGTCATAAAGACAGCTTTTGAGCAGGGAAAGAAGATAGAGGTCATAGCGTGTGAGACCAGGCCGCTACTTCAGGGTTCCCGGTTGACCATGTGGGAACTTAAAAAGGCGGGCATACCCGCGACGCTAATCGTAGATGCTGCAGCAGGCTATATGATGTCGCAAGGCAAGGTGGATAAGGTGATCGTGGGCGCCGATAGGATCGCCGCCAACGGTGATACCGCGAACAAGATAGGTACTTACGCGATCGCTTCGCTGGCATATATCGATTCGCTCCCCTTTTATATAGCGGCTCCGACCTCTACGATCGATCTGTCATCGCCTGACGGCGCGGCTATACCGGTCGAGATGCGCGACGCGGATGAGGTGACTCGTATAATGGGGTTGCAGGTGGCGCCGGAGGGGATATCCGCGGCGAACCCTGCTTTCGATATAACGCCGTGTGATCTGATCAGCGCTATCATTACCGAACTGGGCGTGATCAGGCCGCCGTTCAGAGAGAGTCTTAAAGATGCTTTTACTTAGTTTCATTCCCGCCGTCATCCTGATCATCGGCCTCGGCTGGTCGCTTAGGCGGATCGATTTTTTAAAGCGCGATGATGTCGAGGTCATCAATAAGATAATCGTCTATGTGTCGCTACCGGCGCTTATCTTCATGGCCGTACACAACGCCTCATTGTCTCTTAAGGTCGCGAGGTTGCCGGTCTTCGCCATAATCGTGATGGCTGTATGTCTGGTGATAGGATACGCTGCCGGAAAGCTGATCGGGCTTAAGAACGGGCTTTTAGGCGCGTTCCTTCTTGTCGCGGCTATCGGCAATACGGGATATCTGGGATTTCCTCTTACGATAGGATTGTACGGACAACATAACCTGGTCAAGTCGGTCTTCTATGATTTCGGGACGGTGACCTTTTTATTCACGGCCGGGATCGTCGTCGCAAGGAGTCTGGGAAACAACCGGATGGAAGGCAGCGTGATCAGGGAGTTCCTGTTGTTTCCCTCAACACTCGCTCTTTTAGCCGGTCTGGTCTTCCATTTTATTCCCTTGCCGGTGTTTCTGGACAAAGCATTCGAATATCTGGGGCAGGCGACGATACCCCTGGTCATGTTGACCATAGGCCTAACATTAGAGGCAAAAAGCTTGAAGAAATATATATGGCTCCTACTTCTCGTTCTGGTCGTGAAACTCTTGATCTCTCCTCTGATCGCGTTGGGACTGGCTGCCGCGGGCGGATTCACAAGCACGGATCTCGGGATACTAGTTCTTGAGGCGTCGATGCCGGCCGTCATGTTGTCATTGGTCGTCGGCCTAAAGTACGATCTGGAAGTGGAATTCATATCAGCGGCTATATTGGTCTCGATAATCGCCAGTCTTGCCACCATCCCCCTCTTCCAAACTATAGTAAGAATGATTTAGTCGAAAGACTAGCTTTTATATGGTAAAAGATCTATGAGTAAACCAAAATCAAAAGAAGAAACATACTAATGGATAAAAGAAATAGCAATAACGCGAGACAACCTGACGATGTTGTTTGCTGTAATAATGCTAAATTGCTTCTTGCCATTTGCTCAACTTTTGTGTTAGCACCAATTCGAATGGCAGTCTTTAAGTCGCTTTCTGCATTAACTCTATTCTCTTTTGGCTCTTCTCCACAACGAGTAAGCTTTGTGTATGCAATTCCGCGTTCATTGTACATAGAAGCAAGCATGAATTTTAATTGGATTTCTTCTTCAAAGTCGAGATCACTGATATCTTCCGCTCTAAGTAGCCAATCAATAGCTTGTGAGCCATAGTTAATAACCTTTATAGTGTTGTTATTTTCTTGCTCAACCGTTGCCATATAGCCAAAACACTTTGCTACCCCGATATATGCCGGTGAAAATCCTTCATACTTATCCACAACTTCTCTATAGAAATTGATAGCTTCGTTGATTCTTGTTGCATCCCAAAGCAATTCTGCCTTTTCAAAATTGGCTATAGCATCTGATGGATCAATGCTTAACGCTTTATCAAGTTGGTCGTGGGCTTCATTAAATCTCTGCTCAAGTATAAAGATTTTTGCGAGACCAACATGTGCTTTAGCATTGTCTTTCATTTGTAGAGACTTTTCGAACCTCTGACACGCTTTTACAGGTCCTTCTCTTTCCAGTCTCGACATCCCAAACTCTGCCAAACCACCAGCCAGGAGGCTTAGTGTTTCTTCTCTCTCTGGAAACACCTCACCACATGATTGAAAAGCAATTAGTGTTGAATCAATAAGCTTATCAGTTCTTGAATCGTTCGAAGAAAACGCAACCGATGCAGCACTCATAAGTGCTCCTGTTTTTTTTACAAGATTTCCAGCGCGGTCCCAAGCTGCAGCTGCCTGAATAGATATATCGATTCTTTCCTTTGGTTTACCTAGAACATCTAAGCATTTGGCTTTACGAACTAACATCTGAGCTTCGAGGGCAGGATCATCAAGAAATGCTACTAACCTAATACATAACTCCGCAATCTTAAGGGCATCTAACGGACGGTTTTTTTCTTTGAGACTAGTTTTTGCACCTACATCTAGCATCTCAAGAATCAAACGTTTCTGTTCTTCGTTAAGCTCTTGTGACGAGTAGGTTTTCTCAAGTGTTTGCAAAGCATTGTCCACACAATAACCCAGAACCTGACATGTCGCGATTTGTACTACTTCTGAAGGAAGTTTAACACCCTTGCTTGAGAATACTTGTGTCATCATTTCTCGTAAGTCCTGCATATCTGTTGGTATATCAGAAAGATCAGGATGATATTTATCCATTAGCAAGACCACCTTCTAGTCGTAGTTATTATTTGAATATATTGAGCTCATAAATTATCACTAGATATTATCTATTGAGTGTATTTGCCATGTTATACTTTGCAGCAAGTATCGATAGTATATTAATATACTATTCTAAAAAAATATTTGCTAGCATTTCCACTGAAACAAGGATGCCAGAGATCTGATAAATCAGATAATATTCATTCGGCACTTAGGTCGGATACTTAATTCATCTCTAGAAGCGTACCTATTGATCAGTATCATGAACTCGATTTACATGAGCGCTCTATTTTATATCGGCAGTCAATCTTTAATGAAATGTTTGGATAAGAAGAAGGGAACCTTATTATATGAAGGATATTGGAAGTGCACAAAGGTATAATATATCCGGAAATATTAATGTAGAAAGAGGCAACTATAGAGATGCTATTAATGACTTTAGTATGGCTCTAAAACTGAATCCTTATTCTGCAGATATACTTAATAATCGAGGTGTTACATATCAAATGTTAGATTGTCATAAGGAGGCGATTAAAGATTTTACTAAATCGCTCACCTTGAAACAACAAGATGTTTCAGGAGTATATAGCTGCAGAGGAAATTCATATATGGAACTTGATGAATATGAGAAAGCAATTCACGATCTTACACGCGCAATTGAACTCGACCCTAGTTACACCGCGGCATTGAATAATCGAGCAATAGCCTATACTCAAGTAGAAGACTTTAGAAACGCAATGTCGGACATAAATCAGGTCCTTTCTCTAAGTCCCGAATATGCTGAAGGGTACTATAACCTCGCAAATTTACAGTCTAGGATGGAAAGACACTCTGAAGCAATCGTGAACTATACAAAGAGTATAGAATTAGGTTTTTCGGATCCTAAAGTGTATGAAGATCGAGGATTCTCATTTTATCAGTGCAGCGATTTTGTTAATGGTATACGAGATTTAAGTAAAGCCATTGAGCTTGGATCACAAAATCCACTTTGCTATCAATTACGGAGCTTGTGTCACATACAGAGGAATGACTACGAATCTGCGATCAAAGATCTTAACCATGAGATTAGTCTAAATCCACTAAACGCACAAGCATATGCAGCACGTGGTATGAGTAAAGCGGAGATCGGAGATTTACAAGGAGCTATTAAAGACTGTAATTATGCACTGTCTCTCGATTTTTCACTAGTTTCTGCATATAAAGTGCGTGGATATGCACATTGGGATATCGGTGAATACGAAAAAGCTTATAAAGATTTAAGTACACTAGTAGACTTACTTGGTTCAGAGAACTCTAGCGTGACCAAAACGATCAAAAGAGATTTACAGAAGCTTAGGAAGCAATTATGAGCCCATTTAGCGATATGTTCAAAAGAAATAATAGCAAACCAACAGATAAGGATGAAGCACTTGCCTATTTTTATAGTGGTACAAGATGGGCAGAGCGAGGCGAATATAATAAAGCGATTCAAGACTTAACAAAAGCTCTTGAGATTGACCGAACCAATGTAGATATCTTTGTAAATCGAGCTGCAACGTGGGAAGCTCTTGGGCAGTATGAGAAGGCATTTTCAGACTTCAGCGAGGCAATTATGCTAGACGCAAAATTGCCGGATGCTTACTTTGGTAGAGGGAATTGCTGTTTAGGTCTTAAGCACTATCAGCGTGCAATTAGAGAATTCGATAATGCGATTGAGATTAAGCCTGATTATTCTGAAGCTTTCTGTAATAGAGGTATTGCATACGATAATATTAGCGATAAGCAGAACGCGCTTCGTGACTATTCATATGCATTGGAAATAAATCCTAATGATACAATTGCGCTAATAAAACGCGCTGATATTTATGATAGTCTTGGATTATCTTCAGAGGCGCTAAGAGATTACAATCATGCTTTGGAACTGGATCCGAATCTATTCGTGGGTTATATAAACCGCGCTGACTGCTATAGCAATTTGGGTGAACATAAAAAAGCTCGTGATGACTGCAACAAAGCGCTTCTAATAGATCCAAAATCCACAAAAGCCCTTATTAGTAGATGTATCGTCTATCGAAATCTCGGAGAATATCAAAAATCAGTCGAAGACGCAACCAAGGCGATATCTTTGAATCCAAGAGATGGCTTCTCGTACTATCATCGCGGTTCGTCATATTCTTATCTCAAACAATACCCTCAAGCTATAATAGATTTTAACAGATCCCTAGAGCTAAATCCTGAAGAAAGCGACATCGTATATTTCTATCGCGGTTGTGTTTATAAAAATATGGGCAACGCAAGAATGGTACGACAAGACTTAGAAACATTTGTATCTCGAGCAGGTGATGAATGGCACTCTTTACAGAAAGAAGCTAGAGAAATCTTAAAGAACCTCGATCAAGAAATCCAAAATACCAATGTAAGTCATGTTGATCAGAGCATATCTGGAAAAAGTGATTCTTCTGCAATTGATGAACTTTCAGAGGAAATACTACAGTACAGCGGAATTACTGATTTGGATGAAACTAGTGAAATTTCTGAAGATAAAATAAAGCAGAAACGTATATATCAAGATATTCTTGCTTCAGCTGTGAAGTTTAAAGAAGCAGGAGACTTCACTAAAGCGTTGGATGAACTAGAGAGACTCAGAGTTTTATGGTTAGATAAAGAATATCCAGAATTAGGAGGCATAAATTGGTTTAATGAGCAAATACTAGCAGCAAATATATATTACCAAATGGATGATTTTGAATCATTTAATAAGTGTATGACTGTCGCAGTGAGTTCTTTACATTTAACATTTGAATCTTTGAATATGGACTTCGCAAATCGCGAGATCATGGAAATGAAAAGGCATGGAGCAACTCATGGTGGTTTTGATTACATTGCTGGTTGGGCAGCTAAGGATCGAGAGGATCTTAAGACTGCCCTAAACCTCTATGAGAAGTCTTATGAGGTCTTGAAGAGCGAGAACAACTCAGGCAAGTGCTTTCCCTTAATCGGATACGTAGACTTAGCAGAAGAATTTGGAGATATATCTAAAGCTATTAAATATCTTGAAGGGGAAATGCCAATAGACTCAGAATGGACATGGCCGGCTAAAGCATTAGGTAGTCTTTATAAAAAAACAAGTCGGTTTTTAGAAGCGATAGCTGTTCTTGACGTTTTTCTATCAATAGAAAAAGATGAGGAAGCATTTGAGGAAGCATTGTTTAACAGAGCATTTGCCTATGTTTCTATTGGAAATTATAAGAACGCGATCGAAGATGCAGAGGCTTCAGTCAATATGTCAAACAATCCTGAAAAAAAGCAAATGACGACCAAACTTCTAGCGATTGCTTTATTCAATCGTGCTTGTGAATTTGGTAAGAAGGGACAATTAATAAGAGCGCTTCCTCTTCTAGAGAGAAGCTTTGATCTTGATCCTGTTGATCGAACAAAAGAATTATTAAGAAAAGTTAAAGAAGAGCTGCGCCAGTAAAACGCAAGCCTTTCTGCTACTTATGGTATAAGCATCGTCACAATCGCTAGGTTATGGTTTTTGTCAAATTGCTTTAGTAGTCATGACACCTTAACTTTTGCCGGTTGGTTTAAAGCTGCTATAATCCTTTTTATATGAAGATACTGAAAGCTATGATCGACCTGGTCTACCCGCCTGTCTGTTATTCCTGCTCGGCTTCGAGCGATAAAGCGCTGTGCCGCGAGTGCTTGCGTTCCATAAATTTTATCGACTACCCGATCTGTCTGAAGTGCGGCAAGCCCGTAGTCCGGGAGGTCGGGGATTGCAGGGATTGCCGGTCAAAGAGGACATATTTTTCGGCTGCCCGGTCTTTGGCGGAGTACGATGGGGTAGTCAAGGAGGCGGTCCATGCGTTCAAATACCGGAATGCACGCCGCCTGGCCGACCTCTTCGCAGGCCTGCTACAGGAAAACCTCAGCGACTTGATCGAAGACGCCGACATCATAACATTCATACCTTTACGACCCGCGAAAAAGAGACAGCGGGGATACAATCAGGCGGAACTCCTTGCGCGTGCTCTCGGAAGGCGGACAGGCAAAACGGCGTCTGACACACTTAAAGCGGTACGTTTTGTCAAAGACCAAAGCAAACTCAAAGCGGCCGACCGGCGGCGCAATGTTCGTGACGCTTACGCTATTAAAAAAGGCGCTGAAACGGCGTTTAAAGGGCGCAAGGTGCTTCTTGTCGACGACGTTTTCACAACCGGCGCCACCGCGTCCGAGTGCGCCTCCCACCTGGCAAAAGCCGGCGCCAAAGACATAAAGGTCATAACCCTGGCACGCACCACCTAAAGAGTGAGTGCTCACGGGAGGATATTGTTTTTATCATCCTCCTGGAAACTGACCTTGATTTGTACTCACATTTCCGCAGGTCGTTCGTAAGACTCTTTTTACACTTTATCAAAAGGTCTTCCTCACAGACCTGGTAAATACTCGCACAAATCTAAGGTCAGCTTCCGATGTCGGCTGAATAAAAACAATATCCTCCTGTTCGCACAATGCACGTTTGTTATTAAGGGTAACCGCTTTCACTCTTCCTATGTATTTTTATGTAGCAGCCGACCTTCAGGTCGGCTTTTCCTTCTTGCTTCTCGCTTCTTACTTCTCCTTGACCCTATTCAACCTGTTCACCGTTCATTGTTCACTTTTAGAGACGCTATTGTAGACAAATCACTTATGAGCTTTCAAGGGAGTGCCGATACTCATTCTAAGGGGGGAAATGCCTAAATGATAATCTCGGATAACGAGGCAAAACGGTGTTTGAGCCTGATCGAAGCAGGAGGAAAGTCCGGCGCTACCGTATCGGCACACTATGTTCTACGACGTTATCTGTCAGACGACCAGATCTCCCCTAAGGTCGTCCAGACACTGCTTGATGCGCTGAACAGTATGCCGGCCACCCGGGGCAACAGGGTCGACGATGTCAAGGACAAAGTGCAAGACGCGACGTATCCTGTGGCGAGTGAAGAGATCGCTGCAAAGATAATAGGAAGAGCTATAAGCGATAAAGTGAGATAGCGAGAAGCAATAAGTGAAGAGGGAGCAGGGTTTTATATGGATCCATCAACCAACTCGATACTTACGACGGTTTTTCCGGCGCACATACTGACTCTGGCTTTGATGTTGACTACTTATGTTCTGTCCAATACTATTGAGTTTAGAGGCTTCCATCTTAGGTCTGTGGTTGCGCTCACCGGTGATTCACCGGAGAGCTAGTCCATGCTAGTCGCAGGCGAAAGGACCCACGTAAGTCTTTGACAAGATGTTGTCATAAGGCGAGCATGGTGCGGTTTAGGGGTAAGCCCTGCCCTTGTAGTCCGACCCTTACGGGCGCTTCGAGGAGAGGAGCATTAGTGGCGAAAGCTGCAAGACTCCCGGCAGGCGAGTGTGGGGACAAAGACCAGGTCAGCTAGGATGGAAGCCCTCTTTATTGTCTTATCCGGGAGGTAGAATATGCAGATAATCGTTAAAGGAAGACATCTAGACCTCACAGATCCGATAAAGGATTACGTTGACGAGAAGGTAAGGCGGATCGAGAGGTATTTCGAATGGGCGACGAAGGTCGAAGCCGAACTCAGTATGGAAAGGAACCCGCGCATCGCGGACAACCAGATCGTAGAGATCACGATATTCGCTAATCACGGATCGGTGATCAGGGCAAAGCAGGGAAGCCCGGATATGTACACTTCCGTGGATAAGATCGTGGAGAAGCTTCAGAAACAATTGAAGAAGTACAAGGAGAAGCTTGAGACGGTCCAGAAAGATTCAATAAGACTCAATAAAGAGTTAGATTACGAAGAGGAAGAAGAACAAGAGCTGCCAGTTCAGGCTGGTGGTCCTGATATAGTTAAGATAAAGCAGTTCACGATAAAACTGATGTCACCGGAGGAAGCGGCGATGGAGATGGAGTTACTGGGCCACATGTTCTTCTTCTTTACCAACGCGGAAACGGAAAAACCTAACGTCCTGTATAAAAGGAGAGACGGCGACTACGGTCTGATCGAATCTAGTCGGTAACGATTCTAAGCATTCCGCCGGGGATCCGTTCTATCTTACCTTTACTTCCTTCTATCTCTGACACGGCGTTTTCCATACAATAAGTGTCTATTCTCGCCTGTAGTTCGGACATCCTGGTCTTGAACTCGTCCCGCCTCATCTTCAGTTCGATGTACTCATCTATGACGCTGGTAAGGTCGTCATTCTCTTCGTCCGGGAAAAGCTCCGGATTAGTGATCACATCCGATCTCGCGGAGGTCGCCAGGGATTCACATTCTCCCTGATAGTCGCACCAGCCGCAAAGCGGATTCTTGACAGGCTTGAAGACATCGCTGGCTTTGTCAGACTCGATGCTTCTGATGACTTCATATACCGTTTCCTTAGTGTCGTTTATCCGGTCGGGCATCCGGTACGTGACGAACTGTTCGTTTGAATCGGGGCGGAGGAAATAGAATTTCAGCCGTTCGGGATTGATACCGCCCATCGCCTCGTGCGCCGCCCAGTAATAGATCGAGAGCTGCAGGTCTTTGTCAAGGTCTTCCTGGGATGGCAGACGCTTGCCGGTCTTATAGTCGATGATCTCGTGATTTCCATTTTCCAGTGTGTCTATCCGGTCGATACGCCCGACCAGGACATGGCCGTCCAAAGCGATTTCGAACCATTCCTCGAGGGCATGGGGTACGATCAAAGGTGTGCCGTCCTCTTTGAAGTTCTCGCGGTAGAAGTTCTCCATGGTCGATACGGCGACCGCCAGCGAGTAACGGGGCTCCACGGCCTCCTGCAAGATCTCCGTAGCCCCCCATCTTTGCGCCAGAAACTCGTTGAGTTGCTCCAATGACCGGTTCTTGTCGTAAAGTTCGTGAAGGGCTTTATGCAAGGCGCTGCCGAATTCCAGAGCGGCGCTGGGCCTGGACGGAAGACGGTCGATATATCGGAATCTGTACTGCAAAGGACATGATTGATAGGTGGAGATAGCTGAATAGGAAAGCCGCATTAACCCCTCTTTGGATTTTACAATATGTTAAACATATTCTACAGCGAACGAAGCATATTTTCAATTTTCTTCCGCTCCCGTATCCTTTTAGCCCCGGCATTTGTTATTCTTAAACATATGGGCAAAGACTTCGTACACCTTCACGTTCACACCGAATTTTCCCTGCTCGATGGCGCGGCGCGGATCAATGACCTGGTCGACCGGGCTAAAGATATGGGATCGCCGGCGCTGGCCATAACGGACCATGGCGCCATGTACGGCGTGGTCGATTTCTTTTCGGCTTGCCGCGCGGCCGGGATCAAACCGATCGTCGGCTGCGAGGTCTATGTCGTCCCGGACAGGTTTGAAAAGTCTGCGGGCACAAAAGATAGCCCGCATCACCTGATCCTGCTGGCAGAGAACTTCAAAGGATATCAAAACCTGATGCATATCGTGTCATCCAGCTATCTTGACGGGTTCTACTACCGGCCGCGGACCGATAAAGAGGTCCTTAAACGATATCACGAGGGGATCATCGCTACGAGCAGTTGCATAAAGGGAGAGATCGCGTGGAACCTGATGAACAACGGCGGGATGGACAAGGCACGCAGCCAGGCTAAAGAGTATGAGGACATCTTCGGCAAGGGCAACTTTCTTCTTGAGCTGCAAGATCAGAAGCTGGAAGGCCAGAAGGAAGTAAACGAATCCCTGATCGCCATCGGCAAAGAGATGGATATACCCGTAGTAGCGACTAACGACGTCCATTATGTCGATAAAGACAAGGCGACCGCCCAGGACGTCCTGCTATGCATCCAGACAGGTTCGACATTAGAAGAAGACGACCGCCTCCGCTTGACGACGCAGGAGTTCTACCTAAAAAGCCCGGCTCAGATGGCAAGCATCTTTTCAAATTGCCCGGAAGCGCTGGAAAACACGCTAAAAGTAGCGGAAAGATGCAATGTCGAGATCGATTTCGAGAAGCTGTACCTGCCTCATTACGAGGTCCCGGAAGGCTATGATCTGGATTCTTATCTTGAAAGATTATCTCGCGAGGGTCTAAAAGACAGGTACCCGGACCCCGGGCCGGAAGTGGAAGAGAGACTGCGATATGAACTGGAAGTCATCAAGGATAAAGGTTTCTCCGGATACTTCCTGGTCGTATGGGATTTCGTCTCCTTCGCTAAGAAGTCCGGCATATGGGTCGGTCCCGGCAGGGGTTCGGCCGCGGGCAGTCTGGTCTCATACTGCCTGGGGATCACAGGCATAGACCCGTTGAAATACAAGCTCTTCTTTGAACGTTTCTTAAATCCCGAGAGGACAAGCATGCCGGACATCGACATCGACTTCGACGATGTCCGCCGCCAGGAAGTGATCGACTATGTGGCCGATAAATATGGTAAAGACCACGTAGCGCAGATCATAACCTTCGGCACGTTAGGCGCCCGTCAGGCGATCAGAGACGTCGGCAGGGTGTTCGATCTGCCTTATTCCAGGGTGGACAAGATCGCGAAGCTGATCCCGGAAGGCCCCGATGTCGATCTCGAGCAAGCGTTCAAGACGTCACCGGAACTGAACGACGAATACAACAGCGACGAAGACGTAAAAAAGGTGCTTGACACCGCGAAGGCGCTGGAAGGCCTGGCAAGACATGATTCTATACACGCAGCTGGAGTCGTCATATCGGAAGAAGAGCTTAGCAACTATACGCCGTTGCAACAGAAGGGCGATGGAGAGATCGTAACGCAGTATGCCATGTCGTCTGTTCAGAAGATCGGCCTGCTCAAGATAGACTTCCTGGGGCTTAGAACGCTTACCGTCATCGCCGATACGCTGAAGATCGTAAAACGTGTGCGGGAGATCGACATAGATATAAACGACATACCGCTGGACGACGGGAAGACTTTCAAGATGCTGCAAAAAGGGGACGCGGTCGGCGTCTTTCAGCTTGAGAGTAGCGGCATGCGAAACCTGCTGGCTGAGCTGCAACCGACTCAGTTCGGTGATATCGTCGCCTGCGTAGCGCTGTTCCGGCCGGGACCTTTAGGAAGCGGCATGGACAAGGATTTCATCGACCGGAAACACGGAAGGAAACCGATCGAGCATATCCACGAGAGTCTTGAAGCCGTGCTGAAAGACACCTATGGCACCATAGTCTATCAGGAACAGGTCATGCAGATAGCAGGGATCATGGCCGGTTTCTCGATGGCCGAGGCCGACATATTGCGGGCGGCGATGGGCAAAAAGAAACGTGAAGTCATGGCCGAACAGCGTGAAAAATTCATAGTCGGCGCCATCAATAAAGGTTACGACCAACAGCTTGCGGGTGAGGTATTCGACCTTATCGCGCATTTTGCGGGATATGGTTTCAATCGGGCGCATGCAACGGGTTACGCGATGGTCGCGTATCAAACAGCATATCTTAAAGCTAACTATCCTGTGGAGTTCATGGCGGCTCTGCTCACCAGCGTGCAGGGAGACAAGGATAGAGTCGTACGTTATATCAACGAGTGCCGGCGGTTGAACATCGAAGTGCTGCCGCCGGATATAAACCAGAGCTACCGCGATTTTACGGTTGTCGGCGATTCGATCAGGTTCGGCCTGTCGGCCATACGAAACGTCGGTCTGAACATCGTCGATGCCATCATACAGGCCAGGATGGCCGGTCCATTCGAATCGCTTTACGAGTTCTGTAATAGAGTCAACCTGCGCGCGTTGAATAAACGTGCCCTGGAAAGTCTTATTATGAGCGGTGCTTTCGATTTTGCGGGCAGCCGGAAATATCTTTTGAACATACTTGAAAAGGCGATCGATGCGGGGTCGAAGTCCCAGCAGGATGAGAAGATAGGACAGTTCTCACTGTTTGCGGCGGACATAGGGCAGCCGGCGCTTTCGCAAGACAACGGGCAAGATAAAGAGGAATTCCCGAAAGATCGCCTGCTGGCGATGGAAAAGGAGATGCTCGGCATATACGTCAGCGACCACCCGCTCATAGGGCTCGAATCGCAGTTGAAAGTGCAGACGGATATCCAGATCAGCCATCTTAAGGACGAACGCGATGGCTCGGTGAAGTGGATCGGCGGTATTGTCGCCGCGGAGAACAAGAAGATGACCAAGAAGGGCGAAACGATGGTCTTTCTGACCCTGGAAGATCTTGAATCGCGGGTGGAAGTGGTCGTTTTTGCCTCCGTCTATCAGACATACCGTGAGATACTGGGAAAGGACAAAATAATCCTAATAAAAGGTAGGATCGATCATAGGGACAATGAAGTCAAGATGATCGCCATGGAAGCAAAACCTCTGGATAAGCGGACGGAAGATGTTAAACCTTTATGTCTTGATATAAACCTGGAAAGATTCTCAGACGTGCTGCTCGGGCAGATGAAGTCTGTCCTCAAGGCGCACCCCGGTCCGTCTCCGGTCGTCATCAGGATCAACGCGAAAGCCAACCAGACACATCTTGAGCTAGGTCGTTCCTTTAGGGTAAAGAGGTCGAGCAGCTTATATGCCGAACTCAAAGCCCTGCTCGGCGAGAAAGCGGTCACCGGATAGCCCCGTTCGACCTCAAGGTCTAATAGAGGTCTGCCGATAGGATTTATTAATAGATACACCGGATCAAGGGCGGTCGTATGGACAAAAAAACAGATCAAGAAAAGGTCGTCAACGCGATCCCGCTCATGTTGCTGATGGGTTTCATCATCAGCGCTCCGATCATCATGCTCGCCGGGACCGCGTTTTGGCAAAGGTCGCAGATCAACAACTATCTGATCCGTCTGGAACCGGTCATGAAGAAGGCAGAAAAAAGCATGAACGTCGCGGATCTTATGTGGGATAGGGATTTCTTCAAAGAGACCTTCGATCCGCTGACGAAGGGATCGGACCCGGTCGCGATCCAGAAGGATATCAAGGATGCCCGAAAGGACCTTGCGAAAGCTCATAGGGAATTGAACCGCGCGGAAGCGGAGTTCAGAAAGATAAAAACGCCTCGCGATGGTCATGAGCTTAAGAACGCGGTGCAGGATTACTTCAAATACGGTAACAAATTCCTGACGGATATGGAGGTCGTCCTGGCGCATTTTGATAAGCACGCGGTGATCGAAGGAAAGATGGATACCGCGATCGATAATGCTAAATCTGCGGGATCGGACGTAAACGCGCTGGCTGCCCGCGACCAGTCATTGGATCAAGAGATGAAGAACCTTGAGAAGATGGTCGTGCCGGGTTCTATGAGCAAGTTTCACGAACACAAGACAGCATGGTTTGCACGGCTTGTCGAGCTTCTTAAGGAGTCCACGGCGGCAGCGGCAGCCAGGGACAACGACCGCCTGGATCAACTAGGCATAGATATCGAGCAACTGGCGGTAACGGGCGATCAGCAGTTCAAAGAGGACCTCGAAGGTATCCGGAACGGCAATCTGACGCAATCCGACGATCGCACAGCGGAGTTTAAAATAGATATGGAGAATGAGATCTCGTCAATGATACTTAAATATCGCCTATGAGGAAGATCCCGCTTTTAGGCATCTTCATCAGAGCGGGGATCGTTTTTAGCTGCTTGGTCACGATCGCCGTATGTCTGTCTTGCCCCATCATGAAGACCTATATAGGACCTGACATCTTCATCCCGGTGATGCTTCTCTTCATCCTGTTATGGCTGACCACAGTCCTCTTTGTCATCTTCCCTTTGTGGTTTTTCATGCTGATAGACTGGGGAAGGAGGATGAAGTCGGATCCGGATACGGCGAACCACTATACGGTGTCTATGATCGTCGGCTGGCCTTTCGGATACTACTTCAAGGTATATGAGAAGAAAGGCCAGGCCGACAGGTGATGCAGGAAGTTGCTAATGGATATGTGTATTGGATAGTATTAGAAAGGCCAACGAGAGGCACAATAAGGGATCTCCCCTCCCTTTAAGGGAGGGGGTAAGGGGGAGGGTAGATTACTACCCCCACCTTTAATTCCTCCCTCTAGAAGGGGGAGGAGGACAATTGGTGAAGCTGTGAAAATACATAAGATCTCCGGCAAAATAGATGAAAAGCAGATACAGAAGCTAGTCGGGCGGAAGGAACTGTTCGATCGCCGGATTGCCGACAAAGTGCGCCTGGTGATAGAAGACGTCCGGAAATCGGGCGATAAAGCGTTGATCGATTATACTGAGAAGTTCGACGGCGTATCTTTGGACCCGGCTTCGATAAGAGTCTCCGATAAAGAGATAGACGATGCTTACGGCAAGGTCGATGCCGGAGTCGTTGACGCGATCCGCAAGGCGGCCAAACATATAAAGTCGTTCTACGAGCGGATCTATATCCAACCGGGTTGTCTAAAAGACTTAAACGGAGCTATTGCGGAGGATCGCATTAGGCCTCTGAAAAGTGTCGGGATATATGTGCCGGGCGGCCGTTTCCCGTATCCTTCGACGGTCTTGATGAACGCGATCCCGGCTAAGGCGGCCGGCGTCAAAGAGATCGTCATGTGCAGCCCGCCACGGACGGACGGCGGGATCGATCCGGCGGTCCTTGTAGCGGCTTCGGAAGTGGGGGTAGACAAGGTCTTCAAAGCAGGCGGAGCGCAGGCGATCGCCGCGATGGCTTACGGCACAGAGACTGTCACGAAGGTCGACAAGATAACCGGACCCGGAAACATATATGTGACGATGGCCAAGCGCGAGGTCTTCGGGATCGTCGGGATAGACATGCTGGCGGGACCGAGCGAGGTATTGATAATCGCTGATGAGACTGCGCCGCCTGAGTTCATCGCTCAGGATATGAAGGCGCAAGCCGAGCATGATCCGGATGCTCTGGCGGTACTCGTGACCACGTCTCAGGCTTTGGCTGAGAAGACCGGATCGATGGCTGACGGAAAGAACATGATGGCTTTTGTCGTTGGATCGCTCGATGACGCGGTCAGGATAGCGAATATCCTGGCCCCGGAGCATCTCGAGATCATGACCAAAGACAACGATCGATTGGCGGGTGAGATCACCGAGGCCGGAGCGATCTTTATCGGGCAGTATACGCCGACGGCCGTCGGTGATTACTATGCCGGGCCGAACCACACGCTGCCTACGGGCGGCACTGCCAGGTTCTCATCGCCTTTATCGGTTTATGATTTTGTTAAGAGGACAAGCGTGATAAGGTATACCGCGGACGCGTTGAACGATGTTTCCGGAACGGTAAGCAAACTGGCTGAAATAGAAGGACTGGTGGAGCACTTGAAGTCTATTAAGATAAGAGTCGATAAGGGATGATCGAACCCCGCGACGAGGTAAAGCCGTTGAGCGCGTACGACGTACCGCAGATGCGGGCGGAGGTGGAACTCGATTCGAATGAAAGCCCCTGGAACCTGACGCCCGGGATAAGGGCGGAGATCGAAGAGGCACTGAAAAGTCTCGAATACAACAGGTATCCGGACATCTCGGCCACGCCTTTAAGGGACTCGATCGCCGCCGTCTATGAACTGGGACCGGAAAACATCCTGGTCGGAAACGGTTCGAACGAAGTCATCATGGATATCCTGCTCACGTTCGGCGGTCCGGGGCGGCTTGCCCTCATATTCGAGCCCACTTATTCTATGCACGCGGGGATATTGAACATAACGGGCACGAACTATCTGGACTGTCCTCTGGATGAGGATTTCATGATCGACGCGGATGAAGCCGTCGCTTACATAGGGCGCGAGAAACCGGATCTGGTCTTTGTCTGCAGCCCGAACAACCCGACGGGAAACAGTCAGAAACCGGAGGTCATAGACCGTATTCTGGAGGCGGCGGAATGTCCGGTCGTGGTGGACGAGGCATACGGGGAGTTCCTGATGGAGTCCGTAATGGGCTTGCTGCCGAAATTCGAGAACCTGATCATAGTCCGGACGTTTTCAAAAGCCTTCCAGTTGGCCGCGCTAAGAGTAGGGTATATGATAGCAAATAACGGCATTGTCAATCTGGTCAACCGCGTAAGGTTGCCTTATAACATGAACGCGTTCTCGCAGACGGCGGCCGAGATAGTAATAAAGAACCGGAATGATCTGGAAGGACAGCTTCAATCGATACGAAGGGAACGCGAGCGCCTGTTTGAAGGATTGAAACAGATCGACGGCGTCGAGCCGTTTCCTTCCGATGCCAACTTCATACTGTTCAAAACGCGGAAAGAAGCTTCGCACGTCTATAACGATCTGCTAAATAAGGGCGTCTTGATAAGGGATTTCTCTCAAAATAAAGGCCTGGAGCGCTGTTTGAGGGTGACCGTCGGGACGGCCGAGCAGAACGGAGTTTTTCTGAAACGCCTTAAGGAGGCTATGTCTTAAGACCATGGCAAACCGGGTGGTCGAGTCCGATTACGAATATAAACGGGTTAAACCTCTTGTCTGGGTAAGGAAGGAGCAGGAGGCCGTGTTGACTCAGGTCGACTCCCTGATCCTTGATATTGACGGCGTCATCATGGATGTCAGCAACTCATTCAGGATAGCCATCAGCCAGACGGTGCAGAATTATTTCTGTTATGTACTGGGATTCAAGGGTGACGACATACTGCTCAGTCCCTCGGAAACACAGGCCTTCAAACTCGCCGGCGGTTTCAATAACGATTGGGATCTGACGTCGGCGGCGGTCCTGTTCTATTTGATCAAAGCGGAACAGTTGACGACTGATCAGACCAGCGTCATCCGGGAACAAGGCCAATCGATCGAGGATTTCACGATGGCTGTCAGAAGGACGGGAGGCGGCATCGAAGGAGCCCGGGAAGTGATGTTGACAACTCTGACCCGCGAACAGAGGAAGAAGGTCGAATCCAAATGGAACCGGGCGACGATCGAAAAGACGTTCCAGGAGATGTATGGCGGTATCGACTACTGCGAACGGCTTTACGGTTTCAAGCCGTCTTACAACAGGCGCCAGGGGTTGCTGAACGATGAGCGCGTGATGATAGATCCGGAGGTCATCAAGCCTTTTCTCCCCAAAGTCGGCATCCTGACCGGACGTACTAAGACCGAGATGGATATCGCACTCGAGCGATCGGGCTTGAAAGACATGATCGATCCGGGTTTGATCATATCGGACGGCGGTTCGACGCCGGACAAAAGGAAGCCGCATCCGGAAAATCTGATCAAACTTGCCCGGAAGATCAAGGGGCAAGTGACCGTCTATGTCGGAGATGTGCTTGATGACTTGATAATAGTGAACAACGCCAACGTGAACCGGGAAGCTCCGTCGGTCTTCATGTCCAGTCTAGTCGTCAGTCCCTTAAGGCGGGCGGAAGTGGAGTTCTACATGCTCGAAGGGGCCGACATGATCTCCCTGGATGTTAATGACGCCTTGAAGTCCCTGGTCACATGAGCTTTGTCTATAAGGAGGCAGGATGAAGAAAAGAGTCGGTACGGTTAAGCGTGATACGACGGAGACCAGGATCGATATCGAACTGGCAGTCGACGGTTCCGGAGAGAACGATATAGAAACAGGGATACCTTTCTTCGATCACATGCTGACTCTGTTCGCCAAGCACGGACTTTTCGATTTAAAGATACAAGCTACCGGCGATATAAATGTTGACGCGCACCATACGGTCGAAGATGTGGGTATCTGTCTCGGCAAAGCGTTTCAGGAGGCCCTGGCGGATAAGAAGGGCATCAACAGATACGGTTTTGCCCTCGTACCTATGGATGAATCTCTTTCATTGGTCGCGTTGGACATCAGCGGTCGTCCGTACCTTGAGTATGATGTCGACATGCCGGTCGAGGTCATAGGCACGTTCGACACGCCGCTGGTCGAGGAATACCTGCAAGCGTTGTGCAACAATACCGGCATGACGCTGCATGTAAAGATGCTCAACGGCAAGAACACACACCACATGATCGAGGCCGTGTTCAAGGGCCTCGGCAAAGCTCTGGATATGGCGACGATGATAGATCCCCGCGTAAAAGATATCCCATCGACAAAAGGACGCCTGTGATCGCGATAATCGATTGTGAGATCGGTAATCTAAGGAGCGTTCAGAAGGCGTTCGAAGCAATCGGCAAAGAAGCGCGGATAACGGATTCCATACAAACGATAGAAGGTGCTCAAGCGGTCGTTCTGCCCGGTGTCGGCGCGTTCAAGGATGCGATCGATTCCATCCGGCAGAAAGGGCTGGATAAGGCGATCATGAATATCATCGATAGCGGCATTCCTTTCTTAGGGATATGCATCGGCCTTCAGTTGTACGCGACAGAGAGCGACGAAGGCGGGAAGCAGACCGGCCTGGATATAATCAAAGGCCGCGTGGTGCGTTTGCCCGACATCGTCAAGGTGCCGGAGATGGGTTGGAACCGGCTGAATGTCAGGAAAGACTGTCCGATCTTCAAGGATATACCGGAAACGGCGTATTTCTACTTCGCCCATTCGTTTTACATAGTCCCCGAAGAAACCGATGTCATAGCGGCAACGACCGACTATGGGCTCGAGTATGTGTCGGCCGTCTGGAAAGATAATATCTACGGCGTTCAGTTCCACCCGGAAAAGAGCGGCAAGTGGGGACTGAAGATGCTTGAGAACTTTGCCGGGTTAGCGGAGAGTAGAGATTAGAAAAATGGAGAGTAGAGATTTGAAATTAGAAATTAGAAATTAGAAATTGGATTTTACGTGGTAATATATCCTGCTATAGATATTAAAGATGGGCAGTGCGTGCGACTAAGACAGGGGAAAGCCGACCAGGTGACGGTCTATGAAACCGACCCTGTCAAAGTAGCTTTGAGGTGGCAGAAAGAAGGCGCTGAGATCATACATATCGTCGATCTCGACGGCGCGTTCGGCGGCCTGGTCAAGAACTTGAGAACGGTCGAGAAGATCGCCCAATCCGTCGATGTTCCGATCCAGTTCGGCGGGGGCGTACGCCAGATCGACACGATGAAGGAGCTTTTCAATGCCGGCGTGTCACAGATCGTCGTCGGTACGGCAGTTGTGGATGACACATCACTGGTCAAGGCGGCTTTAGATCTCTTCGGAGGCAGGATAGTGATCGGCATCGACGCGCGTGACGGCAAGGTCGCTGTCGAAGGCTGGAACAAGGTCACAAAGAAAGATGTGGTTTCTCTGGCACTGGAGATGGAAGTTATGGGGGCGTCTTTGATCGTCTATACGGATATCTCGAAGGACGGGATGCTGGTCGGTCCGAATATCGAGGGGACGAGGAAACTCGCGGAAGCTGTCGACGTGCCGGTCATCGCCTCGGGCGGAGTTTCGGCTCTCAAAGACCTGATCGAGATAAAGAAGCTCGAACCCTATGGAGTGGAAGGCGTGATAATAGGAAAAGCGCTGTATGAGAACGCTTTTACTCTGAAGCAAGCGTTGGAGGCGGTGGCGGATGCTGGCTAAGCGGATCATCCCGTGTCTGGACGTCAAAGAAGGCCGCGTCGTCAAGGGAGTCGAGTTCGTCAATTTAAGAGACGCCGGAGATCCAGTGGAGCTGGCATACGCGTACGACGTACAGGAGGCCGACGAGCTTGTTTTTCTCGACATAACCGCGTCGCATGAAAAGCGGGATATAATCCTTGAGGTAGCCAGCCGGACGGCTGAAAAAGTCTTTATACCATATACTGTCGGCGGCGGGATCAGGGGTATAGATGATATGCGCAGTCTCCTGGAGTCCGGCGCGGATAAGATATCTATAAATACTGCAGCGGTGAAGAATCCGGACATCATCACTGAAGGAGCCGAAAGATTCGGCAGCCAGTGCATAGTAGTAGCTATAGATGCAAAGCGGAAAGAAGAAAGCGGAAAAAGGAAAGAGGAAAGAGGAAATAAAGACATGAAAAGCAAAGATTCCTTTCCCCTTTCCGATTCACGTTTTCCGTCTTACAAGTGGGAGATATATCTGAATGGCGGACGAACACCGACCGGCATCGACGCCGTCGAATGGGCTAAAAAGGTTGAAGCGCTCGGAGCAGGTGAGATATTACTGACCAGTATGGATCGGGATGGAACGCAGGACGGATATGATATACCGCTTACCAAAGCGATAACCGGAGCGGTCAACATACCCGTTATAGCTTCCGGGGGCGCTGGCAAGCTCGAACATTTTCTTGAGGTGATCGTTGAAGCGGACGCAGACGCGGTTCTGGCCGCCAGCTTATTTCACTACGGCGACCTGACTGTACGCCAGGTCAAAGAATACCTGAAAGAAAACGGGATCGAAGTGAGGTTGTGATGGCAGATATCGAAGGGTTGAAGTTCGACGAGAAAGGTCTTATTCCGGCGATTGTTCAGGATATTGATAGCGGCGAGGTCCTGATGCTGGCCTATATGAACGAGAAGTCCTTGGCGAAGACGATAGAAAGCGGTGAGACGTGGTTTTGGAGCCGCAGCCGGCAGCTACTTTGGCACAAAGGCGAGACATCCGGTCACAAGCAGTTGGTAGCGGAGATCCGTTATGATTGCGATCAAGACACCCTGCTGGTTAAGGTCGAACAGATAGGCCCGGCGTGCCACACAGGTGAAAGAAGCTGTTTCTTCAGGACGCTTGAGCTTTAAAACCGCTGGTCAATAGTGTTTGATTGACTGGGTAACTGTGATAGAATATGCTCACTCTTTTTAAAGACCATACAAAGCAATGTTTATTTTGGAGGTGTACTAAATGGTAACTGCCTATGTCTTGATCAGCGCGGAGCCCGGTAAAGCGACGGATCTTGTAAGGGGGATCCAGAAGATCACCGGAGTAAAAGATGTCCATGCCGTAACCGGACCGTATGACGCCATCGCTTACATCGAGGCGCCGAACTTCAGCGCTATCGGCGACCTGATCGTCGCCAAGATACAGAAGGTAGAGGGGGTCTCCCGCACGCTTACGTGCGTGTCCGTCGAGCTCTAATAAAGTAAACCAGAAGTACGATCAACATGACTCCGACAGCGTCGACGGCCAAGTCTTTCGGGTCTGCGTATCTCCCGGGGATGAAAAGCTGATGCAACTCGTCGGAGACCGCATATATGATACATAAAGTGATCGCCCAGCCTGCTTTTAGCGGACCGGGCGGTTCTTTTTTATGTCCGGTAAGGGCTCTGAACACCAGGTATCCTAGGACCGCGTATTCGATAAAATGTGGCACGTAATCAGGGATGTTTGTCTTGACTTTCGAACCAGGCATTGACGACAGATAGAAAATAACACCCATCCACGCGACAACTGTTGCCCAGTTCAATCGATTTTCTGTTTTGTGAGACTTTTTCTGCACTTGCACCCACTGACCTTTATCTATTCCCTGTTCCCCGTTTTCTGTTACCCGTTCACTTTACTCTGTTGACTCTCTTCGCTTAATGCTATAATAATCATAGAGGCTTTGGGGAGCAGAGCAAGGTCTATTAGGGGACAGACCTTGAAGGGCGAACGGTATCACGCTTCAAGTGTTAACCCCGTTTTAGACCAGGCAAAAGCTATCAAATTTGAAGGAGAACTCTTGTAAAGAAAAGTAACATAAAGGGACTCCTTGAGATGAAACCCGCTAGGGTACGAGATAGCGATGCGAAGGCTCCTCGAAGTCTTCCCTTTTGTCCATTAACAGTGTGTGCCCGGGTTAGGTTGAAGTAAATCTTCTCGCTAAAGATATCCCGCTCGAAGAATTCTTCAACCTCCCCAGACATAGGATGTATAAAGACAAAAGGTGTCGTTGCGAGGAACAATGGTTGGCAGCGTGACGAAGCAAACTAAGAGAAAAGTAAAATCCTCCCGCTCGCATGGCATGTTTATGTAGCCGCCGACCTTCAGGTCGGCTCCCACAGGTCATTCAGAGTGAAATAAGGAGTCCACCTAAAAGCAATCACTACCGACACCATGCCCGCTCGGCCTCCGAGACGCTTTTCTCGCGGATACAACCGGCGGGTTTTATATTATTTATTCCCACTCGCTCACACAGAATAATAAATGCAGCAGCTAACCTTTAGTATGCCAAGTGCGCAAACTGTCATTCTGGGCAAAGCTAAGAATTCAGAGGAATGAGAAAGAAGAGTTTTAGTCGAACACATTATGGACCATACATTTATAAACCATAACCTACGATTCTTCAAATCAATAAGATAGAATGATCTTGTGATGAAAGTCTCTAAGAGGATGGTATACCTGTGCCTTACTCGCATTATATTACGAACTCAAGGTTTGTTTTACTGACTGGGGCAGGAGCATCTGTACCATTTGGATTTAAAACACTAGATCAGCTACTAGATTTAGTGACAAATGAGATAAAAAGCGCTAAGGAGAAAGACCTCCTAAACCGAATCGTTGTCAGTTTGAAGAGTAATCTGAAAGATCAGGATAGAGATTCAGTTAATCTAGAACATGTCTTGGAGGTCATTGAACAATTCAGATTTGCTGATAGAGTTGTATCAGAGTTTATTAACTCCAACTCAGATACTAAGGCTAAGATTAAAGTCGGTCTTAGGCTGCGCGAAAGCATCTTCAAGGCACTTTTATCACATTTTGATAGGATCAGTGAAATCGATGAGACAGCTATACTCGAACTATATCAACCTTTGTTTGCAAGAATAAGTTTATATTTACCGAAGAATTCAAAACTTATACCCGTTTTTACAACAAACTATGACAGGACAATAGAGTACCTACATGATGATAGACGTTTTCTTGTCAAGGATGGTTTTAGACGTGACATTCGGGACGGGCTTGTCTGGAATCCGTTGGAGTTTAACGAGCTTACTGATTCTTTGGAATCCTTGATTCAACTTCCTTTATTCAAGTTGCATGGTTCAGTTGGTTGGTATAGAGATCTAAAATCAAATCAAATCGAGTTGATTACACGAAAGTTAGCACCGACTGAACTTGAGCAACGACTTGTCAATGCTGTTCTATATCCAGCACAGACCAAGAGCGTAACAGAGGAGCCGTATCTAACGTGCTACGACTATTTCGAGGAATGTCTTCGGAATGCTCGCCTACTAGTTGTTATTGGTCACTCATTCGGGGACAGTTATCTAAACCATATAATAAAAAAGTCGTTTACAGCGAATTCAGATCTAAGACTTTTGATATTCAATCCGGGTTTTGCTAAGTCTTCAATTCGAAGCAGGTTTTCGGCACTAAGACTGCCAGATGATCAGATTACAAAATCATATCATTATTTTAGTCCTAAAGAAGATGGGGAGAAACTTCTGGAAATGCTTGAGCAAGAGTTGAAAAAAGTAGTAAAAAGTCTACAAACACAGGGAACGACAATCTTAAGACTGCAAGAATCACTGGAAGGAGTGCTGGTGCGCGGATCAGGCCGCGCTTTTTATAAGATTGAAGATAACAAAAAAAGAGCCTTTCCAGATCTGGAGACTTTCTATGCTCTTGGAAATAGAAGCGAAGATGTACGCAGGCTTCCTGATGAACAAATCCAAGTAATTCCTAATGGAGAAGATTACGAGAGTGTCTATAGAGGACGTCTTATACGTCAAGAAGGAACCGCATCTGTCTGGATAATCTTAAATATTGAAAGACACCACGTGCGCTCTTGGGATATTCTTCATGAGTGGGGAAGGGATGATACAGAGGTAGACGTTGTTGAAAAGAAAGACATGGAAAAGTATCCAAAGGGTAATCCAATCTGACAGAAGAACTAAATTTATGTTCAGAACTGGTAGAAAGAGAACCTCAGTTCATCTAGTAAATGGTGAAGGTGAGAGTATATGAGCGTCGGGAGTACATGTGATATATGTAGAGTTGCTCTATCAACTGTTTCTTCATACTGTAAGACCTGTAAAAAACTACTGGATCGGGGAAGACAAAAACGCGGCATTAGAACTGATGTATGTAAGAAAGCATTAAAGGAATCATGGGATGGTGAAGAATTCCGTTGTTATTATAGCCACGTCCTACTAGAGATATATAATCAAGATAGCCCACGTTATTTAACGTTTGATCATGTAATACCACGAGACGATTCCAAATTAGTCGTTACTGCGGCACTAATCAATGACATGAAAACGGATATGACCGATTCTGAGTTTAAAGTGTTGATAAATAGTTTATCAAGCGTTTTTCGATTCGGAGGCTCAATTCCGACCGAATCCTTTGATTTGAAATACTATAGGAGAAAATGAGCTATAAGAAAGGTTGTTTCTCATTTAGTAACGGGTAGAGACTGAGACTAACTGATAAGGGAAGATAATGGGCAGAACGTCTAGTATTCTAAGAAATAAATTCCTTACACTTGTAAAAGTATTTATCACTGTAGGTATAGTTATTTTCTATATCTTACGTTACCTTGTAGGTATAATTTTTGCCTTATTACTGTGTTCGCTAACCTAAATGTTGACCACTTTGAGGGGTTTCGCTAACCGAAAAGTTG
>JAGVPG010000014.1 GCA_020052375.1 Actinomycetota bacterium | reverse complement strand
TTCCAGGCGGCGATAGTCGATGTCCAGGTGGCGAAGACTGTCAAGGCGGCGCGCGAAAAGGGCGTCAAGACCATATTGTTGGCCGGAGGAGTCGCCGCCAATTCATCGCTCAAGAAGAAAATGGCGGAGAAGGCGTCCGAATATAATATAGACGTGTTTTATCCATCACCGGAATTGTGTACCGACAACGGCGTCATGATCGCCGCCCTAGCGTTCAAGTACTTTGATAAAGGACCGTATCTGGATCTCAACGCAAACGTCAACGAAAACCTATTCCTCGCTTGACCCCACTTGCTTGACACTCTTTTCCCACTTTTATATAATTAGCACTCGCATAACAAGAGTGCTAACGCGGAAAGGGGGGAAACTTGAATGAAACTTAAACCGTTAGGCGACCACGTCGTAGTCAAAGCGCTAGAGAGTGAAGAGACGACAAAGAGCGGCATAGTCCTTCCGGACAGTGCCAAGGAAAAACCGCAGGAGGGCAAGGTCATCGCTGTTGGCTCAGGCCGTTATGAAGACGGAAAGAAGGTTCCCCTGGAAGTAAAGGAAGGGGACAAGGTAATATACTCGAAGTACGGCGGCTCGGAGATCAAGCTCGAGGGTGAGGAGTATCTCATCCTAAGCGAACGAGACATACTGGCCATCGTACAGAAATAACGATCTACTAATGAAGGAGGTTTTAGGTAAGTGTCAAAGATCATTGAGTTCAATGAGAAAGCCCGTCAGGCGCTTATGGCCGGGGCTGATAAACTGGCCGACACGGTCAAGGTGACTCTGGGCCCGAAGGGCCGGAACGTCGTCCTGGACAAGAAGTTCGGCACGCCGACCATCACGCACGACGGCGTGACGGTGGCTAAAGAGATCGACCTTGAAGATCCGTTCGAGAACATCGGCGCCCAGCTCATAAAGGAAGTGGCGACGAGGACACAGGATATCGCCGGTGACGGTACCACCACGGCGACTCTCCTGGCGCAAGCGATGATACATGAAGGTATGAAGAACGTTGCCGCAGGCGCCAATCCGATGCTCTTGAAGCACGGGATCGACAAGGCAGTCGAAGTAGCGGTAGGCGAGATAAAGAAGTTAGCCAAACCGATCAAGACCAGGGACGAAATAGCTCAGGTGGCCGCGATCTCGGCGGCTGACGTAGAGATCGGCAACCTGATAGCTGACGCGATGGAGAAGGTCGGCAAGGACGGTGTCATCACCGTAGAGGAATCACAGACATTGGGAACACAGCTCGAGGTAGTCGAAGGGATGCAGTTCGATAAGGGCTATCTCTCCGCTTATATGGTAACGGACGCGGAGCGTATGGAAGCGGTCCTCGAGAATCCGTACATCCTTATTCTCAATAAGAAGTTAGCGGCGGTCGCCGAGATCCTGCCACTTCTTGAGAAAGTGATGCAAGCCGGAAAATCGCTACTCATAATCGCAGAGGATCTGGAAGGCGAAGCGCTGGCGACTATCGTCGTCAATAAGATCCGCGGCACCTTCACAGCCGTTGCAGTGAAAGCTCCGGGATTCGGCGATCGTCGTAAAGCGATGCTTGAAGATATAGCTATGGTAACCGGCGGGCAGTGTATAACTGAAGAGCTCGGCATCAAGCTGGAAAATGTAGATCTTAAGGTCTTAGGCCAGGCTCGCCAGGTCAAGGTCACAAAGGACAACACTACGATCGTCGAGGGCAAAGGCACCTCGGAATCGATCAAAGGCCGCATAAGCCAGATCAAGCGCGAGATCGACAACAGCGATTCCGAGTTCGACAAGGAGAAGCTGCAAGAACGCCTGGCTAAGCTGGCCGGCGGCGTAGCCGTCATCAAGGTCGGAGCGTCGAGCGAAACGGAACTTAAAGAAAGAAAACATCGCATAGAGGACGCCTTGTCGGCTACCAAAGCGGCGGTCGAAGAGGGTATCATACCGGGCGGCGGAGTGGTTCTGATCGCCGCCATACCGGCGATCCGCAAAGGCGTTACTGAACTCAAGGGCGATGAAGCGACCGGTGCGGAGATCGTAGCGATCTCTATGGAAGAGCCCGTACGGCAGCTGGCGTACAATGCCGGCCTTGAGGGTTCAGTGGTCGTCGAGAAGATCAAGGGATTGCCGAAAGGGCAGGGCTTGAACGTGCTCTCCGGCGAATACGTCGACATGGTAAAGTCAGGTATTGTAGACCCGGTCAAGGTGACCAGGTCCGCTATCCAGAACGCGGCCAGTGTCGCGTCGATGGTCTTAACGACTGAAGCGGCTGTAACGGAAAAGCCGGAAGACAAGAAAGAGATGGCAATGCCGGGAGGAATGCCTCCGGGAGGCATGTACTAAAACCGTCTAAAAAAGCCCCGCCCTTCATCTTTTGAAGGCGGGGCTTTTTTCTTAAGCTACCTCCTTGACGCTGTGTCGATGTGGTGGTAGAGTCAAAAAAAAGCGTCGATTTTTTACTCGGCGTTTTTTGTTTATCTAAAAATCTTGTAGACTGGAGGGTGCGATGGAAATAGAGATCGGCAAAGGAAAGACCGGAAGACAGGCCTACGGTTTCGACGACATAGCCATAGTGCCTAGCCGCAGAACGCGGGATCCCGAGGACATCGATATCAACTGGGAGCTCGCGTTTTTTAAGTTCGGGCTGCCATGCATAGCTTCGGCTATGGACAGCGTCGTAGATCCTAATATGGCAATCAAACTGGGTAAACTCGGAGCTCTGGGCGTTTTGAACCTGGAGGGGATATGGACGCGATATGAAGAAGCGGACAAAGTCCTGGAAAAGATATCGAAAGAGCCCAGGGAGACGGCGACCCGGATGATGCAGGAACTATACAAAGAACCGATTAAGACGGAATTGATAAAGAAACGCATAAAACAGATAAAAGACGGCGGGGTGGTCGCGGCTGCTTCGCTGACTCCCCCAAGGGTACGGGATTATTATGAGCTAGCGCTCGAGGCGGATCTTGATCTGCTGGTCATACAGGGGACCGTTATCAGTGCCGAGCATGTCAGCAAGAAGAAGAAGTCACTCAACCTAAAAGAATTCATCGCCAAGATCCCCATACCTGTAATTGTCGGGGCTTGTGCTTCATATCATACCGCCCTCCACCTGATGAGGACGGGCGCTGTCGCAATCCTGGTCGGTGTAGGGCCTGGCCAGGCGTGTACGACACGCGGAGTCTTAGGAATCGGCGTACCTCAAGCGACAGCCATCGCCGACGCGGCGGCGGCGCGGACACTTCATCTTGAAGAAACCGGGCGTTATGTCCATGTAATAGCAGATGGCGGGATGAGGACGGGCGGCGACGTGTCCAAGGCGATTGCCTGCGGCGCGGACGCGATCATGATCGGTTCCCCCATAGCCAAAGCGGCAGAGGCGCCAGGCAGGGGTTATCACTGGGGAATGGCTACATTCCATCCGGAACTGCCCAGGGGGACACGCATCGCAGTCGGAACACAGTATCCACTTGAGGAGATATTGACAGGACCAGCGCATGAGAACGACGGTACCAGGAACCTTTTCGGCGCGTTGAGGACATCGATGGCGACCTGCGGCTATGAAGACATCAGATCGTTCCAGAAAGCTGAAGTAATGGTGGCGCCTGCACTGCAGACTGAAGGCAAGATGCAGCAGAAGCAGCAAGGCGTCGGGATGGGATAAATCAGTGAGTCGTGAGTGGTGAGTCGTGCTTTATTAGTACAGATTCTATCGGATACCGGAACCCGGCTCACGATTTACCCAACTCACTACTCACGACTCACAGTTCACATAGAAAAGGAGATTTGTGCAGACTGTATTAGTACTGGATTTTGGCGGACAGTATTCGAGATTGATCGCTCGTAGAGTACGGGAATTAAAAGTATATTCCGAGATAGTCAATCACGATATCACAGCCGGTGAGATCAAGAAGCGGAATCCGGCGGGTCTTATCTTATCGGGAGGTCCGGCCAGCGTCTACGTTGAGCAGGCACCGGTCTGTGATAAGAAGATCTTTGATCTGGGCGTCCCTGTCCTTGGCATATGCTATGGTATGCAGTTGATGGCGAAACTTCTGGGTGGACATGTCGCGAATACCGGGATGTCCGAGTACGGCAAGACGTCGGTCACCCTTGATAAAGACAGTACGCTTTTTACCGGGATGGCTCAGGAACAGATCGTCTGGATGAGCCATCAAGACCTGGTGGATCAGCTTCCACCTGATTTCGAGACTTCCGCTACGACGCTGGCCACGCCTATGGCGGCGTTCGAGCATAAGAAAAGGCGTCTTTACGGTACGCAGTTCCATCCCGAGGTCGTTCATACGCCAAAAGGCATGCACATGCTTAAGAACTTTCTATATGAGGTGTGCGATTGCGCTCCCACGTGGACCATGGTCTCCAAGATCGAGAGTGAGGTAGAGGAGATCAGAGAACAGGCAGGCGATGCCAATGTGATCTGCGGGTTGAGCGGGGGTGTCGATTCGGCGACGGCTGCCGTACTCGTCCATAAAGCGGTCGGAGACAAACTGACGTGTATTCTTGTAGACCACGGACTGCTTCGCAAAGACGAGGCGGAGCAGGTCGAGGAGACGTTCAAGAAACACTTCAAGATCAACCTCATCAGAGCGGATGTCCAGAAAAGGTTTATTGACTTATTGAGTGGCGTGACGGAACCGGAGAAAAAAAGGCATATCATCGGCTATGAGTTCATCAAGGTCTTCGAGGAAGAGGCGTCGAAGATCAAAGGCGTTAAATATCTGGTCCAGGGGACCCTTTATCCGGATGTTATAGAAAGCGGAGCGAACAGAGAATCGGCAAAGATCAAGACGCATCACAATGTCGGAGCGCTTCCGGTAGAAATGGACTTTGAGTTGATAGAGCCGTTGCGGCTTCTTTTTAAAGACGAGGTCAGAGAGGTGGCAGCGGAGCTCGGCCTGCCGGAGGAGATCGTATGGCGCCAGCCGTTTCCCGGGCCGGGACTGGCGATACGCATCATAGGGGATGTCACGGACGAGCGGCTTAAGATCCTTCGCGAAGCGGATGCGATCGTCGATGAAGAGATCAAAAGAGCCGGACTTTATCAGGAGATATGGCAGGCATTTGCGATATTGCCGGCGATCAAGTCCGTAGGTGTTATGGGTGATTCAAGGACATACTCGTATCCGATAATCATACGGGCCGTCACCAGCCAGGACGCGATGACGGCCGACTGGGCGAAGTTGCCGTATGATGTACTGGAGAGGATGTCGAACAGGATAATCAATGAAGTGGAGGGTGTAAACAGAGTAGCTTTTGATATAAGTTCGAAGCCCCCGAGCACGATAGAATGGGAATAAGCTTTTTCAAGGAGGATACATGGCTGACAACAAAGAGTTGGAACATCTAAGAAGCGATATCGACAAGCTGGATATGCAGATAGTCGATGTACTCAATGACCGGGCGAAGCTTGTCTTGAAGATACGGGATGTCAAGATCAAGCGCGGATTGCCGAGACACGATCCGGAAAGGGAAACCGAAGTAAAGAGACACATTGTTTCCGAGAACAATGGCCCGCTGCCGGACGACGCTCTAAGGCGCATCTACGAGCACATCCTCTACCACATGCGGCAATTCCCAGAGAACTCCCGCACCGACGACATCACCTCCGACAGATAAAAAGCGACAACAACGCAAGCACGGGTTGTCGTTGCGAGGAGCAGCGCTTGCCAGCGCGACGAAGCAATCTACGCAAAAAGTGAGTGCTCGCTACTTATAAACTAGAAAAAGCCCGCAGGTTGTATCTACTCGAAAAGACGCGATAAATCCCCAGCGTGGATTTATCGCTCGGGGCTCAGACCTCGCTCGTCGCAGCTCGGTGTTAGACACACCTCACTAGCGACACCATGCCCGCTCGGCCTTCGACGCTTTTCTAATAGAACAACATGCGGGCTTTATAGTACTTAATCCCATCGCTAGCACAGAATGTTTAGATGTGACAAGCAAATGCTGTCATCCTGAGGAGGTCTGCGAAGCAGACTGACGAAGGAACTAAGCAAGATGCAAGCGCTTCTTAAGTTTACCTATATATCTCTCTACGGTGGCCGATGCGTAGGATGACGATCTTGTTGTCGTCCGTTAGGTCGAAGATCACTCTGAAGTCGCCGATCCTGTACCGGTATTCGCCGATGCGCGGGTCTATAAGCTTCTTGGAGTGCTTAAGTGGTGATGAGGCAAGTTTCTCAAGTGACACCTTAAGACGGCGTTTGGCTACAATATCAAGCTTCGCTATGTCTTTCACAGCGCGGTTGGTATAGACGAGCTTAAAGATCACTAAAGTTCTCCGAACACATCTTCGTGAGAAAGAGTACGGCCTTTCTTATAGTCGCTGCGCGCTTCTTTGACGCTTTCCAGGTATTCAGGACTTGTTGCCGCCAATAGGTCTTCGAAGAAATCAAGATTCACGATAGCGGTGACCGGTCGTCCGCGGTTGGTGACGATGAAGTAATCCTTCTCCTTCGATATGTCTTTCAAGACATCAGACAGGTGATTCCGTAAAGTCGCAGCTCGAACGTATCTTGCCATAGCACTAACCTCCCATTTATAGATTACAATCCAATTGTACAATACAGATTGACAACTAACAAGTGAGTGCTCGCAGTAAATGCGAAACATAGTTGATAGTGTGCGCACAGGTGTCGCGAAACAAAAGAAGTGAGTGCCTGGTAAAGGTTGAAGTAAATCTTCTCGCTAAAGATACCCGCTCGAAGAATTCTTATGTGCGCATTGGATTCAGCTAACGTATGTTTCGCGCCTACTGCTCCCACAATGCACATTATCTAAAGAATGTAGGAGAGGAATGATCAAATGTAGCCGCCGACCTTCAGGTCGGCCGATTTAAGACCTTCCTTACACCTTCCGTATTTTTCTACCTGCCGATTACGTCCTCTCGCTTGCACAAAATGAAACTGCAATTCCCTATAATGAGAAGTATGCGAAAGCATCCGATAGATAGGAGGCGTCATGATAGACGAAATAATCGATCTGAAAAAGGAACAAATAGCGTCGGCGAATAGGCCGCGATACAAATACTCCATAGCGGCGCGTATTCTCTTTCTTGCAATGGACATTGTGACGGGCAGAAAATCGACATTGTCAAAGGCCAAGCTTCTCGAGACGCTGGCGTGTATTCCTTACCGGGAATGGGAGATCCGCCAGTATATCCGTATGACAAGGCGCTATCGAAACCAGGAGTTCGTTAACTGGGCCGATGCGATCCTTAAATGGGGGCGAGCCGCCCAGGATAACGAATACATGCACCTTTTAGTCATGAACGAAAAGATGAAGGAGGACGGGATCAAAGACGCCTGGTATCTTTTTCCCTTTATTCCGTACTTTATGGTCTTGTCTTACATCCCGCTGTCGCGTATGTTGGCGCTGTTTAGTATCCGCCGTGCATTTCTTTTTATGGCCGAGTTTGAGGACCATGCAGAGCATGTATACGCGCAGTTTGTCAGTGAAAATCCGGAATGGGATGAACAGCCTGTCAAGAACGAGCTAGTCAAGACCTATGCGGACGTGGACACCTGGGGCGACGTGTTCCGGCGTGTCGGACTTGACGAACGCGATCACCGGAATAACTGTTTTGCCGCTTGTGGAAAACCGGAATACATCTTTAAGTACGAAGGAATGCCATCCAGCAATGACTTATTTTATTGAGGCGAGCCATTTCTTTTCGAGGGCGGTGAGGTTTTTCAGGTCCGGTGCGTAGATGGTCTTTATAGCACTGTCTGTGTCGAAGCCCGATTCCAGTTGTTTTGAGAAAGCCATGAACTTTCTAATTCCATACGAGTCTATCAGAAACGTGGTGACCGAGGTGCTTTGGGCGTAGAAGAGATCGCGCTCATCTTCACTCACGGGGTACGCGGTCATGCCGGCAAGAGGTATAAGCGTATCTTTTTCAAGGTTGGAACGGACAAGCTCTCTCTGACTGATAATGGTTATATCATCGACCTCGGCTTGCTCGTAGGAAGCGAAACCCTCGATCACCCATAAAGGGACATCGTACGCCCCGTTTAAGATATCCGAATAGACGAGATGAGAGATCTCGTGCGCCAGGACCAGATGAAGCAGGTAGCTGGTTTTCATCTGATTGACTATCACTGTTCTTGTTTCCCTGTTGGTTGTTCCTTCAGATGTGGTGCTAGGCGTGGAAAGAGCAAGCGACCTGTACTCTTCGGGGTTCTTGGCGATCTTTATCGTATATTTCCCGCGTTTCATCAGTTGCGGGATATCGGCGCCCGCGTCCTTAGCGATCTTCTTCAAGTCTTCTTCGGATGTCTTTGCCAGCCACTCAGCCAGATCGTCGTTCCGGTGGTAGATGATAAAGTGCGCGGTCTCTTTCTTACGGAACTGGCCCGGTTCGTTCTCCGTCATCTTAGGAAGCGAAAGGAGCAGGTACGGTTGGCTGAAGATCCTGGTGACTATCCCGTTCTTGTATGAAAAACAGAAGGTCATCACAAGTATGAGACCGGTCAGAAAGAGTCCGACCAGGGTGTCTCTAATTCGGTGCCGCCGTTTCGGAGGTGGCTCTTCTTCATACACCTCGTCTGGAGGCTCGGACACCGCTCTCTCGCGGGCGTCGTCAACGCATGCCGGACAATACGGGAAGCCGTCGACGTCCGTCAGGCACTCAGCGCAGAAACTCCTACCGCAGTTCGTACATAGCCCCTCTGCCAGCCTCTCCGGATGCATCCTGCAAAACTCTTCACTCGTATCCATGCTCATACTTTATCATCTAAGAACAAGTGTGTGCTCTCGACTTATAAACTAGAAAAAGCCTGCAGGTTGATTCTACTCAAAAAGACGCGATAAATCCCCAGCGAGGATTTATCGCTCGGGACTCAGGCCTCGCTCGTCGCTAGCTCGGTGTTATAATCACACCCCGCTAGCGACACCATGCCCGCTCGGCCTTCGACGCTTTTCTCATAGAACAACCTGCGGGCTTTATAGTATTTATAACCGATCGCTCGCACGAAATAGTAAATGTAACCGCCGACCTTCAGGTCGGCTTTCACTTTTCTTTATGCTAAGATATTCCCAGATTAGTGTACTTGTGAAAGGAGTCCAGCCATACCCGCTCCGAAAGAGATCATCGAACTCGTCAGACGGTTCGAAAACAACAAAGACGCATATCATTCCCCCGCATACAACGAGATGCAGCTTAGACAAGAATTTGTTGACCCGTTCTTCAAAGAACTCGGTTGGGATATTGATAACACAGCTGGTGTTGCCGAAGCATATAAGGACGTCATACACGAGGATTCGCTTAAAGTGGGCGGCAGCACTAAAGCGCCTGACTATTGTTTCCGCATTGGCGGCACCCGCAAGTTCTTTGTCGAGACCAAAAAGCCCTCAATAGATATCAAGAACGATCCAGGTCCGGCTCTTCAACTCCGCAGATATGGATGGAACGCAAAGCTGCAGTTAAGCATCCTGACGGATTTCGAGGAGCTGGCCGTATATGACTGCAGCAAGAGACCGCTTAAGAACGACAAGGCACATACCGCCCGTGTCCTTATAATTCCCTACGCGGAATACGAAAAACGCTGGGACGAGATCAAAGACATCTTCGCTAAAGAAGGCATCCTGAAAGGCTCATTCGACAAATACGCCGATTCTGTCGTCGCAAAGAAGGGCACAGCCGAAGTCGACCAGACGCTGCTTAAAGAGATCGAATCCTGGCGCGATTCCCTGGCTCAAAACATAGCTATAAGAAACACGAAACTCACGCAACGTGAACTCAACTTCGCCGTTCAGATGACCATGGACAGGATTCTATTCCTTCGCATATGCGAAGACAGGGGGATGGAAGTCTACGGTAACCTGATGCAACTTCAAAACGGCACAAACACGTACGAGCGGTTGTGCCAGATATTCAAAACAGCAGATGACAGGTATGATTCCGGACTGTTCCATTTCAGGCATGAGAAAGGGGAATCGGAACAACCGGATGAGCTTACGCTTGGTCTTAAGATAGACGACAAGATGCTAAAGACCATCATCAAAGACCTATACTATCCGGAAAGCCCGTTCGAGTTCTCCGTCTTACCGGCTGACATCTTGGGACACGTCTACGAGCAGTTCCTAGGCAAAGTCATCCGATTGACTGCCGGACACCGTGCTGTCGTCGAATACAAACCGGAGGTTAAGAAAGCCGGCGGCGTCTATTACACGCCGACATACATAGTCGACTACATCGTCAAGAACACGGTCGGCAAGCTGGTAGAAGGCAAGAAACCAAAAGACGTTGATAAGCTGAAGATACTGGACCCCGCTTGCGGTTCCGGCTCTTTCCTGATCGGCGCGTATCAGTATCTTCTTAACTGGTACGTTGAACAATATACCAAGGAAGATCCCAAGAAATACGCGAGAGGAAGTTCTCCCAAGCTTTATCAGTCGGAGCGCGGGTGGCGCCTGACCGCCAAAGAGCGGGCGCGGATCCTTACGAACAATATCTTCGGCGTTGATATCGACACACAGGCGGTAGAGGTCACAAAGCTATCACTGCTCTTAAAAGTCCTGGAAGGGGAGACACAGCTAAGCATCTTCGAC
>JAGVPG010000033.1 GCA_020052375.1 Actinomycetota bacterium | reverse complement strand
CGGGGTGGTGTCCCAGCTGGTGGACGGTATATCTGTGAAAGAGTTCGTGTTGGTCGTCTCGTTGCCGTTGCCGTCGACCGCTCTTATGCCGATGGAATAGGTTTGGTTCGGGATAAGTCCGGTTATTATATATTTGTACTGGGCGTTGTCTCCCGGGAGTATGTTGCGGTCGGTCGAGGAGATTGTGATGCTTCTGGCTAAGTTCCAGTCAAGGGTGTTTCCCTCGGCGTAGTAGATCCGGTAGCTTACACCGGTCACATCCGTCGCCCCGTCGAACTCCAGCTTTATCCTGCCCCCGTCACCGGCTCCGGCATAGCCGCATGCGCGCCATGAAGAACCCGTGTTCCATGTGGGAGCGGTCTTGTCCACCTTTACGATCTTGCTTTTAACGTATTCAGTCCCGCTGATCGTGCCTTCCGAGTAGTAGTAAAAGGTATTGTTGCCTTCGATGGCGTTTACGGGCACTCCGTCCGTGTAAGGAGTCCAGGGTCCGAAGGTGGAGGTCCATGAGTAGTAGGTGGTGCCGGCTTCACTTCTCGTAAGAGTTATCGAAGGAGTCGTCTTGTACCAGCCGTTGGCACCATTGGGCATTATAGGATTCGACGACATGTTTGTTTGTGTTGACGCATGCGCAATTACAGGAAAGCTTAAAAAGAACAGCGCTAAAATAATAACTCTTAACAGCCTGGACATACAACGACCTTTACGCGCCGAAAGTGGCTCCATCTTACTATAAACAACATCTGTAGAGCAATGATATTTCAAAATAATTGATATTTATTTACTTATTGAGCGTTTCGAGCATCATAGCTTTCGGTGGGTGATCGTAGGTCTTGCCGTTGTGGACGTAAACGCGGCAGGAGTTTAGACTGTATGTCCGGGTTTCTCGCGCCATTGGATCGACATCGATGCCGTCGACTGTGACCATCGGGGAGCCGGAGAACTTATAGTTCACAGCCTCTTCCTGGGACCTGACTAAGACAATCTCATATTCCGGTTTGAGACCGGCTTCTATCATCGCTTCTTCCAGGACCGGAAGAAAAGAGTTCCAGCCAGGTCATTTGTCTGTGTGGAAAATCCTCACTATCTTTGTCATGTCCCAATTTTACCATTAACCCAAACAGCATTGAGTGACAACAACACCCCCGCCACCTGGATAGGAATATAATCGTCGTTATCTTTCTATTATATTCATATAGTTATAATATATAATCTTGTCATGGCGTTTATGTTTGAGAAGTTGGAGATTTATCAGAGAGCACTTAGTCTTGCAGAAGACATTGCTCGCTTCTGCGATGAATTCCCGTCTAAGCAACGTACGATTGTAGATCAGCTTAAAAGAGCCTCTCTTTCGATTCCACTCAATATTGCTGAAGGTAACGGTAAGTGGCACAAACTGGAAAGAAAGAAGTTCTTTCTTATAGCCAGAGGTTCGGTTTTTGAGTGTGTTCCTTTAGTTGACATATGTGGTCGGCTAAGGCTCATCTCTTCCGAAAAGGAACAAGCGTGGCGGCAGGAGCTGATAGTTATTTCGAAAATGATCTCTGGTCTGATAAAGAACAATGAAAGTAGAGACTAGATATTGGAGATTGGATTATTTGAAATGGGAGATTTGAAATATGAGATTGGAGATTGGACCGGATTAGAAATCGGACTATGCTCTTCTAATCTCTAATATCCAATTTCTAATCCTCTGCCAACTGCAAGAATATACTGCTTGTCACTATATTCTTGCAGTTGGCGGGGGTGTGTGGGAATCGGACCCACCAAGGACAGTTTTGGCTGCCCCTTCTCGGATTTGAAGTCCGGACGGCCCACCAGGTACCGTTCCACCCCCAAACAAGCTTAAACAAGCACGCGGTAGTCGCCTTCGCGTTTCGTTACGCCTTTTCTATCAAAGTATTCTAACAGGGGAATCGCAAATTTACGAGATGTCCCTACAAGGTCCTTGAACTCACCCGGCGTGATGACGCCTCTCTGTTTCAGGAAATCCTTGATCATCTCTTCGGCCATCACTACCATATCGGCATGGAAATACATGCCGGTCGTAACCTCGACGATCCTTTTCTCATCACGCAACTGGGCCAGGATCGTCTTGACTTCACGGTTATTGAGCTTAAGCATCTGCTCGAAATTCTTCGGCGCCGGCGGCATGAATCCGCCTTCCAGGAAACCGGACTCGACAAGGCCGTCAAGGGTCGCCATCGGCCCGCTTTCCGGCTGTTTGTCCGGCGCCATAACGACTTCTCTCTCGACTTTTATCCGGCCTTTCCCTTCGATAGTCCTGAAGACCGCCTCCGCCGCTTTTGGAGGACAGCTCCTTAATACGCTGCTCTTTAGCACCTCTTTGTTAATGCCCCTTTCGAGTGGGTACTTGGCATGATGTTCATTGACCATATCCATGATCTTTTCCTGAAACTGGTTATAGATATGAGACGACATGTAGAATGTGTCTTTACCTGATTTGAGCTCGATGATATTTCCTTCTTTGACCACTTCAGCGAGTACCTTATCCATTTCATCCGGTTCAAGCTCCATACGCTCCGCAAGCTCTTTCAATGACATAGTGCATCGTTCTTTCTTCATCATCAACTCGAGCGCCTGCGCATGATCATGACGTTCCAACGCCTTCAGCAGAGCCATTGTCTCGTCGTCGAAGCGCCGGTGTCTTGAGGGATGGCTTTCCAGCACCTCGCCGCCTCCGATAGTGTTCATCGGAGAATAGCTTCTGATGATGAACCTGTCGCCGGCCCTGACGACGATCGGTTTTTCCAACCGGACCTCCACCAATGCGATATCTCCGGGCTGCATGACATCCCTGTCAAGAAGGACTATCCTTGCCATCACCTCTGCTGTGCCATGATGAACTCTTACCCTGGTCCAGTTCTTGACCGGATTCTTGACATCTTTAAGCAACCTGAACTCGGCATCTATCATATACGTCGATTTCATAAGCCCGGGCTGCGCCAGGACGTCGCCGCGGTGGATATCGTCGCGGTCGATGCCGTGCAGATTGACCGCGACTCTATTTCCTGCCGTTGCCTGCTTGACCGTCGCGCCGTGCACTTGCACGCTGCGTATGCGTGTAGGCTTATTGCCGGGCAAGACAACGGCGCTGTCATCCGGATGGATCTCTCCCGACCATAACGTGCCGGTGACGACTGTTCCGACGCCTTTAAGCGTAAAGACCCTGTCAACAGGGAGACGGAAAGCTTCGGCGCTTTCGCGCAATTCCACACTCTTGGCGACATCATCGATCATTTTGAGCAACTCTTCGATCCCTTCGCCGGTGATCGCACTGACCGGTATGATGGGAGAATCTTCCAGAACGGTTCCTTTTAGAGTTTCGCGGATATCATCCTTTACCAGTTCTATCATGTCCTTGTCGACCAGATCGGATTTGGTGATGACGACCACACCGCGCTTGACGCCTAACATGTCTATGATTGAAAGATGTTCCGTCGTTTGGGGCATGACTCCGTCGTCGGCAGCGACGACAAGAAGGACGAGATCAAAGCCGGTGGCTCCGGCAAGCATGTTCTTGATAAAGGCTTCGTGTCCCGGGACGTCCACGACTCCGGCTGTACGGCCGCTTGGCAGTTTGAACTCTGCAAACCCCAGTTCGATCGATATCCCGCGTTTTTGCTCTTCGGCAAGGCGGTCTGTGTTTACGCCTGTCAGCGCCTTTATGAGAACGGTCTTACCGTGGTCGATGTGACCGGCGGTCCCGATGATCATCCGTTGCGGGCTATATCAGTCAGTGCCTTTACGATCAGCCCGTTTTCACCTTCCTGGATCGTCCGGACATCGAAGACCAGCTTGTCTTCACTGATACGGGCAAGAATGGGAGGATCGAAGAAACGAAGCCGCTCTTCAAGTTTATTGACGTTCATGTCGAGCGGGTCCACGCATACCACCGTTGTAGGCAGGTCTAATAGCGGTAAAGAGCCGCCGCCTGCTTTCGACATGTCGGACCTTACCGAAACGTCAACCCGTTTGCCGGCCGCTGTTTTTATCTCGGACGCGAGTGCCTTCGCTCTCCGCGCTACGCTCTGAGGACGTTCCGTCAGCATCCGGAGTGTCGGGATCTTCTTAACAGCTTCTTTTTCATCTAGATAAAGCCGCAAAGTGGCCTCCATGGCCGCCAACGTCATCTTGTCGATCCGGACAGCCCTGGCCATCGGGTGCTTCTTAAGCCGCGATACGAATTCAGAGCTGCCGACGATGAGGCCGGCTTGCGGACCGCCCATAAGCTTGTCACCGCTGAAAGTCACAAGATCGGCTCCGTCTTTTACATTGTTCTGTACGGTCGGTTCCCCTGTAATACCGTATTTCTCCAGATCGACCATCACGCCGCTTCCAAGGTCGTCAAGAACCGGGAGGCCTGTTTCTTTACCCAGATCGACCAGCTCTTTTAAACCGGCCTCATGTGAGAAACCTACCACCCTGAAGTTGCTCGGATGGACGCGCATAAGCAGTGCCGTCTTTTCCGTTATGGCGTTCTTATAATCCCGGATATAGGTCTTGTTGGTCGTTCCGACTTCCCGCAATCTTGCGCCGCCGGCACTCATCACGTCGGGGATACGGAACGAGCCGCCGATCTCGACAAGTTGTCCTCTCGAGACAATGACCTCTTTCCCTTTGGCTATCGCGCTTAACGCAAGGAGTACGGCTGAAGCATTGTTGTTGACCGCCATAGCTTCTTCGGCGCCGGTCAACCGGACAAGCAGTTCTTCGATATGAGAATGCCTGGAGCCACGGGCGTTTTTCTTGAGATCGAATTCCAGGTTCGAGTAGTAGCGCGCGGCTTCGACGACAGCGACAACAGCTTCATCCGCGAGGATCGACCGTCCCAGATTGGTATGAAGGACCACACCGGTAGCATTGACGACATGTCTCAAGTTAGGGCGGACATACTCATCGACTTCGCGTTTGATCCTCTCCACGATAACTGCCTTGCCCGCCATATCCTTTGCTTTCCGCTCGTCAGTCCCTTTAGCGATCGCCTTCCTGATCCCGTCTGTGACCGTCCTCGTCTTATCGACTACGACCGAGCGGGGATGATCTTTTAGAAGCGCTTTGATCTTGGGAGTATTCAGAAGTTCATCTACGGAAGGGATCTTTCGAAGAAGGTCCTGTTTTACAGTCAATGTGTGCCGCCTATGCTAGATTCTGATAACCTTATCGGCTTTGATCATAGCGTTTATGATCTCAAAAGTGTTGCTGATCGAGCCGACCGCGACTTTGTCGATAAGTTTATAATAGTCAAGACATGTCCGGCAGGCAATGATCGATACGCCCTTGTCCTCCATCCTTTTCAAAGGCTCGAGGCTCTCCGAGAGTTCCGAGATGAGTTTAATGCCGCTGTTCACGAACATCATCTTGTCCGGTAGTTCTTCAGCAACGGACAGGACCTCAAGGCTGCCTTTCATAAGAGTAGCGCCTAGTTTGTCGTCCCCCCTGCCTACCCATTCAGAATCGATATACACTACGTACATCTTTCTACCTCCCGATCCGTACGTTTATGTGACCGGCTTGACCGCCGACGACCTCGCCGACTATGTCATGAGCCGGTGTCCCCGTCTGTTTAAGCAGCTCGATCAGCTTATCAGCATCATCCGGAGCGACGGATATGAGAAGACCGCCGGACGTCTGCGGATCGTACAGTATCGCTTTCGTCAACTCGTCGATCCCGGCGTCGAACACCACCATACCTTCAAGATATTCCCAGTTCCGTTTAAGCCCGCCGCCGATCATCTTCCTATGCACATATTCTCTCGCCTGCGGCCATATGGGTACCTTGTCAAGCACTATTCTCGCAGAAACACCGCTTTCGTGCATCATATTATGGAGATGTCCCAGAAATCCGAAACCTGTTATGTCTGTAGCAGCGTGAGTATTCACTTTGAGCATCGCGTCGGAAGCCCCCGCGTTCAAATGTATCATGCCGTCGATGGCCGCTTTTATGTCCTGTTCATCCACTTTACCCCATTTCAAGACGGTCGCCAGAACACCGACGCCCAGGGGCTTTGTCAGAACAAGGATATCTCCGGATTTCGCGCCGCCGATCGTCATGATCTTATCCGGCGATACTATGCCCGTCACCGAAAGCCCGTATTTGGGCTCGTCATCCTCTATGGTATGTCCTCCGACGACGACCGCGCCGGCCTCTTCCACCTTTGAACGGCCTCCTTCAAGGATCATACCCAGTATCTCGAGCCCCAGCTCACAGGGGAATGCCGCCAGGTTCATCGCGGTGATCGGCTTCCCGCCCATAGCATATATATCGCTCAGTGCGTTTGCCGCTGTCACCTGCCCGAATACATAAGGGTCATCTACGATCGGCGTTATCAGATCGACTGTTTGAACGAGCGCCATATCATCAGACAGCTTATATACGGCAGCGTCATCCTTCGTCTCAAGGCCGACGATAAGTTCTTCGCTAATGTTTTCAGGAAGCGACTTTAAGACTTTATCCAGGTCACCCGGACCTATCTTGGCCGCTCACCCGGCTTTAGTCGAATACGCGGTCAGTCCTTTTCGTTTCGCCACTCTTTCCTCTTTCTTCTTGCTTGGCCGACCTGAAGGTCGGCGGCTACAAAGTTCTTGCTTATCTTCCCTGTTTCCCTACTTCTCTACTTTTCTATATCACTACCTCCCCATTCTACTTCCTCATAAGCATTCTTTCAATTGCCTATAAATGATGCTTTTGTTTTCCGGCTATGCTAACCTTACATATAAGGAGTTCTTATGAACTTAAACTATTTCAAGACTTTTACGGTGGTCGTCAATACGGGGCGTTTTTCAGAAGCGGCGAAGGTGCTGAAACTCACGCAGCCGGCCATAAGCTTCCAGATACAAGCGCTCGAGAAACAATACGGAGAGACACTGCTCGAGAGGTCCGGCGGACAGCTCGGATTGACACCGGCAGGCGAGATATTCCTTGAGTATGCGCGAAGGATCGTGGACTTAAATGATGAGCTCGAGCGACGTATCGAAAGGATCCGCGAGGATGTCAGCGGCCACCTGTCTCTTGAAGCCAGCACGATACCCGGAGAGTATGTCCTGCCTAAGGTCATAGGCCGTTTTATATCAGAATATCCGGCTGTCGACGTATCGCTAAGCATCTCGGACACTACGGAAGTCATCGACCATATCCTGGACAGGAAGATCGATATAGGGTTTACCGGAGCCCTTCCGGCTTCAAAAGCTAAACGTCTTAAGTTCACGGAATTCATAAAAGACGAACTGGTCATTGTAACGCCGCCCACTTATCCGCAAGCAGCCCGTAAACAAGTGAAGATCCGTGAGATCATGTCTCAACCGTGGGTATTGAGAGAATCGGGAAGCGGTACCAGAAAGACATTCGCGACCGCTTTAAAAAAGGCCGGCCTGTCCGAACGGGATCTAACACATAAAATGGAGCTTGCAAGCAACCAGGCGATCCTTGCCGCCGTCGAAGCGGGTTTGGGCATATCGGTCATCTCAAGATGGGCCGCCCAAAGCGCGGCCAAGGCGGGTGCGGTGGGAATGCTCAGGATCTCGGATATGGATCTTACTCGTAACCTTTACCTTGTGTACGATGCGGATAAACCGATGAGCAGGGCTGAAGAGACGTTCATCGACTTCGTTAACGAGATCAAAGACTCACTTTAGTCGCATTCATCTTTATCGTCTGTATATCGTCATCGGTGAGCGCTTTTTCAAAGCTCCGGAAACCGGCAAGCTCGAAACCATGCTTTTCCGCCAGGTTTTCGATATCTCTGATCTGGTCGATCCTAATATCTCTTCCAATCGTATAATCCTCGTAGCGCCCTTCGAGAGCCAGGATCATCGTTTCCGCCATACAAGCCAGCGCAAGGTCCGGCGGCAATCCGAAATCGAAATGGAAGTCTACATGACCGGGAGGCCGCACGACACCGCCGTCTATGACAAGGACGTCGTCTCTTGTCTCCTTGACGATCTCCGCGACATCCCGCGGACGCGCCACATCACAGACGACCGCTCCCGACTTTATGTCTTCCGGCTGGATGACGAAATCTATAGCCGATGTCACCGTTATTATGACATCCGCTTGCTTCACCATGCCGGAGATATCGGTCGACGCGATGATGTTATAGTCACCCTCCGGTAGCGAATCGAAGATCGTCTCCTTGACTTCGTCCAGCCTATACTGATCCCGGCCGACCAGGTAGAGCGCTCCGGCTTCAGCCGCCAGGATCTCCGCGGCGACCTTTCCTATGGACCCTGTCGCTCCGACGACCGCTATATTGGCGTTTCTAAGGTCGATATCCATTATCCTGGCCGCCTTCTTCGCGCCTTCTATAGCTGTCGAGACTGTGTAGGAATTACCGGTCGTTATGGCTACATCGGTCGCGTCAGCTATATCTTTGCCCGCGCCACCGACACATGCGGTAAAAGCCCCCAGCCCTACGATGCCGGCCCCTTGTTTCTTCGCCACTTCGCAGGCTTTGACGATCTTTTTTACCACATATTTTTCACGCAGGTTAAGGATCTGGCTTGGCAGTAAAGGAACGATGATGAACCACCCCATGGCCTCTTTTCCCGTGATCGACCTGATGCCGGTGATCTCCGAGATCGCCCAGGGTTTCTTGCGCTTGACCGTGCCGGTGACAAGCTTTTCGGGGATCTTTTTGGCCATCCGGTACTTGCGCGTAATATGACCCATGTCCATGGGGTGTATGAGAAATGCGAAATGCTCCATTATATGTTGAGAGCCTCGATTCGCGGTTGGAAATCAAGTTTATCCAGCAAGTCAAGATAATCCTGGCTGGTGATCATGTCGGGTCGTTTGTTCAATAGGGCTATCAGCGTCGCTTCCATCACATTCGTACCGAATGACCGGCCGTTCATCTCCGGAGTCGTCGTGATCAGAAACTTGACGCCGCGCTTTTGCAGGTCTTCTATGTCGGCGGGAGTCACGGTGTTCGTCAGAATGATCTTGCCGGTCAAGTCCTCCGGCAGGTATTTGCGTATGAACAGAAAATCACCGGCAATTATATCCGCCTCGTAGTAATACTTCTTATATTTCTCTTTAGGCGCCTTCTCTTGTTCGCTCCCCGTCGGATACAGGATCTTGAAGGGCATCTTCGTCACGATCGGCAGAGCTATCCTCGCGATGATCTTAAAAGTCTTCATCTTCCTTATAGCTATAGGTATATTCAGACCGAAGACCAGGTCACCGAAGATCAGCTCCGCGCCGGCCTCGTGCAGCGCCTCCGCCATTCCGAAGCGGTCGACCGCCGATACCATTAGCACCTTCTTGCCGTTGAAATCGAAATCCGGGTTTGCCTGAAGCTTCTTTACGACTTCACGCTCAAGCGTGTTCTTTAGACCGCTGCCATCCACAACGTCCGTATTCCCTGCCGCTTTGACCAGTTTCTTGGCATCCCTGATCTTGTAACGTTTTCCACCGGACGCGTAAAGATAGATATCGATCCCGCCCAGGCCGAAGGAGGCCACTTTCCCGTCAAGTTGTTTTAGAAGTTCTATGCTCTTCTTGAAATCGCCGTCGGTTCCAATGCGCTTGATCTTGAACTTCTCACCTAAGAGCTCGACTTCGACCTCATGATCCCTGCGTGATGATCCAAGACTCACGCTTACGACCTCTTTCAGCTTTCTCACCTCTTCTCGCCGTCCTGAACGAGCGCCTCGTACGCTTGTGTGCCAGTTCATTAAGGATCGACGTGATCAGGTCTTCTTTTTCCAGAGGTATATATACGATCTTTTTGTCCAGTACCTTTTCAAGAAGTGCCAGTTCATCCTGCTTACCGACAAAGACGACATAGTCTATCCCCCTAAGCCGGTCCAACATCCATAAAACGTCTTTCATGTCGGCGCTTCGTTTTCCGTTCAGATAAAGAAAATCGACATTAAGGTCTTTTGCGTCCGTTCTGACTTTCTGCTCATCCATGATACCCGAACATATGAGGGCGATCTCTTTGCTCCGCCGCACTTCACCGATGCCTTCAAGCCGTGAGATGAATGTCCTCTCGACACCCAGCATCTGAGCGACTTCCTCCTGCGTCGAACCTTCAGACCGCAGGTCGAAGATCTTGTCGATCAACTCACGCGCCCTCTCGATGCTTATTATCTTGTCGCCTATCTTGATCTCTTTCAAAAACGCCTCCGCTTTGAGGATGTCAAAGATATCAAGGACATCAAGGAATATAAAGAGCTAGTTCCTAAACTCACTGGATCTCACTAATCTCCTTGACTTCCTTGACTTCCTCGATCTCTTCGACTTCCTTGACATCCTGTTCTTGTGCACACATTTGTGTACATAGTAGCATAGATCGAGGAAAGCGGAAAAGGGAAGGCGGGAAGAAGAGTCACGCCAATTGGGAATGGGCCGACCTGAAGGTCGGCGGCTACATTAATATTTCGTGCGAGCGATGGCTATTAATACTATGAATCCTGCCGGTTGGATTCAATCGAAAAGCGTCTCGCAGGCCGAGCGGGCAGGGTGTCGGTAGCGTTAGCGTTTGCTTAGGTCCTTCGTCGGTCTGCTTCGCAGACCTCCTCAGGATGACACCTTTTACCTGCACGTTCACCGTTTTTAAACAATGTGCATTGTGCAAACGGGAGGCGCGAAATATACGTTAACTGAATCCAATGCGCACAAGGGAGCGAATTGGGGGTCCCCCAAAACGCGCGCAGCGGTTTGTGCGATCACGATTTGGGGGAACATTTCGCGACACCTGTGCGCACACTTCTAACTGTGTTTCGTGCCTCCTGCGAGCACTCACTTGTTCTGGTCGTAGATGAGTTTGAGGCCTTTGAGCGTCAGTAGCGGGTCTTTATCCGTGATCGTCTTGCAGGCGCCGATGACGAGGTCCGCCAGGCCGCCGGTGGCGATCACTTTAACGTCACCTGCGTCTTCGCCGAGTTCGTCGATGATCTTCCCGACCAGAGTGTCTATCTGGCCGGCAAAACCGTAGACCACGCCGGACTGCAGGCTTTCCGTGGTGTTCTTGCCTATTACATTGACCGGTTTCTCGATTGCGACATCGGACAGCCGGGCCGCCCGTTCTGTCAAAGCTTTAAGCGAAGTCTCGACACCCGGCGCGATCACACCACCCAGATACTCACCCTTAGATGAGATGACATCGAACGTCGTCGCGGTACCTACATCGACAACTATCACCGATCCTCCATATAACTCATACGCGGCAGCCGCGTTGGCTATCCTATCGGCCCCGACTTCTTGCGGGTTATCGGTCTTTATCGTGATCCTGTTCTTTATATCAAGACCTACGAACAAGGGGTCGAGCTTGAGTGTATTGCGGCACATCTTATTCAATGCCTGCGTGGCGTCCGGGACGACCGACGCGATCACAGCTTCTTTGATACCGTCGATCTTGAGGCCCTCGATCGTAAGTAACTCGGATAGGGAAAGTGCCCATTCATCAGCAGTCTTTAAAGGATGCGTCGAGATACGCCAGTTGTGAAGGAGCTCCCGGTCGAAGACTCCTATAACTGTCTGTGTGTTACCGACGTCTATCGCTAGAAGCATCAGCGTCGTACGGCTCCTTTGGAAGGACACTCTTAGCCATTAAGGCAGCCAGGATGGCCTTGACGATGTCGCCGGCTATGAACGGGATGGCGCCCATCTTCAGGACGTCCCATAGATCCGCCGTCATGCCTTTGAACACGTTCAGGTAGATGGATAGCTGCAGAAGCCCGAAGACATAGATGATACCGAAGTTCGCGAGCAGCATGACGGCGAGCATCGGGAAAAAGTTCCTGGCCTTGACATACTTGTCGGTTATATAACCGACGATGAAAGCGGCAACGATGAAACCGATCAGATATCCGCCGGTCGGTCCTATCAGCGACGCCGGTCCACCGGATCCTCCGTTGAACCACGGCACGCCTGCCGTACCCAAGATCACATATATGAACTGGCTAAATCCGCCATAATACCGTCCGAGCATCACGCCCGCCACTAGCACCGCGAACGTCTGTCCGGTGATCGGCACCGGACTGAAAGGCAATACGATCTTGATCTGCGCCAGCAGTCCTGTAAGACAAGCCATGCCTATAGCCAGACCGATATTCGTTAAAACGCCGGCGCTTACACGCCATCTGTAGATGTTAAGCCACCAAGCTCTATACCGTTGCAGATATACTTCTACCATGTTGCCTCCTGACAAGGACTAAAAGGATTTTCGTGAATTGTATCAGCTTATATGCTCGATGGTCAAATCCCCGGCATGCACTGTAAAAACGTTGCCGTTCGGAAGACGTACGAGGAGCGCCCCCGTATCGTCGATATCGACCGCTCGCCCCGCGATCACCTTATCCATCTGCGTGACCTTGACTTGCATATCCAGCGTGACGGATAAGTGCCGCCAGTCTTCCAGAATTCTATCGAAATCCGTCTTGAGCAAGTTATATGAAGCAGCGAAATCCGTAAGGAATGCATTCAGCAGGCTTTCCATGTCGATGTCCCGGCCGGTCTCTTCCTTTAAAGAGGTCGGAGGTACAAGGAGATCGGGTGGGAACATAGCCGTATCGTTATTTACATTGACACCGGCTCCGAGTATCACAAAAACCGGCCGGCCGTCCTGGATCTGTGTCTCCAATAGCAGCCCGGCCGCTTTCTTCCATCCGATCAATATGTCGTTCGGCCATTTTATCCCGGCATCAAGGCCCGTCCGGCCTCGTATCGCCCTTGCCAGAGATACCGCCGATAGTAAGACGATCCCCTGGACCCTTTCGATCGAAAGTCCCGGTCTTAGGACGATGGAAAACCAGAGCCCGCCTGACGGTGACAACCAATGCCTGGCCAGCCGTCCCCTTCCGCTCTCCTGGATCTCGGCGACCACTACGGTACCTTCGGGTGCCCCATCCCTGGCTTTGAGTTTTGCCACATCTTGAGTTGATGACACTCTGTCATGATGCTCGACCACCCATTTTATCTCAGACATCTTTTTCGACTTTGAACCTTCTCCTTATAAGAACGCCTACCGCGATGACCGCAATAACAGCTATGAGTATGCCGAGGCCGATCCGGTCGATGATCTTACTAAGAACGGGCCAGTTGTCACCGAGAAAATATCCAAGCAGTGAGATGACGACCGACCATATGATAGCGCCCGACAGATCGTACCAGAAAAACAAACGGTACTCCATCCTGCAGACCCCGGCGGTCAAAGCTGCGAGAGCCCGTAGAAACGACGTAAACCTGGCGATAAAGATCGTCTTGCCGCCGTGTTTTTCAAAATAACGCTCTGTCGCGATAAGCCGCTTTTCATGAATAAGAAAGTACTTCCCGTATTTCTTGATGAACGGATGCCCGCCCCGGCGCCCGATGTAGTAACCGACGTTGTCGCCCATCACGGCGCCTACGAACGCGACGATCATTATATAAACGATATTCAGTTCACCTTGCGCGGCGTAGAAAGCGGCTATTATCAGGATAGTCTCACCCGGGACTACGAGGCCTAGCATAGCTGAATTCTCAAGAAAGACACCGAGGAAAACGAGGATGTAACCATATGTGGCCACGTAAGGTGTTAGGAGTATGACGAGATCGTCGGCTTTCATCAGGGATAATTCCTTTAACTATTCGATCAGAAGGCTCAAAGACAAAGCCTTCGAGGAATGGGTAAGAGCCCCGACTGATATATAGTTGACCCCCGTCTTGGCGATCTCTTCGACATTATCGAGGACGATGTTGCCGGAGACTTCGACCAGAGCGGAACCATCTATCATCTTGACAGCTTTTCGGATCATCTCTACATCCATGTTATCCAGCATTATCGTATCGACACCGGCCCGTAATGCCTCTTTGACTTCATCGATCGTGGATGCCTCGATCTCGATAGGCAGATCGCCCTGGAGGTTTCCACGGACTCTGGTTACGGCTTCCGTCATACCGCCGGCTGCTTTTATATGGTTGTCTTTGATGAGCACCGCGTCGTAGAGACCGAAACGGTGGTGTATGCCGCCTCCTGCCTCGACCGCGTATTTCTCGAATATCCTCAAGCCCGGCAGGGTCTTCCTGGTGTCTTTTATAGTCACGCCGTACGGAGCTGCTTTGTCGACAAACCGGCGCGTCATCGTGGCTATGCCGGACATGTGGGATAAGAAGTTCAAGGCGACTCTTTCAGCTGATAATACTGCGCTGACATCGCCTTTTACCTGCGCGATCGTTTGCCCGCCTTCCACATCTACACCATCCTCGCACAAAGCCACAAAGCCGGTGTTGTCATCGACGAGTTTGAATGTGGCCGCAGCAACGAACATGCCCGCTATTACACCGGCATCTCTGGTGATTATACTGGCTACCACATCCTTCTTAGCGGGGAACACGCCTTGAGTCGTTATGTCTCCGGTGATCCCCAGGTCCTCATCAAGAGCTAACCCGATGGCCTTGCCTAGGACCTGTTCCACATCATCTAATGTCATCTGTTCACCGCGCGATCTCGACAGTCATCCGGCCGTCTTCATCTGATTCTATCAGTATGTGTTTCAACCACGTGTCATCGTCCTCATATGGGAAGTCTTCCCGCCAGTGCGAACCCCGGCTTTCCTCTCGCTTTAGACAGGCCGTGTTCACGATCCGCGCAAGAGTCAATAAGTTTATCAGCTCAAACCCGCTGATCGAGTCAAAACCCATGCTGGAAACGTCCTTTCTCTCCTCGATAAACCTGAAGACGGTCGATAAGCTTTCGTCGCTCCGCAAGACGCCGCCCCATCTTTGCATCGTTTCCTGCAAACGTTGTCTCTCGTAGATGATATCCGCTTTCACCTGCTTGAAATCATACCGGTATTCGATCTTTAGAGCATCTGCCTGTTTGTCTTTATCTGCCCTTCTCTCATTCTCAACCGTTTTTGCTACGCGACGGCTGAAGACAAGTCCTTCGAGTAATGAGTTCGAAGCGAGCCGGTTTGCTCCATGTACGCCTGTGCATGCGACCTCGCCGCAAGCCATCAGCCCTTTTATATTCGTCCGCCCATCAAGATCTGTTTTTACGCCGCCGCTCATATAGTGAGCCGCCGGCGATATTGGGATCTGGTCTTTGGCCACGTTTATCCCGTGCTCTACGAGTTTCTCGTATATCACAGGGAAACGTGTTTTGAACTTGTCCTCGCCCATATGACGGCAGTCAAGATAGACATGATCCTGGTCGGTCTCCCGCATAGTAAGAAACATCTGGCGGACGACTTCGTCTCTTGGAGCAAGTTCCGCCTCCGGATATACGTCGACTAAGAAACGGTTGCCGTTTTTATCGATGATGTGAGCGCCTTCGCCTCTGACTGCCTCGCTGATGAGGAACCTGGGTGAACCTGATACATGCAGCGCTGTCGGATGGAACTGGATGAACTCCGTATCGGCAAGGACCGCGCCGGCCCGGTATGCGACCGCCAGCCCGTCGCCTGTGGATATCGGTGGATTCGTCGTCACCGAAAAGAGTTGCCCCATGCCTCCGGCGGCCAGAACGACGACCGGCGCCTTGAAGATGGATAGTTGATGGTCTCTAAGCAGTAGCAGACCGACTGACCGGTCTTTGTCCGTCAGGATATCGACGACGAAGATAGCCTCATGCATGGACACATTGCTAAGTCCCTTAACCGCATCGACGAGATGCGTCTCTACCTCGCTGCCGGTGAAGTCTTTTGTATGCACGACTCGCGGAAATGAATGGCCGGCCTCCAACCCGAGATTGAGCTGCCCTTTCAGGTGATCGAAAGGAACGCCGAGGCGTTTAAGCTCGTCGATACAGTCCGGGCCTTCAGCCACCAGCGCTTCTACAGCCGCCGGATCGCATAGACCGCGTCCCACCTCGATCGTGTCGTTATAGTGGTTGCGGATGCTATCTTTCTCACCGATCGCCGCCGCTATCCCGCCTTGCGCGTAACGCGTCGCCGTATATGACAGCTCGGTCTTTGTCAGGACGGCAACCTTTAGAGATTTATTAAGATGATAAGCGCAAGACAAACCTGCTACACCGCTCCCGACGATGATGACATCGAACTCTTCCTGCGGAAGCTCAGAAGTATCGAAATTAACCAGGTATCTAGGTGTCTGCCTCATACTGCTAAAAGTATAACATAGAGCTGGAGAAACGCAGGTGGCAGGTGATAATTCCCATTGTGTCGTTGCGAGGAGGCCGCCCATAGGGCGGCCGACGAAGCAAACTGCGAAACAGTAACGCTCGCCGGAGAATGTTGTAATAAAAGAGATAAATTGCAGTACACCGCAACCTACATGAGACTTTGATATGTTAGTAGCAGTTATTGGTATAATAATCGCTGGAGCAAGGAGATGCCGTTGTATCAAAACCATGAGGTAATTCTTAGAGAACTGGAAAACCTCCGGAAAGAAGAATTAATCTCTCAATCGCAACGCGAAGCCATCCTTGAATACTACGCCGCGAAAGAAGCACCTACTCCTGAAATCCGTGACCGTCTTAGTCTCTTAAGCAGAGCCACAACCACCCTTCTAGCCATGGGTGTATTAGCAATCGTTTTAGCGGTAGCATTTCTGATAGGTATGAGCTGGCAATACATGGTTAGTAGTGTCAGGGTCGGGATCGTCTTCCTTGTAACACTCTCAGCATATACAGGTGGAATAGTCCTACGTACTCGATACCGGATACTCAAAACAGGTGACGCGGTTCTTGCACTGGCATCTATAATGCTCGCTCTGCTTCTTTTTGTGATAGCGAGCGAGTATAACCTAGTGACAAGTCTTGGAGGGAATGAAACCGGGATATTCATATTTTCTCTGCTCTCAGTAACTTATATTTGTACGACCTACCTGGTCGGTCGCGCACCTCTATCACTTCTCTATATCATCTCTGTTACCGTTTTGTACTACTTCGTGTTGAGAATTGTGCTTGGATACTCCAGTTTCAATGAAGAACTGTGGTCTATATTGTTTATTTTACTGGGTTCATCATATATTCTAGTTGCATACATCCATCAACGCCTGCATCAAATAGGAATTGCATCCTATTTATATATCGCCGGGGTGGCAATTGTCATAGTCGCAGCACTCATCGCCTCTGGCATACCTAGCAGAGAGCACACATGGCAAGCCATCACGCTTCTTGGGTGCCTAGCATCTATCGGATTTAGCATCCCTGCAAGATCAAAAGCATTACTAGTATCAGGGATTGTCTGGACGACCGTATATGTGATCCAACTTTATTTCCGCTACTTTATAGACGTAATTCTTTGGCCTATCGGATTGACAGTCATCGGAGTCGCACTAATCGCGGGAGCTGTCATGTTGGAACGCAACAAGCAGCATATAAAGCAACTTCTAGCGGGTTGGAGCTGATATGACTCGAGCCAAGAAGGCGCTACTCATCATCAGCATCGCACTTTTCGCTATAATCGTCCTGGTCGCCGGGATTCTCATGGATCATCCATTTGTGAGCAGTACCTTCATAGACGAGGTTAAGAAAGTTCCCCCAAGCATGATACCACCCACATATAATAGCCCTTCCGATGTTATGTTGCTCTATAGCAACGGTTACTTGGTCTGGCTGAACCTGGACGGTAAAGAAGTGAAACCCCGGACGCCCGCAAGAAGTCTCGGCATGGACTTTCGCGAGTTTAGTATCGATCCCGATGCTACAATGCACCTGTCTCCTGACCATAAACGCCTGCTTGCTTCCAACACAGGAGGAGATGTCCTATACGTAACCGATCTGGATTCGGGTAAACTTTACGAAGTGGCCAAAGCTGAGGAGGACTGCAAGTTCACCTCAACGGCGTGGTCGCCTGATGGCAAGCTGGTCGCCTGCCTACTCGCCCGTAGATCCGGTTCACAGTTGCCATGGGTCTTTAACTTCAGGTCCAACTCATCAGAACCTCCCGATATGCGCATTCCGTTAGTCAACCCCAAGACAGGAATCGTCACCGAGGTCAATCTGTCCCTAGGAATTACAGACTTCGTTCCGTTACGGATTCTTGCCTGGGAGAACAGAGGTATCTTGATGGAAGGTGCGCGGAAACAGGGCAAGAAATGGCCGCGAGGATGGTTCCTGGTCGAGCCCACGACAGGGCGCGTGACAACGGTTTTTCTTGATCCTGAATCAGGTACCTATCCGCCCACCAGATATGGTATGTATTCAGAGATGGGGTTAGCTGCCGATACACCATCGCCAAATAAACATTATATTGCACGCCTTCGCGCATCTCATATCAGCATTAAGGACATGGAAACAGGACGTGAAGAGATTATTGAATTCCCAAGTTTCGATATGGTCGAAGTCGGCGGAGTCCCTCGCTTTTTCCTTTGGTCACCAGACAGCCGGCATTTGGCGGTCGTTTATGCGAAAAACTGGGAAGCAGCCAGAAACACAAAAGACATCCAGATCCTTTATGATTACTCACTGGACTCAAAAACATTGACCAGAATCGGTCAGATCGAAGAGAAAACACAGGAGAAAAGACTGTATCGCCTACTTGCCTGGGCTCCGTCGAAACAAACACTAATCTACTTGAACATAGTGGGTGAGGAATCTGCGCCAAATCAAGCAATTCTATACAAGATCGATACGCATACAGGGCAGACAACGCTCCTCGGAGGTGCCCACCATAATACCGAATTCATCGGCTGGTTCCCTATTAAGTAAAATGAAGTCGGGTCTTGCATCATAAGTTCTGTAACATGCTCCTTATGTTTCTTCTAATAATCACGCTTGATTGAAGTAGCGTAATGACTATATGTTTGTCATTAGAGAAAGCAAGCTGCAAGTAGTGAATAGGGTTAATAAAGTGAACGAGGTGAATGAAAAGCTATAAGCGATACGCAATACGTGAATTGAGGCGAGAAGCGAGAGCAAGTAGTAAATAAAAGGTGTCGTTGCTAGAGCCTTACCGAACTATAGATCGCTTAACCCTCATACTTACTAATCAACCTAGTGGCCTATCGTGACTATCGTACCGACCTGTACAACTTCAAATATCTCGTTTATGTCTTCTGTCTTCAGAGAGATGCATCCTTGAGTCCAGTTCACACCTTGTTCTACCAGTCCATCATCACCAGACGGGACTCCATGTATACCGATTTCTCCACCGATTCCACAACCAGTATCGATCTCTCCTTTGGCTTTTGCGCGCTCGTGTTTTGTCCAAGATTGTTTGGTTGGATAGTTGATCCATATAAATTTTGACCAGGAAGGATGCGGATACAGATCTTGAACTCGAAAATCGCCCTCAGGAGTCCGTCTGTCGCCCTCACGCAGCTTATCATTAACAGGATCGCGCCCCAACACGATCATATAGTCTTTGATTGTCTTGCCCTTATTTATGATAGAGAGTTTATACTCTGATTTTGAAATATTTATCCTTATTTTGTTTTTATCGACGGGCTTCTCAATTATCTCAGAGAGTCTTTTATCTTTATTCATCAATTGCTTTGGCAATCCTTCCGGTCTGAAGCTTATAAAAGGCCTGCTTATTGTCTGTAATGGTTTAACAGCTAGAAAAGTCCGCCAAAAAGCCGACCCTAACACTCCGGACTTCCATAGTACTGGTACAGCAATAATCAACAGAATGGCTAGAAATACTGTGATCTTCCGATTCTTTTTCGTCGTAAACGTCGTCTTCTTCACTGTTAAGAACCTCTAAACTCTAGATTTCAAAATAAGTTTATTATAGCAATAGACTTTGCCTGGGTGTGATTGCACATGATCATAGAATAGCCGACCTGAAGGTCGGCGGCTACAGAATCGTATTGCGTATTGCTGTTCTTATACCTCTCTAAAAAAATGTGCATTGTAGGAGCAGTAGGCGTGAAACATGCGTTCACTGAATCCAATGCGCACATAAGGGTTCTTCTATACATCCTGTGGCTGGGGAGGTTGAAGAATTCTTCGAGCGGATATCTTTAGCGAGAAGATTTACTTCAACCTAGCCTGGGCACACACTTTTTGCGCAGATTGCTTCGGTCGCTAACGCTCCCTCGCAACGACACAGGAGAGATCTAACAGTCGTCCTCTGGTTGGATGTTGTTCTCGACGTGGGTGATCTTGTTCGCGGAGTCGACGAAGACGGCTTTGGGTTTGAAGCCGCGGGCTTCGTCGTCCGACATCGACGCGTAGGTCAATATGATGACGATGTCGTCTTTATGGATGAGATGGGCGGCGGCGCCATTCAAGCATATGATGCCCGAGCCCCGCTCGCCTTTGATAGCATACGTCTCAAGCCGCGCGCCGTTGGTCACATCAAGGACCGCGACTTTCTCGTATGGCAAGATGTCGGCCGCTTCCATCAGGGCGTCATCGATCGTGATGCTCCCCTGGTAATGCATATCCGCTTCAGTAACGGTCGCCCTATGTATCTTACTCTTCAATATAGTCCGCAACACGCTCTTCTTCCTACTTCCCTACTTCTCTATTTCACTGTTCACTATCACGTTGTCTATCAGTCTCGTCTTTCCGATCTTCACTGCCAGCGCTATCACTGCTTCCCTGTCTATGCTGTCCAGCTCGTTCAGATTCGTCGTATCACATATGCTCGCGTATTCAAGCTCGACCAGCGGTTCGTCTGCTATAGCTGCCTCTATATCATCAAGTATCTCTTTCGTATCCATCAAGCCGTTCGCGATGCTTTGTTCCGCTTCTTTTAGAGACCTGTAGAGTACCGTCGCCGCTTTGCGTTCCTCCGCATTCAGATAGACATTCCTGGAACTCATAGCCAGCCCGTCTGGCTCGCGGACGATCGGACACATAACGATCTCGAGCGGTATATCAAGGTCTTTAACCACCTTCTTAACAACAATTGTCTGTTGGAAATCCTTTTGCCCGAAATACGCCTTATCTGGCTGGACGATATCGAACAGTTTCGCGCAAACAGTCGTTACACCTCTGAAATGATTGGGTCTTGAAGCCGCGCACAAGCCGCGAGCCACCGGTCCTTTGACATAGACATAAGTCGAAAAACCTGCCGGATACATGTCTTCGACTCCGGGCGCGAACATGACGTCGGCGCCCGCTTCTTCGGCCATCGCTTTGTCCCGCTCCGGATCACGCGGATACCTGTCAAAGTCTTCGGCCGGTCCGAACTGTTTCGGATTGACGAAAATACTAATGACGACGTAGTCGCATTCCTCGCGGGCTCTCCGCATCAGGCTCAAGTGCCCTTCGTGGAGATATCCCATCGTCGGCACTAAACCGACCGTGCGCCCGTTTTCTCTTTCCTTTTTTAGATATCCTCTGATCTCAGTTATTGAGCCGGTTGTGATCATCTCAAGTCCAAGTCCTTGATCTTCCTCACATTGTCCGTTTCAAACTTAAGCCTGCTCAATACCCTTCTTATCGACTCGCCGTCCGGAAAGCGAGCATTCTTCCGTATCTCGACAATCGGTAGCATGACGAACATCCTGTCCTTCATATAAGGGTGTGGGATCGTTAAGTCGCCCTCATTCACAGTAAGGTCGTCGAACATGAGGATATCTATATCGATTATCCTCGGTCCTTTAAGGAGGGGTCTTTTCCGACCCATGTCCAATTCTATCGTCTGGATTATCTCCAAGAGATCATGGGGGCCCATCGATGTCTTTATCTCCATCACGGCATTATAAAAGTCCGGCTGATCAAGGTAGTCGACCGGCTTTGATTCATAAACTGAGGAAACCCGCTCTACCTTGAGCCCGTGTTCCTTGATGGCCTTTACCGCCTTTTTCAGATTGCCGGCTCTGTCTCCGATATTCGAACCAAGACCGAGAAAAACTGTATGCTCAACCATCTTCCCCGGCTGCGCGCATAATGGCGTCGGTCATGCGGACGACCCTTACCATCTCTTTGACGTCATGGACCCGGATGATATTCGCTCCCTGGCTGATCGCGAAGGATACGCTCGCAGCGGTTCCTTCCAGACGGTCGTCGACTTCGAGCCCTAATGTCATCCCGATGAAAGATTTACGGGACGTACCGATCGCGATCGGTAGACCTATCGATCTGAACTCTGATAGCCTCTTAAGAATAGTCAGATTATGGTCCTTCGTCTTGCCGAACCCGATTCCGGGATCGACGACGATCAGATCACGTTGTATACCGGCTGCGACCGCCTTATCGGACTGTTCCCTTAAGAAACCCAGGATCTCCCCGACCACGGACTTATATTTGGGGTTCTTCTGCATGTCCTTCGGCGCCCCCTGCATATGCATGATTATGACCGGCACCTTGTTTTCGGCGGCCAGCGAGGCCATCCGCTTATCCGATCTCAATCCGCTGATGTCGTTGATCATAGCGGCGCCGGCATCCAGCGCCTGCCGGGCGATCTCGTACTTGTATGTGTCGATGGATATCGGGACCCTGACCTTATCAGAAACGGCTTTGATGACCGGTATGACACGGTCCAGTTCTTCTTTCTCACCCAATGACTTGGCGCCGGGCCTGGTCGATTCTCCTCCGATATCTATGATGTCGGCTCCCTCTTCGACCATTTCCATCACACGTGAAATAGCTTTGTCTTTATCCAGAAACCGCCCGCCGTCCGAGAAGGAGTCGGGCGTGACGTTCAGGACACCCATTACATGTGTTCTGGAACTTAAGTCGAGCGAGTATCCGCCCCAGGCTAATTTTGAAGGGATCGTATTATAGGAATCGAGGACGGTCCTTGCCTCAAGAGCGATCTCTTTCAGGCCGAAAGGTTGCTGTTTGATCTTGTCGACCAAAGACCTGCATTGCGCGATCGTACCGATCAGGATGACATCCGTCACCCTTCCTTTCAGGTCATATACGCCCCGGGCAACAGCCGCTTCTCCCCCTCTGGCAAGCATCTCCTGTTTCAGGATATTCGCCGCGCGGACCTCGACATTCTCTATCTTCATAAGCCGGTAGATCGCTTTCTTGGCCATGATCTCTATACCACCGGTATCTACGCCTATCTTCTTGAAAGCGAGTTTGATCTCTTCTTCGCCGGTTAAAGACAGGATACGAGGATTGTGAGACATCAGAGTGTGTGAGAAGGTTTCTTGATCAAAGACAGCACCTCGTCACGAGACACCGCCCGTATTTTGAAAATGCCGCGGACCGCGGACGTGACCGTGACCGAACCTGGTTTGTTGATCCCGCGCATACTCATGCACAGGTGTTCGGCCTCGATGACGACCATCACGCCGCGAGGATTAAGCGCGTGCATCAGAGTGTCAGCGATCTGAGTCGTTAGGCGCTCCTGTACCTGTAGTCTCCTTGAGATGACATCGACCACCCTGGCCAGCTTGCTGATGCCGGTTATCTTGCCGTCTTTGGCTGGTATATAAGCGACGTGGGCTTTGCCGATGAACGGCATCATGTGGTGTTCGCATATGGAGTAGAAAGGGATATCTTTGACCAGAACGACCTCGTCGTGGTTTTCACTGAAAGTGACCTGGATGACCTCGCCCGGATCCTTGCCGATGCCGCTGAATATCTCCTCGTACATATCGGCGACGCGCCTCGGCGTATCTTTCGTGCCTTCGCGCCGGGGGTCGTCCCCGATCGCTTCGAGTATCATCTTGACCGCCTGCTGGATCTTATCCTTATCCACGTTCTAGTCTTTCTCCTTGCTAGCCGCCTCACTATCAGCTTTTCCCAGCGCTTTTACCAGCGCCTTACCATCAAGTGTTTCAACATCTATCAGCTTTTTAGCGATCATCTCCAGCTTATCCCGGTGTTCCCTGAGAGTCTTCTCGGCCTCTTTATAGGAGTCGTCGATGATCCTTCTGATCTCCTGGTCGATCTCAAAAGCGACGCGATCGCTATAATCCGGATTGGCGGCAAAGTCGCGGCCAAGGAAGACCTGGTCCTGCTTCTGGCCTAGAGTCATCGGCCCAAGAGCATCGCTCATACCGTATTCGGTGACCATCTGGCGGGCGATCTTTGTCGCTCGCTCAAGATCGTTATGCGCACCCGTCGTGACCTCGTTGAATATCATCTGCTCGGCCGCTCTTCCGGCAAGCAGTTGGGCCAGTTTATTATGGAGTTCCGATTTCGTGACCAGATATCTGTCCTCGGTCGGCAGTGTCATAGTATAGCCGAGCGCTTGGCCGCGCGGGATGATCGATATCTTATGGACCGGGTCGGTATAGGGTAGGTTGTGTGCTACAAGGGCGTGACCTGTCTCATGATATGCGATGATCAATTTCTCACGGTCGCTGATGAGTCGCGTTCTGCGCTCCGGACCGGCAATAACGCGCTCGATGGCCTCCTGCATCTCCGCCGTGTCTATCTCTTTTTTATTATGACGGGCCGCCAGCAAAGCTCCCTCGTTGACCATATTCGCCAGATCGGCGCCTGTGAATCCGGGTGTGGACCGCGCCAGTACGGCGAGATCGATCTTCTTCGATACCGGTTTTCCGCGGATGTGGACCTTAAGGATCGCCTCGCGGCCCCTTAGATCCGGCCTGTCGGTGACTACCTGACGGTCGAACCTGCCTGGCCTGAGCAACGCCGGATCGAGTATATCCGGCCTGTTCGTCGCTGCTATAAGAATAACACCGATCCTCGGATCGAAACCGTCCATCTCCACCAGAAGCTGGTTTAAAGTCTGCTCCCGTTCATCGTGCCCGCCGCCCAGACCTGCGCCTCTGTGGCGCCCTACCGCGTCGATCTCATCGACGAAGATTATCGCCGGCGCGTTGGCTTTCGCCTGCTCGAAGAGATCCCTTACTCTGGACGCCCCGACGCCGACGAACATCTCGACGAAGTCCGAGCCGCTGATATGGAAGAACGGGACGTTCGCTTCGCCCGCGATAGCTCTGGCAAGCAGCGTTTTACCCGTACCCGGAGGGCCGTATAACAGGATACCTTTCGGTATCTTGGCGCCCAGGGCCTGGAACTTCTTAGGGTTAGCCAGGAACTCCCTGATCTCCTCCATCTCTTCGATGACTTCATCCATCCCGGCGACATCCGCGAAAGTCGTCTTCGGTTGGTCCTTGCCGATCATCTTGGCTTTACTCTTGCCGAATGAGAGTACTTTGTTCCCGCCCTGCATCTGCCGCATCATAAAGAAGAGCACGATGCCTACAAGAATCAGAGGCCCTATGATATAGAGGATCGCGGACACAAGATTGCTCACCCACGCGGGTGTTCGCTCGATAGTTGTTTTGACCTTGTTCTTCAGCAACAGATCCGCGATCAAATACGTCTGCGGATAGTTGGCTTCGACCTTCGTACCGTTCTTAAGCGTCGCCTCGAGAGTCGAGTCCGCATCGAATACCTTGACCTCTTTTACCTTTTTCTGTTCGACGGCTGTCACAAACTGGTTCAAGGTGAGCTTCTTTATCGTTTCTTGTTTCGGGATCAGGAACTGGAAAAGCACGACGATGGCGACGATCACCAAGAACCATACGAGCAGGTTTATATAACGCTTCAAGTCCTACCTCCTAAGGACAGCAATGTCCTTTAGATTCCTATACTTTTCGGCAAAATCAAGCCCGTATCCGACAACGAATTCGGACGGGATATCGAAACCGAGATACTTGACTTCGGGCGCTCCTCTCATCCCTTCCGGTTTTCGCATCAAAGCACATATCTCCAGGCTTGCCGGATGCCGGACCTTGAGGTTCCTGTAAAGATAGTTCAGAGTGAGGCCCGAATCGACAATATCCTCGACCAGCAGGACATCCATATTCTGGATATCCGTATCCAGATCTTTCAAGATGCGGACGACTCCGCATGATTTAGTACCCGACCCGTAACTGGAAACCGCTATGAAATCGAATTTTACCGGTACGGTTATCGCCCGGCACAGATCGGCCATGAACATGAACGCGCCTTTAAGGATGCCCACGAGCAGGAGTTGTTTTTCCGTGTAATCGCGTGAGATGGCTGACGCCAGCTCGCTTACCTTATCTTGTATATCGGATTCAGCGATCAGTATCTTACCGATCTCGTCTTCCAACCTATTCCTTCCCTACTATAAGAACGAGCACTTTGTCAGTCGACTCCGTTACTTTAAAACCGTCGTCAAGCCTGTATCCCACCAACCACACCAGCTTACCGTTTGCCTCGACGACCAGCGCTTTTTCCCGTTCTTTCCGGCCTACCTTCAAGTCTGTAAAGAAATCCTGGACTTTCTTCGTACCTTTCATCCCGAGCGGTCTGAACCTATCTCCTTCAGCGACCGGCCTTACTGTCAAGCCGCCGGCGATCTTTCCGGCATCGATATATGCCGTATCCTCATCAGGCGTTACAACGATGTTATCATGCTCTAGTATCTCCGCCCGAATAAAAAACCCCGGTCCTTTGCCTCTGGTGGTACCCGGGACTTTCAACTTCATCGGTTTATCGACGACTCTCACGACATTATGAAAATCGCTACTGAACTCAATACATATAATATCATATAGACGGTGAACGGTTAAACCGCCGGGCAATTCGAGCCTACCTCCGCTGTTACCGCACACTACCTTCCGGATCACGTCTTCCACATTCGTGGATGTGATGTCTTTTAGATCGCCTTTGAGCGCCTCGATCGCCGTCCGCAGGATACGCCGCTTAAGAGCCGGATGAAGATCGAGGAACAAGTCCCTGTCTAGCTCGACCTTTCGGCCTTCGATCCTGACGGTTTCCTGAACGGATTCTTCAACTATCGCCTCAATCAGATCAAGGTCCGTATCTATGACGTCTATCTCGCGAAGGGCTTCTTCTTTGAATCCGCGGTTGTAGTCCTGTTCGATCAATGGGATCAGCTTATTGCGGATGCGGTTTCTAAGGTAAGACGCGTCTTCATTCGTCTCATCGACGCGCGGTTCCATCCCAAGACTACTGCAGTAGGCAATGGTCTCTTCCCTCCATACGGCGATAAGCGGCCGGATCACCGGGCCGTTTACGGGCGGAATCCCACGCAGGCCATTAAGTCCGCTGCCCCTGATCATCCTCATAAGATACGTCTCCACCTGGTCGTCCGCGGTATGGCCGACGGCTATCCTTTGCGCATCTATTCTTGAAGCCGCCTCCCGCATCATCTTATATCTGACTTGCCTGGCTCCGTCTTCGGGAGACAGCTTATGCTTCTTGACGAATTTCGCCACATCGTAGCGCTCGATGATCGCCGGTACTTTCATCGCGCCGGCCAGGCGGCGGACAAAGGCCGCGTCTTCCCCGGACTTGTCGCCGCGCATCATATGGTCCAGATGGAATATACTCAGCTCTATACCCAGAGAAGGAGCCAGTTTGTGGAGGATAAAAAGCAGCGCCAGTGAATCGGCGCCACCCGAGACGCCCACCAGGACTTTGTCTCCGCTTTCCGACATTTTATAACGCGAGATCGTATCCCGCGCTTTTTTAACGACTGGATCCGGATCGAATTTCATCTCTTAAACCTATACTTGGCCAGCGTCCAGAGGGCGGAAACGCCGTCCCGCCACGTGATCTTTTTGCCTTGTTTGTACTGCCGGGCGTTATATGAGATAGGTACCTCATAGATCTTGATGCCTTTCTTCAGCAGTTTGGCCGTGATCTCCGGCTCGAAGTCGAACCTGTCAGCTTCAAACGGGATCCCCTGTATGATATCCCGTTTGAACACTTTATAGCAGGTGGCTTCGTCCGAAAGGTCCGTCGCGTAAAGCACCCTGGTAGCTAACGTGACTGTGCGGTTTCCGAGATATTGCGTCAAGGTCATGCTTTTTTGAGCCCCTTTGAACCTAGAGCCGTATACGACATCGGCCCGGCCGTCCATCAGCGGTTCCAACAACCTATGATAGTCTCCCGGGTCGTATTCGGAATCCGCGTCCTGGATTATCACGAAGTCACCCATAGCCTCTTTAAGCCCTGTTCTAAAGGCCGCGCCTTTTCCCTTGTTCCTATCGTGAAACAGTATCTTCATGTCCTCAAAAGTGTTTGAACCTGCGTCTTTCAACAGATCCCTCGTACCGTCAGTCGAACAATCGTCGACCACGATGACCTCTTTGTCTATGTCGACATTACGCACTTGCTCGAGGACCTCGAGGATGCTTTCTTTCTCGTTATATACGGGGATGATCACGGAAAGCAACAATTTTAGTCACCCCCTGCGATCAGGAAGAAACCGAACAACGCGGCCGGCCATAAAGGTATCAACAAGCGACCGAGAGACTCGAGGTGCCAGGCGAGCGGGTTGTGTGTGACAACGAAGATAAAAAAGTACCCTATCAAGACCGCTGTAAGCGCGCCGCAGATTGTCACAACTGTCGGCAGGTTGTTCCGGTCGATCTTCCTTCCGGCGAATATCAGATATGCCGCCAGGATGAACATAAGACCGTTTCCAAGGATCGCTATCTGCTTTATATATTCCTTGACTACCAATAAATACCTGGACGGATCCACCAGTTTTTTAAGCATCATAGCCGTTGTCTGCGCTCTTATGTAGTCGGTCGGCGGCGCCATCCTGATCTTGAAGTATAAGACCATGATAAGCACCGGGAGTAGTCCGATGCAGACAGCAGCCAGTTCATTCAGCGCTTTCTTCCATCCTTTGAAATATAAAACGGCCAAGGCACGGGCGGCGATGACCGATATTACAAATAACATACCTTCGTTCTTCGTCCAGGCAGCAAACCCCGCCATCAGGCCGGCAAGGACCAGCAGAGCCTTATTGTCATCATCGACCGCATCATATAGACCGAGTAATACGACCGTAGAGAGGATGTAAAATCCCAAAGGTACATCCGCGGTCTGCGACGCGCCGTAGAGGATAAAATAGACCGTGCCCAGTAATGCAAGACCTGCAAGCATTCCCTGTTTTTTTGTCCGCAACATCGATATGGAAGATGTTAGGAGACCGAGCGTGCCGAAGCTGAATATCAGCGATATTGCTGCCGGCACTACTAGAGAGTCTATCTTCATATAACTCCACAATCTGGCGATCGTCCCGGGTAGAAGCAAAGGATAGTCGGGGTGCGGCCTGCCGGATGTGATCGACAGTAGGATCTTTTGCCATCCATCCCCCGCTCTGTAGAGGATGCGGGCTTTCATGTTCCATATGGCCCACGCGTCCCACGTCCCGTGCGGTTTGTAGATAAACATCAAGACGCTGACCACGAAGGCTGAAAAAACGGCGATGCAGAAGATCACAAGCAAGGCAGCTTCCATGCGTCCTTTTTCTTTCACTTCCTTTGTCTTTTCTAAAGACCGAGTTCTCTTCCCGGTTCTCGATAAGATCCATATGCCGGAGCTGATCATGATCAAGAATACAGGCTCCAGAAATATAAAACCCCGGTCAGGAGAGCCGAAGACGAGCAGCCAGATAAAGAAGGCGCAAGAGGTCGCGCCTATGGCCAGTCCGGCCGCTAGGCAAGTCGTTAGGACCAGCGAGCCGAGTGAAAGTGGTCGGATCGGCCAGATCACGATCATCGCGATGAACGCGACGTGGACCGGGATGATCAATGCCAAGAAAAACATCAAGAACGACAGCATCATAATTTCTTGTTCCTTAAGATCATCACGCCGTTCCCGAAGTCCTTGACTACGACTAGGGGTTTTCCGGCGATCGTTTTTCTTCCGGAAGCGGGACTCTCAAAATTACCGATAACCGTCTTTATATCCGTCGATAACACGACCAGCACTGGCGACATCTCATACTGTGTTAGGAACAAACGCTTGTCCCGCTCGCCGATCGTAAGACCTGGTTCGGCTATATAACCGACGACGTCGCCAGGCTTGAGTGTCTTCTTGACCTTATCATAGCGTCTAAGATAAACACTGATCTCATCATCCGGATTCGGCTTTAGATCCTGACGGTATATGTAAACGCCGGCCGCCAGGGGAAGTGCCAGCGATATACATAGAGTAAAGAGGATGATTATGATACTGGGCCGGATGATTGATTTATAATCGATTAATGGCTTCTTCATCAAATGACCGTGGTTTCTATGTCGCCAGCTTTAGAGCAACAGTATTTATACAATAGCGCTTGCCTGTCGGCGGCGGCCCGTCATTGAAAACATGTCCGAGATGAGCATCGCATCGAGCACAATCTACCTCTGTCCGCACCATACCGTAGCTTGTGTCCGTATGCAAAGCCACATTCAGGTCGGATATCGGATCATAGAAACTCGGCCAACCCGTACCTGATTCAAATTTAGTCTCGTATTGGAACAGGTCCGTGCCGCAGCAAACGCATTGATAAATGCCCGACTTTTCCGGCGGAAGCGGACAGGTCTTGGAAAACGCCGCTTCTGTTCCTTTTTCGCGTGTTATCTCAAACTGTTCCGGTGATAGGATCCTGCGCCACTCCTCTTGGGACTTGACGATCTTTTCCACCTCTTCGATTTTGCCGGTTCTTGCATTGAAGATCTTCATTGCTAGATCGGACATCCGTGTTGCGGGTTTTTCATAAAGTATTTTTGGTGATATTCTTCCGCAGGCCAAAACCGCCCGGCTTTAGAGATATCCGTAACAATCGGGACCTTAAATCGGCCTGAGCTCTCCAGGTTCTCTTTTGCGGCCAGCGCAAGATCTCTTTGTTTGTCGTTTCGGTAAAATATCGCCGAGCGATAGTTACTGCCTATGTCGGGACCTTGGCGATCACGCGTGGTCGGATTATGGATCCTAAAGAATACTTCCAGCAACTTTTCGTATGATACTTTTTTCGGGTCGAAAGTCACTTCCACCGTCTCGGCATGCCCTGTTGTGTGTGTCAAAACTTGCTTGTAGGTAGGATCTTCTGTGTGGCCGCCACTATAGCCGACTTGAGTCTCGACCACGCCGGGAGTACCATAAAAGGCCTCTTCCACTCCCCAAAAACATCCGGCAGCAAACAACGCTTTCTCGTGTTCAGGCTCCATAACCGTATTCTAACACAATAAAAGAGGGGTCAGGTCTTGAATTATAAGTTCTGTAACATCGTACCTTTAGTTATGTTACAGAACTTATAATTCAAGACCTGACCCCTAATTGGTAGCGCATGCGGGATTCGAACCCGCGATCTCCTGGATGAGAACCAGGTATCCTAGTCCACTAGACGAATGCGCCATATGCGATTCTGATAGTAATTCTAATACAGGACGAGTCTTTAGGCAATATATAAGCAGTATGCGGGCTATTTAACGATGACAGTCCCTTCCATATACGGATGGACGGCGCACTTATAAGTAAATTTGCCTTTATCTAAGAATGTAAACGAGTATGTATCGTCTTTACTCATACTGCCGCTATCGAAGTTCTTTCCATTCACACTGTGCGCCGAGGCATCCAGGTTTTTCCATGTTACGACACCACCCTTTGCGATAGTCACAGTCGCCGGCTTGAACTGAAAATCCTTGATCTCGACAGTAATTTCCTTCGCGGCCGGTCCGCCGGCATCCTTCTGCGTGTCATCGTTCTTCTTCACGCAGCCGGCTATTACCAACGCCAGCACACCGATGATCAGAACACCTAGAACAAACGCTTTCTTAACCATAAGGAGATTATATCAGAACTCCTTAAAACTCTAGACTACGGCTTCGATTATTGTTGCGATGCCGGCAATGAAGAAAACAGTCGCGGAAACGTAGCGGACAATGTGTTCAGGCAACTGTTTACCCGCGATGACTCCTATGATGATCGCCAGCCCGTCCGCGATGACCATCCCGATCGTCGATCCTATCCAAACGGCGATGAACGACTGATAGCGAGCGGCAAGGGCGATCGTCGCCAGCTGCGTCTTGTCGCCGAGTTCGGCCAGGAAGAACGCGATCCCGACAGTCATCACCGGTCCGAATCTACTGTTCTTTCCGTCGTCCGATATCTTATCGCCGCGAAGCGTCCATATACCGAATCCGATAAAAGACAACCCGACCACGATCTTCAGCATCTGCATCGGGATAAAACGCGCCACCTGCGCGCCGACGAGCGCGGACACAAGATGCACCAGGAGTGTGGCCAGGAATATACCGGTGAGGACCTTCAGCGGTTTATACCGGGTAGCAAATGATAAGGCCACAAGCTGTGTCTTATCGCCCATTTCAGCAATGAGAACAAAGAAGGTCGATGCCACAAGAGCTATGAGTGCAGTGTTCATAAGTGAATGGTAGCAGATGGAAGAGGGAAGAGGAATAATACGCGATAAGCAATAAGCAATACGTGAATTGAGATCGATTCGTTCTCGTTAACCTGGATTGATTCGGCCGCCTATCGGCGGCCTCACAATGACGTCTTTTAGCTGCACGTTTGCTTCTTGCTTAGTTCCTTCGTCGGTCGCCTTTAGACGACCTTCTCAGGATGACAGCGCTTACTTATACCTTCTCTTCTTAACGTCCATCGACAAACTCGGACGGTGAGAATCCGTAGCGACACACCGATGGAAGATGAAAATCGATAATCGAAAATGGAACGGAATCGAAATTTGCTCTTCATTTCTCGATTTTCGAATTTCGATGTCTCTGCTACCTGAGTTACGCATAATAGTCCATGCGCCTCGCTCGCCACCCAACACCCATTGGTACTATGGACGGTAGCAGCCGACCTAAAGGTCGGCTGCTACATAAACATCTGTGCCTGGGGAGGGTGAAGTCTTCTTCGAGCGAGAATCTTTAGCGAGAAGAAGTATCTTCAACCTTTACCAGGCACTCACTTATTAGTGGCTGGGGCGGGAGGACTCGAACCTCCAATCTCCGGAACCAGAATCCGGCGCCTTACCAGTTTGGCCACGCCCCACTAATAGGAAGTCAAAGAAGTCGAGGAAGTCGATGATATCAAAGAAAAGAATTATCCAAAGAGAAAATGCCTTTTAGCGTCTCATTGACTTCATTGACATCCTTGATTTCCTTGACGTCCTTAAAATAATTGTAGCGTATCGGTGATGCGTTTTAAAACACGGTCTTTGCCGAGCACCTCGACCATGTGGAACAGGCTCGGACCGACCATCCGGCCGCTGACCGCGACTCTTAAAGGATGAAATACGAGGCTGGTCTTTATGCCCATCTCCGCCGCCAGGTCCCGCATCATCTTTTCTACGTCTTCCGCTTTCAAAGCTGTGAGCTTGCCCAGCTTGTCCTTGAGCCCGTTCAACAGACCCGGTACATGCTCCTGCGTCATGATCTTATCCCACGCTGCTTGGTCGTACTCGACATCCTCTTCAAAAAAGAACTTTGTCATCTCCGGAAATTCCGTCAGTGTCTTGAGCCTTTCCTGTTCCAGAGCAACAACGCTTTTCAGATACTCGAATTCCGCTGTCTTTATAAACGGGGCTTCGCCTGAATCGACATCGAGTATTTCCTTAGTCAGGACATCCAGATCCGTAGCCCTGATATACTCGCCGTTCATCCACTCGAGCTTCTCCGGGTTGAATATGGCGGCGCTACTGCCTACCCGACCCAGCGAGAACTCCTTGACCAGCTCTTCCAGACTGAATATCTCCCGCTCGGTCCCGGGTGCCCACCCGAGAAGCGCCAGATAGTTATCCAAAGCTTCCGGCAGATAGCCGAGACTCTTGTATTCGATCACAGAAGTCGCGCCGTGTCTCTTGCTTAGACGCGACCCGTCCGAACCGAGGATCATCGGCAGATGGGCGAACTCGGGGATATCATCCAGACCAAGCGCTTTGAACATCAAGATCTGGCGCGGTGTATTCGATATATGGTCGTCCCCTCTTATCACATGCGTTATATTCATCAGATGGTCATCTACGACTGCGGCAAAGTTATACGTCGGTATGCCGTCTGACTTCATTATGACGAAGTCGTCGAGAAGCCCGTTCTTGAAACCGACGCGGCCTTTGATCAGATCCGTGAAACTCGTCTCGCCCCTGTCGGGCGTCGCGAAGCGGATGACCTTTCGCTTGCCTTCCCCCTCAAAGGTCTTACACTCTCCGTCAGATAAAGAGCGGCACCTGCGGTCGTATTTCGGCGGAAGATGCCTTTTCATTGCCAGCTTTCTCTTCTCGTCCAGCTCTTCAGGCGTGCAATAACAGTAGTAAGCCGATCCTTTATCAAGAAGCGTTTGAGCATACTGGTGATAGATATCCAACCGCTCGAGCTGTGTATAAGGACCGTGATCACCGCCGACCTCCGGACCTTCATCCCAGTCCATGCCAAGCCACTTCATGCCGTCTATTATGTGATGAACGGCCTCTACAGTGTTACGTTCCCTATCGGTATCTTCGATCCTCAAGATGAACGATCCGCCCTCGTTCCGGGCAAATAGGTAGTTGAACAGCGCCGTCCGCGCTCCTCCGATATGAAGATGGCCGGTCGGGCTTGGTGCGAACCTTACTCTTACATGTTTAGCCGTAGTCATTTTAAGCCCTCCTTACTGGACGATTATAACATATCCGTTTCTATTGCCTTACACCGTCCTTTATTGATATATTAACGACCACTCACTCGTATCACAGGAGGTCGCTTTGCAAAGTCCTGAATCAGGTAAAAAGGGTGACAAGCGTAGACTTGTTATTATCATCGTGGCGGTCCTGGTCCTCCTTTTATGCTGTCTTGGTTCGACCTGCGGTCTTCTTATATTCAAGCTGGTGGCGGATAGCCGAATATCCAAAGCTGACTCCGCTATCGGTAAAGCCGAAACCGATCTGAAAAAAGCCAAGCTCGCGACCGAACCCGGCACACAGGAAGAAACAGAACTGGCCAAGGCCGATGCATTGCTATCGGAGGCCAAGAAATACAGGGACAAGGGTTCTTACATGGACCTCGGGCCATATAAACAAGCCAACCGGAAAGCTGACGAATCCGCAAAAACGTCGCAGATCATCCTCACTCGCGTATCTGACATGCTGGCCGAGGCGGATCAAAGAGACGAGAATGAACCATTCGATGAATACATCAAGGGATATTTCGCTGTGTACGAGCAGTATCCGAGGACTCAGGAAGCAAACCAGGCGCTCGGATCAGCCGAATACAGTTTGCAGCAAGAAATAGAGGGCACTCTTACATTAGATAAGCTGACTACGATCGCCTTATTCAACAAGTTGTATCCCGTGGATGAAAAACCAGATGAGGCAAAGCAAACAGCCAGAGACGAGATCATCATGCTCGCAACCACAAGGATCGATGACCTTAAAGAATGCCGTCAGATCGACCAGACCTGGTGCAACCAGCTGTCTGTGGGCGGTAAGACACAGGGTTCGACGGAGACTGAATTCCAACTGCAACCGATAGGCAATGAGGAAGCGACGGAGATGCAGAAGATAATGGAAGCTATGCCGGATCTGGCACAGGAAAGCGACTCCCAGAGACTGGCATCTCTCCTGTGTGAAGGCTGCCGCCTGGTACAGCAATGCAGGATGATCTCAGAAAGTCCGGTGTCGGTCGAAGGCAATATGAACTACTATAACGGAGACCAGATCGCCGCCGTCTCAAACGCCTGCGCGCAGATGAGCCCCATAATATCTGAGATTGAGAAGATCCTTAAAGACCTAGGCGAAGAATGAGAACGCGATCCGGGCGATGCCACCGAGAAGGACTGCTATCACCGTAGTCATGATGACTATGGCAGATGCTTTTTTCCAGCCGAGTTCATTCACGAGCACAGATATCGCGGCGATACACGGAATATAAATAATAGTGACAAGGCCATAGACGAAGAGCTGCGACTTAGACATGAACGTCGATAGGTTGGCGGCATGCGCACCGTACTGTGTTATAGCGAAGGTGATCAGAAACTGCAACGCAAGCTCTTTTCTCAATACTGCAAAGATCAGAGTCGCGCCGGTGATGAGGGGTAACCCCAACCAGCCCACAATGATGGGCTTAAGCGGCTGTGATAGCACCTCGATCGCGCCCATCTCATAAAGCGCACCTAAAACAAGGCTTCCGACCAGGACTATGGGGAAAGCGACAAACACGAACTCTCTGAAACGAAACCATGTTTTCCTGGCAATAGCTTTGAGCGAGGGCCGCCGAAGGCCGAACATCTCCATGACCAGACCTGATGATTGACCCGGCATCAGCCAGTTCAAGACCAAACCCACGACGATGATGACAAGAAGGCTGATTAAGAAAATGCCGAGCGCATAACTGATGCCGGCAAACTTGGCTACCCCGCCCATAATGACCGCTACCCGGGCACTGCATGGGACGAGGACGATCAGCGTCGAAGCTATAAACCGCTCGCGGGGGCTGGTGAGTACCCGCGTCCCGATTATTGCCGGGACATTGCAGCCGGCCCCTGCAACCATCGGTATGATGGCTCGTCCGTGCAGCCCGAACTTATGCATTATTGAATCGGTCAAGAAGGCAATGGAGTTCAGATATCCGCTATCTTCAAGAAATGCGAGAATAAAATAAAAGGTCAATACATACGGAACGCCTACGCTAAGAGCGGCTTCAATACCGCCGTCAAAACCCCATATGAGAGTCTTCCCGATGACTCCCTTTCCCAATAGGCCGAAAACAACGGATTGGATGACCACATGCGGACCGATCTCCCACAAGCGAGTGAGGAGCTCGCTTAAAGCTCCGCCTATATAGAACAGGAACGCAAAGATGCCGGCCATTGTTATCAACATCAACGGGACTCCCGTTCTTGGATTGACCGTATACGCCCATAATCGCTGCGACATGGGCAACTTCTCTTCAGAGACGCTTTTCACCGATTCAGCGATCATACCGGCCAAGCCGTGACGTTCGCGGCTCAATCTGATCGCGGCGCTCTCGCCATGCTCCTTCCTGATCTCCTCGGCCAGCCGGGCTGCTTCTTTTAAGACTTCCGGCCCACCCTTATCTTTCTTGACATCCTCTACAAACTCCTTGTCATTCTCCAAAAGAAGGATCGAGAGAGCGCGGACAGGCAGATCATGCGGCGATCTTTCAAGATGTTTAAGCGCCGTTTTCTCAAGTTCATCGATTATATCCTCTATATCCCGTCCGTAACTGACACGCATCGGCTTCGGCTCGATATTGCCTATCGCGACGTCCACAGACGTTTTCAAAAGCTCCTCTATGCCCTTGCCTTGCACCGCGACCGTCGGGATCACAGGGATGCCCAGCATGCGGGACAGTTTTTCATGATCGACCTCATAACCCAGTCTTTTAGCCTCATCGACCAGGTTCAGGGCGACGATCATAGGTCTTTTAAGCTCGATCAGCTGCAGTAGCATATAAAGGTTGCGTTCCAGATTAGTGGCGTCCGCGATGAAGACGATGATGTGGGGGTGTCCTTCAAGGATACATTTCCGCGCTACTCGCTGATCGTCCGATATGGCGCCGAGAGCGTATGTCCCGGGTAGATCCATGACTCCGATCTTAAGACCGCCAAGGCGCGTCGAGGCCATATTCAATTCCATTGTTGTTCCCGGATAATTAGCGCTTATTACATCCACTCCGGTGAGCTGATTGAAGATGACTGACTTGCCGACATTCGGATTGCCGGCAAGAGCGATTATCAGATCTACCGGTTCTTTCAACCGGCCGGCCATGATATGGCAGGTGTCGGCCATCAGCTACACTCCTTTACGTCTGGTTTTACCGTGCTTCAAGCGTTTTTTTACCTCTATGTCAGGGTGTAAGAATATGTTGCAGGCTACATCCCGTCCCAATGCATATGATGCGCCTCTCGTTTTTATGATGATCGGGCCGCTAAACGGTGCGATCTCTTTGACCTCGATACACACTTTCGGAAACAATCCGAGACTTGCTAAATAATGTAGAAACTCGGGGTTCTCCTCTTTGATCTTTGTGATCGTCCCCGTCTCTTTGGGATTGAAAGATGTCAACGGTATCGACATATCCTCGACTATACTACCGTCAGAAGTAGGTATAGGGTTTCCGTGCGGGCAAGTCTTCGGATTGCCCAGCGCTTCCAACAACTTCTCTTCGACTTGATCGCTTATGACGTGTTCGAACTTGCACGCCTCATCATGCAGGTCTTCCCATGGCACTCCAAGCATATCGGCCAGGAACCGCTCGCTAAGCCTGTGGCGCCTGACCAGGGCAGCAGCCGCCTTGAGTCCGTTCTTCGTTAGGATAGCGCCTTTATAGGGTGTGTGTATTACCAGTTTCTTATCCGCTAGTTTTTTTATCATGTCCGTGACTGAAGCAGGCGCTATTTTAAGGTGCTCTGCCAGGTCTTTTGTAGAAACTGCCTTACCTTTGTCGCGCAGATGAAATAAAGCCTCTAAATATTCTTCAATAGTGGGTGTCATGTTATTTATCATATTACCCTCACTTTAATATTAGACCTATCTAAATTTCTTTCTAGATTCATAATAACATGAGGGCATGGTAGAGTCAATGCTAAAATAAAAAGGCCGCCTTATAAAAAGGCGGCCTTCTCTTTGCTTGGTAGCGGGGGACGGATTTGAACCGCCGACCTTCGGGTTATGAGCCCGACGAGCTACCAGACTGCTCCACCCCGCGTCGCGAACCCTAATTCTAACAGACTACTACAACCGACGCAAAGCGGAATGTCTCGTCTCCTTTGCCTAGATCCCCAGTTTTACAAAACCTCTTTCTTCGCTGCCGATCTCCGGGTTGCGAAGCTCGATCTTCAGGTCCTTTATTTCGGGTGATAGATCGAAAACGGCTCGTGACTTGATCGTCTCGCCCGGCTCTATTGCGCCGAACCAGATGTTTACTGTGTCGGCTATGCCCGAAGCCGAGCAGGCAGCCGCGGAGGCTTCAAGGTCAAGGTCATACGCCTGCTCACCTTCATCCCACAGCTTAGCCATATCACCGTCGAATTCTGCCCGTTCCTTGCCGATATTCTCGATCGTCAAGTCGACGACGATATAATTACCCTTGGCCTTCATGATATTGCCTTCCTTGCCGACTTCTTTCATTTTATCGACGCCCGTCACCGTGTATTTGACATCTCCTATTTTTATGGTTTCGCCTTTGCTCGCTTCTTTTTCCTCCGCTCCTCCACCGGGTGAGCTGCATCCTGTCAGCACCAACCCCATAAGCGCTATTACCGCAACTGCAAAGAGGATCCGAAACACCATCTTTTTCGACACCTTTGACCGCCTCCTTATAGATAAGTTTTAATTGTGTATTAGTTTTTGCAGGTTTGTGATAACTTTCACGTTACTCCTTTTTCATTGTACCAATATGGTCTTAAAGTGTCAAGATGTTGCATTAAATGACAAGATCACCTTTTGTGACAATTGTTACATGTCAAATTCTTCTTTTTCTTCTTATGACAATCTGTGCATCTGTTCACGATGTGTTATCTTGATGCCGTTCCTTATAAGAGTATACTTTCCCCTACTGTGACAGGAAAGACATCTCGTATGGTTTCTCCATTATATGACATGTAAGAGCTTAAGGATGAAGGATGAAGAGCTGAAGTAAAAGCGATAGGCAAGTTGTTAAACTTTACATACTCACTGACCTGGGTTGATTCGACCGCCTATCGGCGGCCTCACAATGACGTCGTTTTTCGTATACATGAAGTGATCAAACGCCAAGGGAACGAGTTTCGGGCGGACGACAGTTCATGTTTTGCTGAGCTATTCGTGCTTTGCTTCTCATTAGGTTGATTCGGGAGCGGTTTCCGTTTACGTAGTTCCTTCGTCGGTCTGCTTCGCAGACCTTCTCAGTATGACAGCATTTGCTTAACACGTTTAATTTTGATGTGCTCGCGGGAGGATATTGTATTAATTCAGCCGACATCGGGAGCTGACCTTAGATTTGTGCGAGTATTTACCAGGTCTGTGAGGGAGACCTTTGGGCCAAGTGTAAAAAAGAGTCTTCTGAACGACCTGAGGAAATGTGAGTACAAATCAAGGACAGTTTCCAGGAGGATGTCTTAATGCAATATCCGGCTGCGAGCACTCACTTTTATGTTTGCGCAGATTGCTTCGGTCGCTTCGCCTGCCTGCCGGCAGGCAGGCTCCCTCGCAACGACACGTGGGGTGTGTGAGCACACACTGATTGGGTGGAGCCGGCGGTCAGAGTCGAACTGACGGCCTGCTCATTACGAGTGAGCTGCTCTACCACTGAGCTACGCCGGCAAGACACTTTATTTTACTTCTTCTTTTGAACTTTTACATCCTCCAGCGGTACCTGTACCTGCCGCTGATTCTCGACCTCGACGATCACGCTCTGCTTCGGCGCGCAATAACCGACGACTCTTCCGTCCCCTTCCGGCGTCGCTACATGCGAACCCATCTTAGGCGCTACCTTGTTGAACTCTTCGTAGAACTCCGTCTCATATTTAAGGCAGCACATCAGACGCCCGCATATACCGGATATCTTGATGGGATTTAACGGTAGGTTCTGTTCCTTGGCCATCTTGATCGAGACGGGCTCGAAATCAGACAGGAACAAACGACAACACAAGTCTCGCCCGCAAGGACCTAGTCCACCTATGAATTTCGCCTCGTCACGGACCCCTATCTGCCTCAATTCTATCCGCGTCTTGAACGTAGAAGCAAGATCTTTGACCAGTTCGCGGAAATCGACGCGCCCCTCCGCTGTGAAATAAAAGATCATCTTGCTGCCATCGAAAAGGCACTCGGTTTCGACAAGCTTCATCGGCAAGCCGTGCTTTTTTATCTTTTCAAGTCCCGTTTTGAACGCTTTCTTCTCGTTGGCCGTATTGCGTTTTTCCTGCTCGATATCTTCCCGGGTGGCCACCCTTATCACCCGTTTAAGCGGCGCCACCAGTTCGTTATCCGGCAACTCCTTGGGTGGCTGGATCACTTCCCCGAACTCCTGACCTCTCACCGTTTCGACGATCACTTTGTCGTCGGCTTCCAGTTTGATATTAGCGGGATCGAAGTAAAGGGCTTTGCCCGATTTTTTAAGCGATACACTTACGACTACCGGCATTATACCATCACCTTAATCTATTCCAGACCGCTCAAAGAGACGATAGCGTTCTCGAGCAGCAGATCCTTATTGACATTCAACGATAGCGACCTCCTGGCGTCTTCCAGAATATTAAGCCCATCGATCAGCGAGCTTGCCTCATGACCGGCGGCAAAATCTTGTAGCTGGTCTACCCGGTCTCTATTGTATATCAAGTCGTCGGAACGGCTTTCTCTTATCACCCACGCGTCACGGTACCAGGACGCGAGAGCGTTCAAGACTTCTCTTACATTTGCCTGGTAACGGTCCTGCTCTTTCGTCTTTACCCTGGTGACTAGCGTATCCGACATCCGTACCCATGACAACATATCACGTTTCCCGGTGGTATTGAGCAACAATAGCACCTCGTCTCTCAAATCCATGGACTCTTCATTTGAAACCAGCTCATGAGCCCGTTTCAATGAACCGGCCGCGAGCCGGGCTATTGTCAAAACCCTTTCCTCATCCATGCCGTACTGGTCTTTCAGCGTTTCCTTGATCAGACCCTGTGAGATGCTCTTCAAATCTACCCTTTGGCACCTGCTTAAAATAGTCCCGATGACCCGTCCGGGATTGGAAGTCGTCAGGACAAAAAGAACATAAGGAGGTGGCTCCTCCAGGGTCCTTAAAAACGCGTTTGCCGATTCCTGATTCATGGCATCTGCGTGTTTTATTATGTAGACCTTATGAGAACCGGCAAACGGCTTCAGCTGTATATCGCGACTGATTGCTCGCACCTGGTCGATTGTTAAGAAGTTACCCTGCGGTTCGACCAAAGAAAGATCGGGATGCGCGCCGTTCGTATCCAGGAGTGACGAAGCCATCGCGTATGCCATCATCGTCTTTCCGACACCCGGAGGACCGCATATGAGATACGCGTGCGAGAGACTGCCTGACTCTATGGATTTCTTTATATAGAAGACCGCGTCATCTTGCCCTACGATCCGGTCCCACTCATTCTTCATAGTTTTATTATAGCAGGTCTTTCACTATCTTCGTAATCGCTTTATGGACTTCCAGCTGGGGTTTCGAGGCATCGACGATCTGGAATCTCTCGGAATATCTCTCGGCCAGTTTGAGATATCCGGCCGCTATCCGGTTGTGCATCCCGTGGTCTGCCAGTTCGATCCTATCAAGTGCGCGTTCGTGTGTTATCCTGTTGAAAGCTATCTCTACGGATATTTCCAGAAGTACAGTGAGATCAGGTACTATACTGCTAGCGGCCATGTCGGCCAGGCGCAGGACTTCCTGGAACTCAATGCCCCGCCCGTAACTTTGATATGCCAGCGTGGAGTCGGTGAATCTGTCGCAAAGGACGATCTTGCCGGCGCTTAACGCCGGTTTTATGACCTCCTCCACATGCTGAGCCCGGGCCGCGGCAAAAAGGAACAATTCAGTCCTTGGGGTCATCTCATTGAACTTCGTGTTGAGAAGGGCGTCTCTGATGATATCACCGATCGCGGTCGAACCCGGCTCCCTGGTAGCGATGACATTATAACCCTCTTCGACCAGATGCTCGTAAAGCATATGTACCTGTGTCCCCTTGCCGGATCCTTCTATGCCTTCAAAAGTGACAAAAGTACCGATCTTTATCTCTTCCATCGAGGCCACTCCCTCTCAAACATGTCGTCTCCATAGGTATCATCGCCGACTATCAAAGGGAACCTATCCAGCTGAAGTTCGTAGACCGCTTCCGGTCCCAGTTCAGGATACCCGATGACCTTGGCCGCCGTTATGTGCTGGCTAAGCAGCGCGCCCGCGCCGGCAGTCGCCAGGAAATATACCGCTTTGTACGTTTTTAAGTCATCCCGGACATCCATCGAGCGTCTGCCTTTACCGATGAAGCCCTTCACGCCAAGTTCCAGCATCGTACGTACATATACATCCATCCTTGCGCTTGTCGTAGGACCCGCCGATCCGATCACCCGCCCCGGACCTGCCGGAGAAGGACCTGTATAGTATAGGACCTGGCCTTTCAGGTCAGCAGGTAGTTCTTTCCCGGCCTCCAGGTCCTCTACAATATGACGCTGCGAGGCATCTCTCGCCGTATACACAATCCCTGACAGTAAAACCCGGTCTCCAACCCTCAATTGTTCAACATCTTTATCGACAAGCGGCGTTGTCAGCTCTATATATTTATTCCCTGTTCCCTGTTCCCTGTTATCTATCATATCTGTACACTTTTTCTTCTTAAAGCGTAACAACTGATATCAACAGCCACAGGCATTGTCGCGATATGCGAAGGATGCGTAGCTATCTTTGTCGCTATCGCCGTAACCCGGCCGCCCATACCCGCCGGTCCTATGCCGAGCCGGTTTATCGAATCCAAGAGGTCCTGTTCCAACTCCGCCAGATTCGGATCCGGATTCTTTTCATCGAGTGACTTTAGCAAAGCCCTCTTAGCAAGATAAGCGGCGTAGTCGGTCGTACCGCCATATCCTACCCCGACGATGATCGGCGGACAAGGGTTCGGTCCCGCCGCCTCGACCGTCTCTAAGACAAAACGCCTGATGCCTTCTTTCCCCTCCGCCGGTTTTAAGACACCGGCACGCCCGACGCTTTCGCTTCCTCCACCTTTGATCATGACGGTGACTTTGAATACGTCTCCCGGGACCATTTCCAGATGGAGGATAGATGGTGTATTATCACCTGTGTTCTTACGTGAAAAGATATGGTCATCCGCTACCGATGTCCGGAAATGAGATGATCTGTAGGCTTCGCGGACTCCCGCGTCGACAGCATCTTTAAGACCGCCGCCTTCGATGTGAACATCCTGTCCCATATCGATGAAGACGATCGTGAACCCGGTGTCCTGGCAAATAGGTATCTCGAGTTCGGCGGCCGTTTCCGCGTTTTCTATCAATTCAGTCAGGACTTCCTTACCGAACGAGGATTCTTCCATGCTTAACGCGTTTTGGAGGGCACTGTAGACATCGTCTGACAGCTTGAGGTTGGCATCCCGGCATAGCCGCGATACCGCTTTAGCGATCTCTTCCGTTCTTATGATCCTTGACATGCTATCCGATCGATTCGAGAGCTTGCCTGATCGACACCGCTGATTCCATGAACACCGCCGTCTCTTCATCCGACAGGTCGGTCTCGACTATCTTGATGATTCCTTCCCTGCCTATCATAACGGGTACGCCTATGCTTGTCCCGCTGACATCATACTCCCCATCGAGGACGGCGCAGCAAGGGATCACTTCCCGCGTATCCTTTACGATTGCTTCGACAGTAGAGGCGACACCTGTTCCCGGACCGTAGAAAGCGCTGCCTTGCTTGAGGAGCGATATGATCTGAGCCCCGCCTTTCTTTGTGCTTTCTACCAGCTCATCCATCTCGAGCGGGTCCAAGAGATCGGCAAGCTGTTCGCCTTTCACCTTAGCCTGGCGTACAAGAGGGATCATAGCGTCACCGTGAGCACCGACTACCATGGCTTCCACATCCGATGCATCCGCACCCAGCCTGCGGCTGATAAAATATATGAACCGCCCTGTATCCAGAGCACCGCCCATACCGAAGACCTTCGACCTCGGACGTCCGCTTTTATTGAAAGCGAACAGCGTCATCTCATCCACTGGATTCGTGACTATGACGATTATCGAGTCCGGCGCATGTGCGTTGACCTTTTCGATCACAGACTCTATTACAGGAGCGTTCTTGTTGATCAGATCGCTGCGCGACATGCCCGGACCACGGGGAAAACCGGCTGTTATGACGACTATATCCGATCCTTCCACAAGGCTGAAACTTTCTCCGCCGGTGATTTCGATCCCCGAACCCTGTATGGCCGCTGCTTGCATGATATCGATCGCTTTGCCCTTCGCCATTCCTTCAACGATGTCGATCAGGGCTACATCCGCTAGCTCGCGTTGGGCTATCACATGAGCGGCTGTCGCTCCAACGTGTCCTGTCCCTATGATCGCAACCTTATTATTCATACTGATCCTACCTTATAGTTTTAGCTTGTAGCTTGTAGCTTGTGGCTTAAGTCTCTTATTTACTAGCTACTAGCTATTTTTTTTCTTTGCCCGGGCAATTCATATTGGGACATATGACCCACGGCGGTTTACCCTTGTTTATGACTTTGAGCTTTGGAGCTTCACAATCTGGACAGGATTCACCCGCCGGTTGTATCAATCCGAATGGCGGAAGCGAATAGGTGACCCGGCAATCGGGGTATCCGCTGCAGCCGATAAATCTCTTACCTGATTTCCTGGCCTTCCTGACCAGGAGGTCTTTCTGGCATTGCGGACACTTACCGATGACCCTGTCCTCATTGACACCCTTCCATATCTCTTCCTTGATCTTACTTCCATGCTCCTGTATGCCTCTTACGGTTGTAGTCAGGACACTCCGCGACTTCTCGACGACCAATTGCCTCTCCTTCTTGCCTTCGGCTATATCGTCCATGTCTTTCTCCAGATCAGCGGTCATTCCTGGTGTCGATATGGTCACTGCATACTGCTTAAGTGATTCAGCCACAGCCATGCCCAGTTTGGTCGGTGTGATAGGATCACTCATTATATAAGACCGGTCGTATAAATTCTGTATTATGTTGTGCCGCGTCGCCTTCGTGCCCAACCCGAGTTTCTCCATCTCCTGGATCAAAGAACCCTGGCCGTACCTCGTCGGGGGTTGAGTCTCTTTCTTTAGCAGTTCATGTTCGATGAGAGGCAGGATCTCGCCCTCGGCGATATCGGGCAGCAGCACTTCCTTGCGCCGCGGATAGTAATATGACTCCAACCAACCCTGGCTTAAAACCCGCTCGCCTTTAGCTATGAATTCCTCGCCGTTAACATCCAGCATTGCTTTTATGTTCTCAAATAGAGCCTGGGGCATACACGTAGCCAGGAATCTCCTGACGACCAGCTCGTAGATCTTCGATGCCCGGTCATCCAACCGGCCTTGCGCAGCCACACCCGTCGGATATATCGGTGGGTGATCGGTTGCTTTCTTCTTCCCGACCGTCGGTTTGATCTCTTTCTGGGCGCTGACCTTCGCGCACAGTTCGCTGAAAGGCCCGCTCGCAATGCTGTCGATGACATCACGAAGGTCCAACGAGGGTGGATAGTGGGTATTGTCCGTACGCGGATAGCTGATCAATCCGCCTATATAAAGGCTTTCCGCTATCCTCATAGCGTTAGCCGCCGAGAAGCCGATGGATGACGCAGCCGCCAGAAACGACGTGGTGTTGAATGGCGTAGGGGGTTTCACCCGGCGTTCCTTGCGTTCGACGTTCTTAACGGTGCCTTCCTTGCCGAGTTTGCTTACAGCAGCTTTTGCTTCTTTCTCATCCTTGAAGCGTTCGGTCTTATGAAGCGTATCCAACCGCTGCCCGTCCTTATCGAAGGCTGCCGTTATCTGCCAGTAGGGTATCGGAACAAACGCGATCCGCTCCTTCTCCCTTTCGCATAAAAGAACGAGTGTCGGGCTTTGAACGCGTCCTACGGAAAGAAAGTTCTTGCCGAGTCTTGATGAAGCCAGAGATATCGTCCTGGTCAACGCGGCTCCCCAGATAAGATCGATGTCCTGCCTGGCTTCGCCGGCGGAAGCCATCTCGTAATGAGGCTCCTTAAGATCGGAAAACGCCTGTTTGACTTCGGTCTCAGTCAACGAGGAGAAGCGGGCTCTACTGACCGAAGCGTCCGGATTTACTTGTCTGATCATATTGATGGCATCAACGCCGATCAACTCGCCTTCGCGGTCAAAGTCGGTAGCGATAACGACTTCTTCCGCGCCCTTGGCCTCAGTCTGTAACGCTTTTAAAACCGACTTTAAGATAGGCGTCTTCTGGATCTCGGCATTGACCAGTTCTGCGGGATCGATCTTTTCCCAGTTATCGTATCCTTCAGGGAAATCGACTTTCAGTATATGCCCTTTCAGGCCGATGATGCGTGTGGATGAACCGTTAATGGAGAAGCTGTAGACCGGGATGCCGCCCTTACCGGAACCTCCCTTTTTCTCCATGTCGGCGGTACCCTTGGACAGGATATCGGCGATCCTTTTAGCGGTCGTGTCTTTCTCGGTGACAATAAGTCTCAATGCGCCCTCGTTTCTGTATGGTCTCCGTAGCTTAAGCGTTTTTTATATGGGATTTGAAGTAGGTGGACCACTTGTCGAGACCCATCCCTTGCGTACACGACACCTCGAATATCTCAAGGTCGGGGTTCATGCTCAGTACCGTTTTCCTGAAATGATCCATGTCGAAGTTGGTATTTGCCAGAAGATCCATCTTGTTGATCACCAGAGCGTCCGCCTCCGTAAACATGAGGGGATATTTATGCGGCTTATCATCTCCTTCGGTAACGGAGAAAAGCATTATCCTGTATGTCTCACCTAGTTTAAACTCTGCCGGGCAGACGAGATTACCGACGTTTTCGATTATCAGTGCGTTTAGTTTATCCAGATCCAGATGCTTCAGCGCGCTTCTGATCATATTCGCGTCCAGATGGCAAGCACCGCCCGTGTTTATCTGGATGGCCTTTACGCCGGTCTCCTGGATCCTTTCGGCATCGATGGCCGATGCTATGTCGCCTTCGATAACCGCAAGGTCGATGCCGTCGGCCTTAGCGGCCTCGATAGTCTTGATCGTTAGACTGGTCTTCCCTGCGCCCGGCGAACTCATCACATTAAAGACCGTGATGCCCTTATCCTTGAAAAGCTTTGCGTTCTGGTCCGCTATGACATCATTGACTTCCAGAATATCCTTCAGTATCTTAACCTCTGTCATTTGGTCCCTTCTCCTTACCGCTCTCTGTTATCTATTCACTGTTCACTGTTCACTGTTCACTACATCAGTCCACTTCTATACTTGTCACGGCAAGTTCCTTGCCACTGGTTATCTGCGAAAACAGGTTACCGCATTTGGGGCACGTCAGATCCAGCTCCGGGGTCTCAAAGACGTTCCCGCACTGGAGACACTTTGCTTTCGTCGGCATTGTGTGTATATTCAGCTTGGCGCCTTTGGCGATCGTGTCTTTCGTCATGATCTCGAAATAGAATTCGATACAGTCAGGGACGATCTGTGTCAATGATCCTATCTCTAGGTTTACCTCTGTGACCTTCTTGGCATTCGATTCTTTTGCTTTATCAAGAACGATCGACACGATGCTCTCGGTGATGCCCATCTCATGCATACGCCTATTCTAACACCCTATTAAGAGCGCGCGCCATATTTAGATCTTTCTTCAGCTCTTCAGCTATTCATCCTTCAGCTCTTTTAATACTATCTCGATCACTTTAGGGATCTTTACTTTGAGTTCGTCGGATAACTCCATCCCCCAGTTAGAGATGTCTTTCGGTTCGACGGCAACGATGACTGTCTCCTTGGGTTCCTGATCCATATCCTTGGCCATACCGAGAACATCCATAAGGGTTACCTGGTGAAGTGAGAGTTTCCTGACAGTCTCCGTTTCAATATCTTTAGGAGTGAACTTGAAGATGGTTCCTGGTTCCGTACCACCATTTACCACATCCACGATTATCAACTTGTCCAATCCTTCGATGTAGTGCAGAAGATCCAACCCGAGTGTGCCTCCGTCCATGATCTGCACGTCGGGATCGATTCCGAGCTCTTCACGGCGTTCCTGGAGTTCCTGGACTACGTGGATTCCAAAGCCTTCATCGGTCAGTATAAGATTACCGACCCCAAGCACCATGACCTTTCTTTTTTCTTCATGGCGCTTGGAGCCGGTCGATTGTTCTTTCGGTGCCTCCATCTATTTCTTGAGTTCCTTCGGCTCCACGCTCAATATCATATACTTGAACTGAGCAAAATCCTCGAACAGCGACAGATATACGTGTGCCAGGCCGACCGCGAGGAAAACCCACATGATGAATAGATGTAAAGCCCTTACCTTAGCCAGTCCGCCCATGAACGTGACGAACCAGGTGAAATAGGGAGCAGTCGACGAGTACATCGAAAATCCTGTGATCGCTTGAGGGATAAGGAGCAGCGCAAAGAAGATATATGTCAGGCGCTGCATCGGGTTATACGCACCCACACCCTCCGGGAGTTTCTTCTTTAAAAACAGGTAATATCCTAAAACTCCCGGGATCAACTTCCACTGTTTGAGGCCGAGTCCGAAGCTGTGAAAATCTCTGTTTCTGCTTAGGAACGCGTATGAAACACGCAAGACGAGCACGACCAGCACGACATACATGGCGACGAAATGGGCGAACCGCATCCATCTCATCCCGTTCGGGAAGAACGGTGAATGGATGTAGAAGCCGCTGACGCCAAGCGTTATCATGCCGATCAGGTGCAGCCAGTGGTAAATGCGCATTTCAACAGGGTGTTCCGCGGTCTCGTGAGCCATATCTCCCACCCCCTACTGTATCTCAAACTTCAAGATCTTATTGCTGTCCGGATGGATGATATGTACCGAGCACGCGAGACACGGGTCGAAAGACCTGACGACGCGAACGACGTTGTTCGGATTGGCCGGATCTGGAACCGGGGTTCCGACCAGGGCCTCCTCGACAGGACCGCGTACGCCTTTGTCGTCCCTCGGACTGAAGTTCCATGTCGAAGCAACGACGATCTGATACATCTTGATCTTCCCGCCTTCGATCGAGATCCAGTGCCCGTTTGCGCTCCTCGGCGCGTCGGTCAATCCCATGCCTTCTGCGCTCGTCGGGACGTCTTTGTCGTCGCAGACCGAGGCTTCCGGATCTTTGTCGATCATCGTCGCCAACTCGAGCAGCCATTTCTCGACTTCCTTGGCCAGAAGGACAGTCTCGTACGCGCGAGCGGCATGCCGGGCAACGGCAGACGGCCATAGACCGATCTGTGTCGCCACATCGACGAACGCCTTGTCTTGAAGTATAAGCATCCTCGCCAGCGGACCGCCCTCATGCGGTTTTCCGTCGTAGCGCGGGCTCTTCAGGAAGCTATAAGCTCCTTGCTTCTTCGGATCCGGATCCGTCTCACCCTTAGCCGGGTTGAGATTCGACTTACTCTTATACCACGAGTATTTCACATCTTCCGTGATCTTCTTCGCATCGACGTCCTTTATGTTTTTGAGATCGAGGCCGTCGATGATGCCGGATTTAAAGAAACGGTTCTTTAAGTCGCCCGACTTCTTCTGGTCGAACGCGCCGTAAGATATGTAGTTGCCGACGCCGTATCCTATTTTGAGGTCATGGATCGGTTTCAGCGGTCCAGTACCTAAAGCCAGGACGTCCGCCCAGTATGTGTTCTCGATGAAGTCCCTTAGCTCCTTCATCCTTGCCAGGGATTCATAGATCTTCTGTACGGTCGGCCTTATACCGACCCCGCCGGGAACAACGTTCTGGAAGAACGGAACGCGTCCGGACCATAGCGCCATCAGATCGTGCGTCTTCTTCCTCATCTCAAGCGCCTTAAGGTAATGAGACACGGCCGTTGTTACGATCTCCGGATCGCTGATCGAGAACTGATCCGGTTCGTAACGAGGTGTTAACGGATACGTATCGTTTGCCTCGACAAGACCGACGATCTTGGCCTTGACCGCTTTGAGAGCCGGGTCGTTGCCGCTATAGTTGGCGACCGCCATGACGTCCAGATAGTCGAGAGCCGACAGGTGGTAGAAATGTAACGGGTGGTCTCCGATCCAGTCAAACGCAAAAATAAGATTACGGATGATCCGGCCGGCGTCCGGCACCACCGCCTTGAACGCATCGTCAAGGCAAAGGGCTGACGTGATCCCATGGATACTATTGCAGACACCACAGATCCGCTGTGTTATACGCACAGGGTCGCGCGGGTCTTTTCCGACCAGCAATTGTTCGAACCCGCGATACATCGTGCCGGTGCTCCAGGCGTCTTTAACGACACCATCCGCCACCTCGACCTCGATCTTAAGATGTCCTTCTATCCTGGTTACAGGATCGATAACGATCTTGTCCGCCATGACTACTCACCCCCCTTGCCGCCGACCCGTCCGGTCGCTATGTTGCCTATAAGATGTGCGCCTATCCCTACGACAGCGACGACGCCCAACACCTTGCCTATCATGTCGGCCGTAGTCTCGATGCCGAAGACGTTGACGCCGTCTACTTCACCGTATAGCGGCCAGATATCCTGATAAAACTCCGGTTGGGTACAACCGATGCAGATCCCGTGTCCTCCGATAGGCCAATCGACCCTGGAGTTCCAGCGACGGATCGGGCAGTCGGAGTAGGTGACGGGACCTTTGCAACCCTTCTTGAACAAGCAGTAGTTGCGGTCGGCCGTCCCGCCGTCGGACGCTGCGATCGCAGCGGGATCTCCCCATTTCTCAAGAAATAACCCGGCCTCGAAAGCCGCCCGTCTTTCACAGTTGTCATGGATCAACTGGCCGTAGAACATGGTCGGCCTCTTGTACTGGTCAAGCGGAGGGACTTTCTTAAAGAGCAGATAGTAAGCGATCGTGCCTACCAGCCAATCCGCGTTAGGCGGACAACCCGGGACATTGATGACAGGGGTGCTGCCTTTGTAAGCCCCGCCGGCGGTCGTACCGTCGAAAAGGAGCCCCTTAGCGCCGGTCACAGCGGCGTTCGACCTCGGGATCCCGCCGTAGGACGCACACGTCCCTGTCGCTATCACGGCGGCAGCATTGCTTGCCGCCTTCTCCAGCCACTTGACAGCCGTTATCGGCTTGCCGTTGTCCTCGCCGAAAGCGCAATAAAGCCCGTCTTCCTTATCCGGGACTGAACCTTCCCAGACAAGGATATAACGTCCTTTTTCCTTTTCGATCGTATCATTCAAGGCTTTGATCGCAAGATCCCCGGAAGCTGCCATAATATTCGGATGATATCGGAATGATAATATATCGAGGACCAGTTCAGCGGCGTTCGGATGGTTGCTGTTGATCGATGAGATGACGCATCCAGTGCAGTTCTGCGCCTGGATCCAGATCACCGGCGGCTTGGCGGCTGCCTTCTCGATCGTCTCTGCGATCGCCGGTATGCTACTTTGAGAAAGACCGAGAGCAGTCGCTGTAGCTCCGCAGAGTTTTAAGAATTCCCGGCGACTGACCTTGGAATTTAAGGATTCTTTCAATCCCCTTACACCTCCTTAAAAACGGAACGGATCAGGAACTAGCTTGAAAGAGCCTTTCACCTCCCTCGCCGAAACTCTTATATTTAATTGATGTATCTTGTCAACAATGTAGTAATCATCGGCTTGAAAGTCAAGGAAATGGGGATTTCTTGCGGTTTTATCAGTCTTCGAGCGTTTTTGGTTTTGGACGGATAAGTCTGGACAAAGGTATGCTGCCTACATAGAAAATAAGCATGGGTATCGCCATAACGATCATGGTCACGGGGTTCCAGTCGGGAGTCAGTATCGCAGCCAGTAATAGTATCATAAGAACTGCATAGCGCCAGCTTTTGGCCAGTTGTTCCGGTGTGATAACGCCTAGCCGCACCATGAGCAAGATAAACAACGGCGTCTCGAACGAGACGCCCATGCCCATCAAGAACCAGCCGGCATACGTCACATACATACTGGCCGAGATGTTCGCCTTGATGACACCCCCGGCTTGATTGAGAAGCCACTGCGTTCCGGCAGGCATGATGTAGTAGAAACCGAAGACCGCCCCCGAAAGGAACAGGATCACCAGGAAAAAGATGGAAGGCATTATGAGTTTCTTTTCCCTATCTTTAAGCGCCGGAGCTACGAACATCAATATCTCGTATAAAAGTAAGGGGAGAGACATCACGATCCCCGAAAAGACGGCGATCTTGAACTTGACCATGAAAGGTTCGAGCGGAGACAGATAGACCAACTGCGTCTTGCCCGCCGGTATCGTAAGGATCTTAAGAAGCTTCAGAGAAAAATAGTAACCGACGGCGCCTGTCAATGTAACGGCGACCGCGCAGACAAGAAGGCGCTGTCTGAACTCGGCGATATGTTGCAAAAAGGACATTCTGACATCTGTCATCTAGTAGATACCTCTTAGATAAAAAATCAAGCTATCCAGCCTGTCTGAGCGAATTTTATCTTAACACGACTCGATAGCTTGAGGTATGTTCTATTTGTCTTCTTTTTCTTCTTTGTCTTCTTTTTCTTCCTTCTTGACCTCGTCGTCTTTCTCTTCCTTGCTTTCCTTTTTTTCCTTCTTCGTTTCCTTCTCGGCTTCTTCCTTCGCCTCTTCTTCCTCTTCAGAAGTCGCTTTCTTCAAAGACCGTATACCCTGGCCGACTGATTTAGCCAGCTGCGGAAGCTTCGACGGGCCAAAAATGATCAAGATGATCACAAGGATTATGACAAGTTCAGGCATTCCAAGACCGAACAATGCTGTTTCACCTCCCAGATGATGCAAATGCATGTAACACGCGTTTCAATACTAACTAAACAATTGTAACGCCCTTGTTACTTAGGTGTCAAATTTGTCCTATTTTAGTTTTGCCAGCTCCTGGCGTACCGAATCTGCCTGCTCACCGGTAGGTTGGACCACCAAGAAGCGTTCCCAGGCAAACTTCTGGTTTGGTACGTCGTTCTTTTGCTTAAAGACCAAGCCCATGTTATACCATGCTTGCGGATGGGTGGGCTTCATCTCTGTCGCCGTACGAAAGGCCTCGAGCGCTTTGTCATAGTTTTGAAGCGCAAAATAAGAAGCGCCCATATCTACGCGCACATCGACATTGTTCGGGTCGATCTCCAACGCTTTAGTATAATAAGTGATAGCGTTCTTCGCATCTTGATGGTCATAGTAATAATTGGCCAGATCGACAAGGGCTTTGGCATCCTTGGGATTCTTTTCAACGTCTTTCTTGAGTTTCGCAAGCTCTAGCTGTTCCGAGGGCTGCCTGTTCGACTGGAACATCGACTTGAAGAAATCAGCCGCTACACCGCCGCGGAATAACGGCATAAAACTCATAACGAATATGATCGCGAGCAGCGCCGCTCCGACCTTGATCCATATCGCCGCCCTCGTCTTATCCAGTAATACCAACTTTCGCTACCTCCCTAGTCTAGACACCCCCTCCTTTTATTCCTCCCCCTTTAAGGGGGAGGATCCAGGTGGGGGTACCATCTATGTCAATTATACCGGTCTATCACGAATTGTCCTACGTCACGAAGTTCCTGTTTCAGTCCTTTGTTCGAGATCTCCTCGATCACCGTATATGACTTATCTATATATGACTTTGCCAACTCCCGCGATTCTTCGATAGCACCGCATTGTTTTATGAATCCGAGTGATGCCTGGACATCGAGTTCATCGGGTTCCTCGCAGGTCATGATCTTATGTAGAACGTCAGAGCCGTTTTTTCCCAACGCGCTGATCACCGGGTACGTCGGTGTCCCGTCTCTTAAGTCCCCGCCGACCGGTTTGCCCAGTATCTCCTCATCGGCCACGATATCCAGAACATCGTCAAAGATCTGGAACGCCATCCCCAGATGTTCTCCATATCGGCCCAGCGCTTCGGCAGTCATAGTATCGGCTCCCGATACAGAAACCCCTAAGAAACAACTCGCTTTGAACAAGACAGCAGTCTTAAGCCTGACTCTTTCAAGATATTCATCTACGCCCGTATCCGGCTCTCTTACCGATCGCTGCTGCATCATCTCACCCGCGCTCAAGTCTAGAGCGGCTTCGGCCAGCACCTTTACAGCCTCCGGACTCATCGATCCGCTCATCAAGCTGAATGACTTGCCCAGAAGCATATCCCCCGTCGCGATGGCTGTCTTGGATCCCCACCTGGCATTCACGGTTTCCAGCCCCCGTCGCAGAGGATTCACATCCAATACGTCATCGTGGACAAGCGTAGCCGTATGCAAAAGTTCGACCGCTAAAGCCGCCGGCATCAGCTTACTAAGGTCATACCGACCGGCTTGCCCGCAGATCAGGACAAGCGCCGGCCTGAGCCTTTTTCCGCCGGCTTTCACGGTAAGGGAGGCCGCCTCCTGCAAAGCACCGTTATAACGGTGAAGTTCTTCTTTGAGAGCGGTGTCTACTTTGGCAAGGTCCGTTAGGATCGTCTGGGATATCGGATAGGACTTACGCTGCAATTAACTACCCCGGTTTATGAGGATCTTCGCTACCTCAAGCATCTTGAAGTTGAACATCTTCAGGCCTATCGGCCATTCGAGTTCGCGTTTCTCACATACTGTCGACATACTCGAGTTGTCGACCTCGTGTTTAAGCTCGAAAAGGCGAGCGTCCACCTCTTCCGGCGGATATTCCTTGATTATCTCATCCACCTGTTCCATTATGCGCTTTGCCTTTATTATCCTGTCTTCAGTTATGTCAGCCGTCTTCTTGTCGATTGCTCCGATGTCCCGTTTTACGGCATTCAGGCCGAGAGCGCTATCATATGTGACATCGACGATCTCGTCACGCGTCATCCACTCGGTCTCATAGTTCAAGATGTACTTCCAGCTCGGTTTAAGAAGCGCCTGCCGGTGTTCCTCAAGAGTCTTGTAGAACAGACGGTAACCGACCTCATCCGGGTTCGTGAATCCTTTACTGCCCGGATCAAGGAACGGAGCCAGCGGTGAGACGAATGTCAGAAGCCGTTTATCGTTACCGACGGAAGCGTATAGCTTACGGCAATACTCGACCACATCCATGGCTTTTTGATAAGTCTGCTTAGGCAGGCCGACCAGGAAATATAGATCGAACCGCTCACAATTCTCATGGGATAACGCGTTCTTGATGGCCTCTTCGATCTCGGTGTTGCTGTATCCTTTACCGACCGCCTTCCGCACCTCTTCGTCATGCGACTCGAGCGACATCTCATAACTGTAGTCGGTCAGATTGTCGTCGACCAGGTCAAAAAAGTCTTTATCCGGAGGCACAAAAAACTCGAAGATGATCTTATTCTTTATCTTCTCCTTAGCCAGCCCCTTTATCACCGCTTCCGCGTATTCCCGTCCCATGATATGGACATCGCCGATCATAAAGATCGGACCACGGCATAAGCGCGATATATTCTTAGCCTCTTCGACCAGCGCTTCAGGACTACGATAGGCCGTCTTCTTGCGTTTCATGCTGTTGTTGAAACAGTAGTTGGAACCGCCGCAGAACACGCAGTTGCAGTTGCAGCCGCGGCAGGCGAACGTCGCCATGATCGGATAGCGGATCCAATCATGAAAAGGCATCACGCCGGAAAAATCCATGTCCCGCCAAACGGACCGGACGACTTCTTTGTATCCCAGATCCAGACCATCCAGATTCACCGGGACGTGCGAGAGTTCATTCTCATGAACAGTCCCGTTCTCTTTCCACGTCAAGTTGGGGACTTTTGAATAATCCCGGCCGTTATTCATGATATCGAACAGCATGCGTATAGGCTCTTCCGTCGTATCGCCCCGCATGACGAAATCTATCTCCGGGTATTCGATAAGCTCCTTATGGAAGAAGGTTGAAGAGAATCCGCCGAATATGACCGGGATATCCGGATGGTACTTTTTAACCAGCCGGGCTATCTCGACAGATCCGTGGCAATGAGGCATCCAATGCAGATCTATCCCGAACATCTTCGGTTTTAGCTTCTTGATCTGCTTCTCCACATCAAATTTGGGATTTAGAAGCATCTTCAAGGCGAGGTTGATGATCCGCACATTATAACCGTGCTTCTTCATGTAACTGGCAATACTCGAGAAGCCGACCGGATACATCTCGAAGATCGGTGTCGAGGGGACCAGATCACTGACAGGTCCGTAGACTATAGACCGTTTTCTAAAATCATAAACGCTTGGTGCGTGCAGCAGGATCAGATCCGGTCTATTGCGAGAAAACGACGGCATCAGTGACCTCCTTGATACGATCAGAGACTGCCGGCGCCGGCAGCTCAGTTAATGCATTATATGCCTTCTTGACAAGATCAGCAAGTTCAAGTTGGGGTACATACATCTCGTTCCGTGCCTCCATAGCCATGCCTAGGCGAAGACTGAATTCCAGCGCCGCTTCACGAAGCGTCCGCGGAAGCCCGGAAGACCTGGCTCCGATATCGCAGGCCGCCTGGTAGAACGCACACCGGCTCTTAAGCCCGGAGTAGTAATCCTTGACCACCTGGCCATCCGCCACTTCCTGCAGAGCGTCGCTCAACCGCCCGACGATCCAGTTGTCGTCCAGTTTGACCACTATGTTCAGGGCTGTGGCAAAATAATGGTCCGACACGATCAGACCCATATTCTCTATCGAATCTTTTGAAAAATGCTTTTTAATGCCGAGGTTCAGTAATTCCAGAGCCACGCCGACCGGTTTTATCCTGTCCAGATCATAAGAGCCGAGCCCGGCCGTCAAAAGAAGAAGCAGAGCACAGGCACTACGGCCGTCTTTTATGATCCTGATATCATCATCCATTGAATCGGAAGACGAACGGATTTGGACCAGGACGAGGTCTTGTATCGACTTTAGGTCTTTAATCACGTGTTCGAGCAAAGAAAAAGAGTCCCCCGTTTTTTGGTTAGAGATTTCGTTCACATTATACTATTTTTAGGGGTCGATCCGCAAAGAAACAGGAGGACTTGTGTAATGTTTTATCGGAGGCGGCTCCGTATGGTCCGATACCATCAGCCCGAACATATAGAACTTCGGACCGGATCTGTCGACGAAGAACGGCATATCGTCCTTGTGCCCGGTGTTAAGCTTCCGCCCCATTTCCAGAGTCCACTTGCCGTCTTTCCAGTTCGCCCTGCCGAAGACGTCCGCTTGGCTATCTGTGGGTGGGCCGTAGAAATAGATGAACGGTTCCTTGTCACCGGGTTTGAACTGTCTGTATGAGGTTATATCCTCCATCTGATCGATTGTCGGATATGGTGTAGACTCCACCGTCAGCCCTTCGACCAGCTTTTTTGTCGGCCTCGTCGGCGCTATCTTTTCCACCGGCGCTTTATACCCGTTCTTTAAGAAGCCGACCTCTCCCCGGTCCTGCTTTCGGGCTGCTTTCGGCAACGTGGGGTCGATGGTATCATCCAGAAACCTGTCGTTTACGAAACCGTATACGTTGCCTATCCCTGCCATCCAAAACCACAGATCGGTCTTTTCGCGCCGGCCGTTCGTGGCCATATACCACTTGTCTGCATCCGGATCCTCGGTATGGCAAACGGCTTCGCATCCTTTTATATCGAAATAGGCGACCGAGTCGCTCTTGTCCCAAAGGATCGATAGTTTATCCTGGTCCGGACCATTCTTCCAGCGGGTGCCATCGAATTCCCAGACCTTCGAGATGTCCTCCTTTGTCGCGTCGGCCCATTCGATCAGAAAATATATATCAGTATCCGTATGGACGGATCTCATAAATACATCCGGGCCGCCCTTGGTCGGCAGTTTTGCCGGTTTTATCTTCTTCCATATCTTTTCATCGGCATGGCCGTCGGGCTTCATCTTCTCATCCGTGAAAGAAGACGGGACGACGAGCTTCGTACGCGGCTTGCCGGACGTAGTACATCCCGCTAAGAATATACCGGCAGCCAGCGTGATACAGATAAGGACGGACAACACTATCTTAAAACTTCTCATTGATCTCCCCGATCTTCTTTAACGCGCCCGCCGGCAGCCATGGCGTCTCCGTCTTGTCCGGGATCCAGTCCGCCCATCCCTCGAGGTCTTCCGGCACTTTAAGGCCATGGTCGATGGCCGCTTTATACAGGGGCGCATGCGGAAAAGGCAGGAACATCGATACCTCGCCCTTAAACTTGTCACTCTCACCGGCGCAACCCTGGAGGAAAGACCGCGCCTCTTCAAGCTCCTCGTCGAATGATACGATAGCCTTTCCGATGGGTGGAAAACCGACCAGCAAAGAGAGTTTCAGAGTTATACCGGCTTCGGCGGTCTTTTTAGCCAGGGAGACGCTGTCTTCGAACAGCGTACCCGATGTCTTTCCAGCGCTATGCGTCAATTCACCGCAGCGCGGTTCCACACCTACGAAAACGCTTTTCATCCCGCTCAGATTCATCAGTCTCCAGAAAGAATCGCCCGCGCGCTTCAAGTCTTCAAGCCGCCCGTTCGCCATCCCCCATCCGATCTTTATACGCTTCTCGACCAGCAACTCAGCAAAATCGTGGACTCTATCTAGGTCAACGAAGAAGTTCGCGTCATCGAACAGGATGCCGTCGATAGCATAGCGTCGCTTGAGTCTCTCCACATCCCGGATCATCCGGTCGGGACTTAGCCCGTACCACCTGCCGCCGCTTACCAGTTGTTGAGCACAGTACGAGCAGTTGCGAGGGCAACCTCTGCTGGACACGTAGTTTATCGTCCGTGAGCCCATCTCGGCACTGAAAACATAGTCCTCGATGTTCAGTATCTCATACGGTAGACTCGGAAATCGGTTTATATCGACAAAACCGCCCGGCGCCGTCTGGAGCGTTTTTTTTACGTGTCTTCCTTTGCTAAGGTCGTCTACTATCGTCGTAAAAACGCGCTCTCCCTGGCCGGTGACGGCTATATCGACATAAGGGCTGGCGGCCACCTGCTCCGGAAAGATAGTAGGATGCCAGCCGCCCCATATGATCGGCATATCCGGCAACACCTCGCGCGCCGCCGCCGAAGACTTCAAGGCGTGTCGTATTTGAGGACCGGTCATCACGGATACGCCGTAGACAAGGGCTTTCTCCATGTAATCCCTGAATATCCGCCGGTGTTGCCCGGGGTCCCGCGGCATGATCACGATCTCATAGTCGTCACCCACGAGCATCGACGATACCGCCAGAAGAGCCAGCGGCGCCCTGGTCGACGGCTTATTGGTCGTCGGCGGCGGACAGTAAAGCAGGATCGTCTTTTTCATGTCTATGGTTCCAGGATCAGTGTCACAGGTCCGCTGATCGCATGCTTAAACCTTGAGTCGTTAAATATCGCTACGGCGAATATATTATCGGCAACGGTACGGTCTGCTTCCGGGTGAAACTGTACATCATCATCGTGACCAGTATTGAGCTTGCGGCCAAACTCCAGCGTGTATGTCGTTTCAGCATAAACGCCTTTACCGGATAGATCTACCCTGCTCCCGGTCGGTTTCCCTTCCGGAAAATCTTTTATGTTCTTCTCACTCGTAAAGTCGAAATACAACATCATGGGCAGCTTGTCACCCGCTTTGAAGACAGAGTAGTCGGTGATTGGGATCATATCCCGCTGATTAGGAAACGGGTTTTTCGAAAGGTCATATCCCAGCTTCGGCATGTAGGCGGGCTTCTCGATATCTTGCGCTTTCTCTTCTTCGGTGGCCGCGTTAGGGTTACGTGTAAACCACTGTTTGGTACCGGAGTCGCCGCCGTCAAAGATCAGTCTGCTTTCAACAACCGTAGTCAGTTCCGGCCGTTTCCTCGCCTCGCTTGGAGCGGCAAAAATACCGTCATCGACGATGTTTTTCTCGTTCATGATACCGGGCGCCCACTTCCACGCATCACCCTTCCAGTCAATGCCGGGCCATGGCTTTCCATTTGTCTTATTGCCCGTGATAGTCATCGACGCCTGATCGCTATCGGGCAGCTGATGGCAAATGGCCTCGCATCCTTTAGTGTCAAAAAGCGGGAGCGAGTGATCGATATTCCAGATGAAGCTGACCTTGTCGTCCGTATCGTAATTGCGATGCCACTCAGTCCCGTTATATTCCCACCAGAGAACGCCGCTTTGAGGAGTCGTGTCGTCCCAAGATACCAGGAAGTAGATCATCTTTTGCGTATAGACGGACTTTATCCTCGCGTCAGTCCCGCCTTTCAAGGTGATCACGGATTCCGGCGCTTTTGTCCACACCGCGTCGTTGCTTTTCCCATCCAGTTCCGGCGCTTTGTCTACAAATACCGCTTTGACTACATTCTTTGTCTTGACCTTGACGGTTTTTTCACGCTGGTTGCATCCGGCAAGCAGAACGATCAAAACAACTAAAAACGCAAATACCAGTACTATCTCGCTTCCTCTCTTCCCCACTACCTCGCTACCTCGCTTCCTCACTCGATCTCAAACCTCACCGGTTTGCTCGTCTTATGCCCTATTATCGTCCGGTCGAATACTGCTACGGCAAACGTGTATACGTGGCTCTTGCCGTCGGCCGGCGCGAAGTCTATATCGTCTTTATGCCCGGTCTTCAGTTTTCTTGCCATTTCGACGGTCCATTTGCCTTTGTTCCAGACCGCTTTGCCGGTGATGTCATCGCGGCTGCCGCCCCATTTCATGCCGAACGGATAGAAGATCATGTATGGCAGACGTGCTCCCGGTTTGAATAAAGTGTAGTCCCGGATCTCCTCGACCTCATAGACAAACGGGTAAGGTGTAGAATCGACCGTCAAGCCGTCTTTATACTGGTATCTCGGTTTCTTCTGCCCGTCTGCCGGGTCTATCCAGTAGTTAGGGACGATCGGGGCGCGGTTTGTAAAAGCGTCATGCTGTCTTATTAAGACAAGCTCGTTGTTCATCGGATTTTTCTGATAGGCAGGATCGACGGCGAACACATAATCGTTGACCGAACCCCGGATATTGCTTATCCCCAGTGATATATCCCAGATGTCGGCCATCTTTTTCTGATCGATGGAAGTTAAGAACATCCGCCATTTGGACTCGTCGGCGTCTTCATTATGACAGACCGCCTGGCATCCCTTCTCATCAAACCCAGGTATCGCTCCGTCTTCGTTCCAGAACAGAGCGAAAGCATCGTCTATCGTTCCCGTCCTCCACGTTGTTCCGTCGAAGTCCCATATCTCGTCGACATCGTCTTTGGTCGCGTCAGCCCAGGTCGCAAGGACATAGATCCTGTTATCCGTATGGATCGACTTCATCGTGACTTCAGGACCGCCCGTTGTTTTGATCTTCAAAGCCGTTGCTTCCTGCCAAACGGCATCGGACGCCAGGCCGTCGATCTTCGGATTGCTATTGACGGATGCGCTTATCAATACGGGCAAAGAGCCAAGAATATCGGACCTTTCTGTGACACAGCCGCTTATAAGAGAGAAAAAGACCGGCAAAGACAGGATGAGAGTCATGACTCTAAGATACCGGTTCCGATCGAGTGCCAAAAAAGTAAGCTCCTTTCAAATCAGAAACCAAGAGTGACCTTATAATACTATTTTACAATAAGTATATAGTAAACTTTAGCCAAGAATGGTTGAATAGGCCTATGGAAGTCGATCGCTCGTACTTGAACATAATAAGGTTGATGAGATGGCTGGCATTCCTCTTCATGGGCACGACGATCCTTCTCCCGACCAGCCATGTCTATATCAAGCCGCTGGTGTATTGTATTCTGGCTCTGGCGGCGATAGCCGATATCGTCTGGGGCTTTGCGGTACCGCCGGATATCAGGATCAAACACATCGACTCGGAACTCACGTTCGATATCGTCTGGATAACGCTTATCCAGATGCCCACCGGTCAGATCCATAGCCCGTTCTCGTTTCTGTTCGCCATGCCCATCCTCGAATCCGCTCTTCTTCTGGATAAGCGGGGAGTGACGACCATAGGCGCCATCAGCGCCGGTATACTCATCCCCATCCTTATGCTCCACCTCTGGGACCAGCCGTTCGACCTGAACCACTTCTTCAGCTACTTCGTCCGCTTCGGCCTCATCTTTATATGCACATACCTGGGCGGTCTGCTGGCTGAACGTCGGGCGGGCGGCTGATGGAGCGGTCGAGATCCATCGATACGGCCCGCGGACTGGCCGTCATCCTGATGATCACATATCACATCTTAGTGTGGCTCGTCAGAACATCCGATAGGGCTCTCTTCTTCCGGACGATCCAGGTCATGGCGACCTACTTCGCCCCGGCCATGTTCTTCATCCTGACCGGAGTCACTTTGAGTTTCTCCTATCTCAGCCGGCGCGCAAAAGGACAACCGGTCAAAGAGATCACGATCCATGTCCTTAAGCGGTACGGCGGGCTGATCGCCATCGGTATAGTCTTGAATATTATCGTCTGGGGTCCGGGCAGTTTCTGGTTGTGGGATGTCCTGGAGATGATCGGGTTATGCAACATAATCGCTTATTTTCTGCTCCTCATCCCGGCAGACTGGGGGCTCCTCGCCGGCGGCGCGGCCGGTCTTTCCCTGTATGTGCTGCTTATGAACATATCTATACCACATTCAGTTGCTGTCGTTATCGAAAACCCGCTGATGGGGACCTTTCCGCTGGGACCGTTTCTCTTCTTTACCATCGTGGGTGTCATCAGCGGGAAACGGATGCTACAGATCATGCAGCACGAGACAGGTTCATCGGTATGTAAAGAATGCTTTACCGGCGGCGCGGTCCTCGTCCTGGTAAGCATCGCGGCGCACCTGCTGGGTTTATCCATCGACCGTTATCCTGTAACTATAAGCTACGTGGCGTTCGCGTCGGGTATAACCATCCTCGTAGTAGGCGTACTTTTCTGGTGGCAGGATATCAAGAAGTATCCTGTGCCTGCCGGCCGGTTTATCACCATATACGGCCGCAACGCTTTGAACATATATATCGCCCACTACCTTATATATAGAGTCTACCGGTTTGCGGATATAGGCAGGCGGTTTCACCTGTGGCCGTCGGTCGCGATCACTGTGATAATATTGCTGATCATACCGGCTATCATCGTATATATAAAACCGGAGGCTCCGCGTCCTATCGAAGGAAAGACCTGACGGGGATAATTAGATATCGATGGAGCAACGTTTGCAGAACCATTTGGGATTATCCTGAGAAGGCATACAACCGCCGAGTTTTACCCTGCCCAGACCTGATGCCAACCTTATTGACAACCTCGGGTACCCGTAGACGATGGGGACAAGCCGATCGCCCTTTTTGCATTTCTCACATACGGCGACGGCGGGCGCTCTGGCCTTTATAGCGGTATTGACGATCATCGCGCAACCTATGGCAAATCCGAGTGTGACCGCGACTCCGATGGTATCAACGGGTAGACTCTTGATCATTATCAGGAATGAGATGCAAAGAGAAACACCGATCAAAAGCAACCCTATGCCAAGCCGCCATTGTCTTAACATGAAACAGCTGATAGCCGTAGCCAGTGCGATAACACCAAGAATCGTCGTATGCATACCCATGCCGCAATTATATCGCTAGGATTATTTCAAGGCACGCTCTTTCTCGTCCTAGAATCCAGATGGAAGATTCCTCACTGTTCACTGTTCACTGTTCACTGTTCACTGTTCACTAGTTGCTTGACTCGGCCCCTGGGGCGGGGCTTACGGTGACACTAGAGAACGGACGTTAGTATTATAATCACTTTTAAAGGGAGGGAGGGACATGTACAGTATCGGTGAGTTTTCCAGGATCACGGGCTTATCCATCAAAGCGCTCCGCCTCTACCATGAAAAGGAGATCCTCGTGCCTCATGAGATCGACTCAAGCTCCGGCTATCGATATTATGACCACGCGAACGTCGAGCGGGCGCGAGTCATCAAATACCTGCGGGATATGGAGTTCAGTCTTACAGACATCGGAGAGATCCTAAAGGACGTGACGGATGAATCCGAAGCCGTCGATTTCCTGGACAGAAAGCGGACGGAGATCCTATCCAGGATCGGCCGGCAGAAAGAGATCGTCCACGACCTGGATTCAATAATAAACAAGGAAAAGGAGGCTGTCATGGCTTTACAAGATCCTGAATTCGAAGTCGAAGAACGGGAACTGGATACCCTGCTCATCGCGGGGATCAGATATAAGGGCAAGTACAGTGAATGCGGAGAGATGTTCGGCAAGCTCGCGAAGGTGATGGGCCGCCATGTCAACGGAAAGGCGTTTTGCCTTTACTACGATCCGGAATTCAAAGAAGAAGACGCGGATATCGAGGTGTGCTTGCCGGTCAGAAAAGGAAAAGATACGGATGATATAGTCGTACGGGAACTTCCTGGCGGCCGGGCGGTCACGCTTATCCACAAGGGACCTTACGACTCGATCGGCAGGAGCTATGAAAAGATCACGGCTTATATCAATGAAAAAGGTTACGAAGCTAAAACGCCATGCCGGGAAGTCTACGTAAAGGGACCGGGTATGATCTTCAAAGGCAAGCCGGAGAACTACCTGACCGAGATCCAGATGATGATCTAGAAAGAACTATTGCAGGCCATAGATAGAAATACCAGGCCCAAAATGATAAGAACGACACCGACTATCTTTTGAGCTATTGCCTTCTTATCCTGCGTCTGTGCGATAAATCCCAGGATCAGACTTACGATCCCGGCGGCAAAGAATCCGAATGCCAGACCGATATTGATCGCCATCGCCATAGTAATGCCTCCCAAAGTAAGTATTTGAGATTATCCCTTAAAACAACATAGAATAGCAAGAGAACTGTCCGGGGAAGTCAAAGATATCAAGGATGTCGAGGATGTCAAAGAAGATCCATTACAGTTGGGTGATCCTGGCTATGTGCACACTCGCTGTGTTCGGTTCGCTGGGACTGGCGCGGTTCGGTTATTCAATTATATTGCCGTCCATGCAGAAGGGACTTTCGCTGGACAACACCCAGGCGGGCACACTGGCTACATTCAACCTCATCGGTTATGTTACGCTTGCAGCCATCGGTGGTGCGTTAGCCGCTCGATTCGGACCGCGTATAGTAATCACCGTCGGCCTTGTGATTGCCGGAGCCGGTATGTTTATGACAGGCCTCGCTGGTAGTTTTATAGTGGCAGTGGCCTGGAGAACAGTCACCGGCATAGGAAGCGGTGCAAGTAATGTACCGGCGATGGGCCTACTATCATCATGGTTCGGACCTAGAAGAAGGGGGATGGCTTCAGGTGTAGCCGTTGCCGGTTCATCCATCGCATTGATCGTCCTTGGCCCGCTCATCCCTTTTGTCATCGCTTCTTATCAAGGCAACGGATGGAGAGTCAGCTGGTTCGTCTTAAGCATCATGACGTTGATCGTAGCGATCACAGGATATCTACTCTTACGAAACAGGCCCGCTGAAAAAGGGCTAAAACCGCTAGGCGATAAGTCCAAAGAAACGGATACTGCTGCAATGGAAGACCCTTTGCATTGGGGTTCGGTATATAAGTCTCCGATAGTTTGGCTATTAGGATTTATCTATATCGCTTTCGGTTTTTCCTACATCATCTACATGACGTTTTTTGTGAAGTTCCTGATGAACGAGGGTGGATACACTCAGGCTTCAGCCGGTGGTCTGTTCATGATCATGGGCTGGTTCAGTCTGTCTTGCGGATTGATCTGGGGAGGCATCTCCGATCATATCGGAAGGAAATGGGCGCTGATCATCGTCTATATGATCCAGGCGATCGCCTTCAGTTTGTTCGCCGCCTGGGCGGTACCGTTCGGTTTTACTATCTCCGCCATACTCTTCGGCCTGACGGCCTGGAGCATACCGGCTATCATGGCTGCGACGTGCGGCGATATCTTGAACACCAGGATGGCGCCCGCCGCGCTCGGTTTCATCACCCTTTTCTTCGGGCTCGGCCAGGCGCTCGGCCCGGCCGTCGCCGGAAGGCTAGCGGATCTATCCGGTTCCTTCCATTCTTCTTTCTTTCTGGCCGGAGGAGTGGCGCTCTGCGGCGCCTTCGGTTCGTTACTCATCCCTGCCAAACACGGAAATGCCAGGTTCAGAACCTGAACCTTTAGACTATCCTCATGAGGACGGCGTATTCAGCGGAGCACTGGGCACCGGATTAGACTTGAAGTCGAACTGGATCGAACCTTCGGTCACCGTCGCTTTATACATCTTTCCGCTGGCTCCTTTATAGGTAAGCGCGTAACTTCCGTCAGTGACTTCAGAGAGGCCGACTTGTCCGGTCCCCGGGGACCCTTGGACCACTTTGAGGTTGCTTGTAAATCCGGTCAGATCGGAAGCCGTCATCCCGGTATAACTGCCGTCGTTGTTTACCCTGTAGACTTCCGCGCCCATACTGGCATTGCGCAACATCGTCTCCGCTTGCGAGCTCTCCGCCTTATCGCGCGCGCTTAGGTATGAGGAAATAGCGATTGCCGCGATAATACCGGCGATGCACAGGAACAGCAGCAAGAACGCTGCCAGGATCCCGCATCCGATCAACCATAAAGACTTGTTCCCTTTTTCGCTTGCCATGAGTCCTCCTTCGCTTATAAAAGCTTACGCACTAGTGTGAATTCACCGGTCAAGCCCTTGACCTGTATCGAATCCACCGCGACGACTTTCTTGCTCTTTTGATCCAGATATATGATATCCAAAGTATACACCTGGTCCTTCATCTTCGAATTCTTAAGCAAGTCAAGACCGGACGCTCCCGTTGTCCCCGGATTTATGATGACCGTCTTGTCCCGCTCTTCGATAACCGCTTTGTGTGTGTGACCGCTTAAGATAACAGGAACATCGCCTATCAGCCGCTCACCCATTCGCAGGTCATGCACCGCCAAGATAAATGGCTTCGGCGATATCGAATCGAACTGCCGCTTAAGACGCATTGACAGCTTGTCCATCTCCTTATCGGACAACGGCTCGACCTGCGTCATCTTCGAGACAGGGTCAGCTATGCCATATACCGTGACACCTTTCTCGTTCACCAGCCGTCCGTCTAACACTACTATATTCGGAAAGCCGGTCAGTTCACTTAAGACAGCTGGTTTATCGTGGTTCCCGGGCACAAAAAGATATGGTTTTTTGATATCACGAAGCTGGGACAGAAGACTTGCTTCCAGAGGCGTTCCGAAGTCTGTGATATCACCCATGTCGATTATGAAGTCGGCTTTGAAGTCGCGGGACACCCGTTGGACGAGAGATATCCTCGTAGGATTGTTATGAAGGTCGGATATCGCCAGGATCCTGATGGCGCCTTTTTCCGGCTCGATCGGTTTCCAGGCCTCTACTTTGGCGGCGAAGTTCCTTAAGTTTCTTGCTGCCATCGTTATATCTTCCCTCAAGGTATCCAGGGGATTCGTCTGTTTCTCGAATGAAGTCGTCAGAAACGGGATCGAGCCCAGGGGACCCGTGATCTGCGGTTGGGTGAACGCCGTCGGATCGAACTGGGCGTATATCCCGAACAACAGTAAGCCGGCTATAGCCACACTGATAAGCGCCGCTGCCAGTAAGTACTGCCACTTCCTCGTCAGCCAGAGGCACCCGATCAGACCGCCCAGGGCAGCCAGTAGCAACAGTCTTATCGCAAAATGCCTGGCGCTTGAACGGGCATCCTTGTCGACCAGTTTGAAATAATCCCGGCTGGTCTTTGAGTGGTTGAGAACGTCTTCCAACCTGGCCTGGTTTATGCCTTCGACATCGATGTTCAGGCCCAAGGGTATGCTATGAGTCTCCGCTCTTACCTCGCCCAGAGGCGGCAACGCGATAACGGATCCGCCGCTTATGCGCGGGGAAACGCTGACTCGTGTCTTTATACCTGCTATCTCATAACGGGAGGGACTGGCGATCACAAGAAGGGCGAGCGAGACCAATACTATGACTAGCAACCAGGCAAGAAGGCGTACAACATTCATAAATATAACGATACAGCGGTTCGCGGACCTAAGCAACCGGCCCCTACTGATCCCAATCAATATCTTTAGATAATAGACCGGCTTGTTTTAGCTGTTCCACGGTGCCGGACACCTCTTCTTCCGTGATACCGAACCTCTTTGATATCGTCTCGATATCGGCGTTACTCGAGTGGCTGACGGCCTTCTCGACCTTCTTGTTCAGCTGCTCGTCACTCCAATCACCTATCTGTGTCGTCCAGGTGATCGCGCGGCCGGCCATAAGATGCCGGCCGGCAATTGTTATGAATATACCGAGACCGCCGATGCTTATCAGAAGGAACGGACTGATGATCATAAACAAGTTGGATGTCTCTAGCCCCAGCACCGTGTCCCTTTCAAACCACATCTGATAGAGAATGGCCATGAGCGTGACCATGCCCAGGATACTGCACGCGATCCCGGCATAATAGATGAGTAGTCCGTTTTTCAGCTTGTTCTTCTCGTCGGCCATGACCCCTACTCTCTTTGAAGAAAAAAACACCGTGTTTTCATAGTTATCGGTCAGGTGGTTGGCGGTCTTTAGAAAAGGATGCTGATTGTTTGTTTACGAGGTGCTCGACGCGACTTCTTCACACCTGGATTCCACAAAACTGTAGTCCATCTGCTCAAACAGTCTAACGCACACATCAACGACTTGCGGATCGTATAGCGTTCCCCGGTTCTTCTGTATCTCCTTAAGGGCTTTTTTTATCCCGAGCGCGGGCCTATACGGACGGTCGGCACTCATTGCGTTGACCACATCGGCGACCGCCAGAATCTTTGCCTCGATCATTATCTCATCGCTCTTCAGTCCTCGCGGATAGCCCGATCCATCGATCCTCTCATGGTGCTGGTAGACTATCTCCGCTATAGGAAGCGGGAACCTGACACTCTTTAAGATGTTATTCCCATGGAGAGTGTGCGCTTTGGATAGTTCGAATTCGAGCGTTGACATGGGACCTGGTTTATTCAATATCTCTGAAGGAACGTATATCTTTCCGACATCATGCACCGTCGCTGCCATCCTGAGAGCGCGGACTTGATCCTCTGAAAGGTTTAATTCGCGGGCGATCCTGACGGATAGATCAGTAACACAACGTTGATGGGATGCTGTATATTCATCCTGTGTCTCAACTGTCCTGGCAAGGGCTTCTATAAGATCGTCAAATGCCTCTTGTATCTGCTTGTTTGCTTCTATCAGATGAGTCTCTGCTTGCTTGCGTCCTGTTATATCACTGGCCATGCTGATCACCAGTTTTCTGTTATCCGGTAATTCTCCAAGTGGAGCAGAGATAAAATCCCACACGCGCTGTCTGTTATCTTTTGTCCGGATCGTAAACTCTCCATCATCTTTATTCTCACTTCGCGTGTAAAGCCTGTCGATGCTTGCAATAAACGCTTCTTTCTTGATATGCGTCTTCTCGATCCAATCGTCGATCGTCGGGATCTCTGCCGGCGAAAAACCCGTCAAATCCGTGAGAGTTTTGTTTACCCTCAGGATATCTCCGCCTTCGGCATGAACGATGATCGGGAAAGGCGCTTTGTTCAATATGTGCTCGAGGCGGGCTTCGTTCTCTCGTGAGATCGCTTCAGACCGCTTGATGGCGTAAAAAAGAGGACGGATCATTATGATACCCGCGAATATCAAGATGGATATGACCAGACCTAAATACTCTTGAGTGGGATTGATCGATGCCGTCGAACCGGTGGCCAGCATAGTGTAAAGAGGAATAAAGCGTCTGACGGTCATGAACAGGAGCGCTGCCGATATCATACTCCATGCCAGCCATCGTTCGGTAAGACGGATAAGCCCGGCGGCCAGTACTGCCGAGACCAGCTGGATCAAGCATGATATTGCTGCGATCACTACATACACCATGTTAACATCCTTAAAATACACTAGCTTATGTCTCTATTATTCGAGCATCCTCGTATGGGAGGTATATAAAAAGAATGTTATGACATATATCAAAGAGCCGATAGCATGTTTCCCCGATGTAGATAAGGAAATTAATCACATGCCTACTATTTCATTTTACTACTAACTCGCGGCAGGATAAAGAGAGCCAGCCCGCACAAGAACAGTATTCCCGATAATAATGACAAGTGCAAGAACACCCGGTTAATGGCCGACGTTAAAACCGGTACGAGTAGATCGTTTCTCACAAATGACGGAAGGCCCGCCCTTGGGATAAGCTCGACAACGACTATGTTCACGATTACATATCTGGTGATGATGAATGTTATGAAAGGCGCGATGGCAGCGCAAAGATACATTCCCAGCTTTATAAACAGCTCGCGTTTCGACTTAGACGTAACCTTGGCCGCTAAGATCAAAAGGCCGATCGTCAATATGAACAATACATAAAAAGCGATGCTTACGCCGGTAAAGACCGGCCTCAGTTTCTTTACACCCGAAAGCCCGTTCATCCCGTCTTTTTTATCTTTATCTTCCAGACCCGCCTCGTATTTATCGGGGATCTTCTTCATGATCTCCCCTACCGGATCGAAACCTGTTTTAGCCAGCGATTGTTCAAGGGTAAGGCCTTGCGGCCGCACCATCGGGAACTTCTCCTTGCCTTCACTGATCTGTCTGTCAAACTCTTCCACCGGGACCTCCGGTAACGAAGCATATTTGGTCTTAATCCAGGCATCCAGGTTTTTTCGCAGATTCAACTTAAAGACTCTCAGATCGACATCTATATCTAGTGTTTCCTTATCTGACATCATGTATTCAAAAAGCGCGTCGACTGCTTTCTCGGATTCGGCTTCAAGCCACTTCGCGTCGACTGATCTCAAGACGACTGCGGACAGTTCTCGCGCGACTGCCGGCATCTGTTCGAGCGGTTTCCCGGGACCTTGCTGCTGAAGCTGTTCCATGATCAATTCCGGATCGGAGGTCAGCTTCTTGTATATCCGGGCCTCCTTCATCGGATCTTTTAAAAAAGCGGGTGTCAGGACATAAAAATTCAGCTCACCAAGTATTAAGACCAGAGTGAACAGGAACGTGAACAAGAGAAAAAACAGGACCGTGAGCACTTTTTTCATCTATGATCCCCAGACGCCTCTCCAGAAAAGGAACGCGCTGAATATAAAGGATACCCCGCCAGTTACGACACGGTTATGCCTGGCCAACCAGGTGTTTATGGCCTTCATCGCCCCTCCGGCGGTCACGGGAGCGATCATATCCGCAAATAGCGGAACCAGCGCGGGAATCAAAACAGCTGTGAAAGGGATGCCCGCTACAAATAGCTTAGCCGGTGTGCCTACCGAGGATAAGCCGATGTCGCGAATCGCTGGGATGAACAGCACTATTGAAGATATGTCCGTCAGCATGACGGCAAAGCCTATCGGAATGAAACGAACAGGGCCGATCTCGCCCCTGTTGTGTCCCATAAGACGTGAGCTCGACGCCCCTTCCGAAGGCTTTTTTATCAGGCTTCTTACTCCAAGATAAAACAGCATCAGGGCAAATACGATGTCAAGCAACTTGAGGAACTGTTTGACCCCTTCGCTTTTAGCGGCCTGACTCACTGAACCTGCGGTCAGCGCGATAAACACCAGCATAATAAACATACCGAGTATCATGAAAGCCGCGCGAGCCCGGGGCGCTTTCTTTCCGCCAAGAAGGACTAGTGTAAAAGCCAAAACAGTCGGGCTGAAGGCGGCGCCGATCGACAGCGGGATTATGCTCGACAGAAGATTGCTCATGGTTTATCAGATTTTCAGGTCCCGTGCGTTGTAAGAGACGTAGGTCATAGTCAGCATCGCGATAATAACGCCTATCGAGATCACGATGAAGGCGTAGTCAAATTTCGCGTGGTTAGCGATTATCTTGGCGTCGAAATACTTAAACGGCGTAAAATATTTCAGCCAGGGCAGTTTCTCGGTTATGTCCAGCCACAGCGAAAGAAAAAAAGTAGCGAACATTATGGCGGAAGCGGCCGCCCCGGCATATTTCGGCTTCCTGACGATAGCCGCCGCCGCGCTCCCGATGACCATAAAGATTATCTGGACCACAAACATCCCGGCCATCATCAGAAGGATCTCCTGAGTTGGAGAAACGCCTTTGTTAAACGCGGCGACCATGGAAATCGACGACAGGAGCGTGACAATATTAAGGATGATGATAAGAGTCAGCGCCGCCAGGAGTTTTTCCGTAACCACCTTTGCCCGCGAGATCGGTTTGGCGTAGAGGAATTCGGCTGTCTTATCTTGCTCCTCCTCGGCTAAGATTCCGGCGCCCAAGAGCGAGGCATGGATGGCGACCAAGACGAGCAAATACATAAACGCCATAGCAAACCAGCCAAGGGCGGTATTAATGTCAACATTCCCTAAACCAAAAGCCCTCGCCAACCCCTTGGGGAAAGCGGCAAACACCTGGGTGGCCTGGCCGGATTTTTCGAAGCCGGCAAATTTATTCATACTTGCCGCGTCCATGAGAAACAATCCGATAGACCAAAAAATTATGGACTTGCGGCGAGCCTTAAGTTCTCTCAAGTATATGTTCATCCTTTTTGCCTCCTTAGGAAAAACCTAAGTTGTACGGATATCACGCTTTAGATAGAAATAATAGGCGGCCGTAAAAGCCGCGGCCAGGAAAACCGCTTCCACAACCAAGAAGGCAGGCTCATACGAGCCGTTGTTGATTATGTATTGATTGTCGAAGAATTTGAAAGGAGTAATATATCTGACCGCTTTAGATCCGATTATCGAATCGAAAACGCCGATGACGTAGAACACGAAGACCGTAGACAGTGAGATCGACAGAACGGATCTTATTTTAGGCGCCGTAACGGAGACCAGAAAGCCTAATCCCAAAAAGAATAGTTGGACAATAAACAAGGTCAGTGTCATGAGGATGAAGATTTTTCCGGCTATCAAGATATCGGCTAAAAAATTGATTTCGGCCCACATCGCGGCCATAAAGAAAGCGTTAGTTATCAGGAGTATGGTCAAGGCCGCCAGTAGTTTAGCAGTCAGAACCTGCGTTCTGTTAACAGGTTTGGCTAGCAGAAACTCGGCGGTATGGCTGTGCTCTTCCTTGGCAACGATCCCTGTGCCCAGGTTCATCGCCTGGATGGACATGGCCAGCATCATATAAGCCATTATGATCGAGTAGAAACCGGCGAATGAGAGAAAAACGTTCGGGCCGACGCCGAGGGCATCCAGTAGGACTTTTGGATAGTTTTCAAGTATTTTCTTCATAGCGTCCAACTGCGGCGCAAAACTCGGATACAAGGCCATATAGAGCGCGGCTGTCGTTACCAGCGAAACGATCCAGATCATCGTTATCCGGCGATATTGCTTCAACTCGTGTAGGTACATATTGAGCATAGCGCAGCTCCTATTGGTAGTAGTGCAAGAAGATATCTTCCAGGTCCGGCTCTTCGACAAATAAGCTTACAAGATCCAACGCTGCGATTTTCTTGGTTACAGAATTGATATCCCCTTTGAACATAAAGGTAGTCGAATGATTTTCGGTCTTCAGGCCGCTGACACCTGCCATATCGAAATATCCTTCGGGTATGGCGGCTTTGGATTCGACCTTGATTTTGCTGTAATTGCTTTGCGCCAGATCGCTCATCTTTTCGATCTTGACGATCTTGCCCTCTTTGATGATAGCGACCTTGTCGCAGAGCCGTTGGACCTCGCTCAAAATATGAGAGGAGAGAAATACCGTTGCCCCTTTCTTGTTCTCTTCCCTTACCAGATTAAAGAACGTCTGTTGCATCAAGGGATCCAGACCGCCGGTGGGCTCATCCAGGATTATTAGTTTTGGCTCATGCAGAAGTCCCAGCACTATTCCGACTTTTTTCTTGTTTCCATACGAAAGGTCGTCGATCCTCTTGTCCAATTCCAGACTCATGATCCCGGCAAGCTCCTTGATCCTCTTGGAGCAATCTTTTTTGTAAAAACTCGCGGAGTAGTTCAGCAGGTCCTTTACCCGCATGGTGTCGTAGTAAAAGACCTCGCCCGGCAGATAACCGATCTCTTTCTTTATCTCCGGCCCGAACTTGACGACGTCTTTGCCGAATATCGTGGCGGTGCCGCTGGTAGCGTAGATCAATGAAAGGAGGACCCGGATCGTCGTCGATTTGCCCGCGCCGTTAGGGCCGATGAACCCATAGATCTCACCGTCTTCTACGTTGATGTCTACCTCGATGATACCTCTTGATTTGCCATAATACTTGGTCAGCTTCTTCGTCTCGATTACGTTCATCTATGCCCCCTATTTTCTTCCGTGGCTGGTTATAAACCAGCCGGAGCCGATTCTCTCTACGATAAAGTAGTTCAGGTACTTGGTTTCGGGGCTGCCCGGAGCTGTGTCGAGCCTTTCTCCTTCCTCCGCCGATACATTAAACTTGCTATCGCTGACCTTCTCACTTTGAATTATTTTTCCGCCTGTATAGGTCGGACGGCCCATCGCATTATCAAAATACTTTTTGTAGTCATTGGTGAAGTTGTTAATGGACGCCGTCGTCCAATATTGATCGGCGACACGCTGCGCGCCTGTCCAAAGATCGTTCGGCGACGATTGATAAACACCTGCCAGGCCGTTTATGAAATCCTGGGCTGTTTTTTCCGCGGCTTGTTTTATCGACGCTTCGTAAGCGGCTCGTTGAGCCGCTTCGGCCGCTGCCGCTTGCTCGGCTTTTTTCTCAGCCTCTTCGGCTGCTTTTGACTGCCAGTTATCGATGTAATCCCTAAGTTGAGACAGGTCGAAAACCTCATCACTTACTCTTTCTTGTATAAACTCGTACGCATTGTCAAAAGCGGCAAAATCTACGCGAGCCACATCAGCGTATTTTTGAGCCTCATCGATGTCCTCAGGGATCTTTATGTTGTCGATGCTTTTGTATAGAACATCGTTCTGCAGATAAGCAAGGTATACGGCATAGGCGTCTAAGCCTTTCTTGAGCTTAGTCCCCGGTTCATCATAACCGTTGGGAGCCTTGATCATCTTAAGCTCTGATATCTTCCGTCTGACGGACTTTTCCAAGATCCGGGCGTCGTCGTCGAGCTTCTGCAGATCGCTGTCTTTGGCCGGATTGCCAAGGATCTTCTTTATGCCATCGCTGTCTTTTATCACTTCAATCCAGATTTTCTTGATCTTTTGTTCATATGCGCTTTTGGCCTTTGCTTCTTTGTTCTGGTTATAAAAGTACCACACTGCAATACCCGCGATCAGAGCAATCAATACCCCTGCAACAGCGGCAATAATGATCTTGTTTTGTTTTTTCACGTCTGCCAAGTCCTCCTTTTCGTCTCGCCTATGTTTGTGATGATTTTTTCACTGTTTGTAGTATTTCAATAAAACGCGGCTCCCGCAACTTACGTATTGCGCTTACTACACGTTTGATATTTACTGATTAATAAACAAGGGTTGCGACAGGAGGGATCATGTCAAGAGGAGGCAAAATGATCAGAAGGATGACAGTTCTTTCGTGTTTCGTACTTCTTCTAACTGTATTTGTCGGGTGTTCGTCTAAGTCTTCCGACACAGAAACCGGATCTACAGGGAACACGGGTGTGCAAGCAGGTAATGTTGACGTTATCAGCCAATCGTCCGGTTTCTATGGCGGCGGATTCTACGAAGTCACAGGCGAGCTTCAAAACAACACAGACGGGAAAGTCTCAGAAATCAAGGTGAAAGTGACCTTCTTCGATGCCAATAACGCCGAAGTCGACAAACAAGAGGTCGCAGCCAAGCCTTCATCGCTGGAACCCGGGAAGAAAGCTGAGTTCCGTGCGGAGACCAAGAAAGGTAACGGAGGCGCCGACATCAAGAGCAACAAGATCGAAGTCACCTACAAATAACACGTTCAAGAGATAGGAGTCGCAATGGCAGATAAAAATGTTAAAGAGGAGAAGAAGGGTGATTCAAAACAAGCGGCAGCATTGTTCATCCCGGCTGGTCTGTTTCTGGGTTTTGGTATCGGTTTTTTAATCGATAACGTTCCAGCCGGTATGTTTATCGGTTTTGGAGTCGGTTTTACACTTTTTGCCCTTGTGCTTGTATTTAAGAAATAACCGGCTGTATTTTTTATGACAAGAGAAAGGCATGTCTGTGCATGACCATGAACACCCAAAGCCCAGCACCTTCTGGCAGAATATAAGACAACCTATGCCCTTGGGTAAGAAGATCCGCCTGATCATGAGTAATACGTGGAGAAAAATCAAATTCCGGCAGTCTTGCTGCGATCATCCCGGTGAGCCCGGTTGCTGAAAGTAATGCATAGGCCGGTCGGCCGACCACTCGATGCTATGTTTTGGTCTTGAACTCTTTATGCGTCATGATAAGCGGTAGCGCGATACTGAGAAGTAGGACCGTATTCAAAGCCGCGTTGAAATAGACTCCGAAGTAAACAGAGAACGAGGTATCCAGGACATACCAGGAAGCAGTCCCGCAAGCTATCGCCTGCCACGACCACCTCTCTTTTTTCTTAAACGGATAGCTGGCGATAAATGCCAAGGTGACGCCCCATCCAAGGACTGTCGCACCTAGTACTCCATATATCCAGCTCCTGAACATCAGTGCTGTTGTATCAGTAACCGATGCACTCCAGAACACAGGGTCTATCTGATTGTTCATCCAGGCAAAAAGGGGCGTATTGCTAAAGAGAGCCATCGCCAGCCCAAACACCGCGATCACTATCGATGCGCAAAACAACCATGTCTGCCAGAAATCAAAACGTTTCATGATACGACTAGTCTAACATGAAGTGATTAACGTTACAGAACTTATAATTCAATGACTGGACTCTATTGCAATTCCGAAATGGTAGAATGATTGCATGATAATCGTTGAAAAAGAAATCTCCGTCGATGGTTTAAGGGTCATGGCAAAGAATACATTTGGTAACTTTGTTAAGGCCGTCGTCGATGTGGACCGTGAAATAATGGCTGTTGATGCGGAACTTCATGCAGACGAAGAAGCATGCCTATTAGAAGACGGCTCTAAACAAGAAGACATATGGGGAATCAACCTATATCCTGATCTCGAAGGTGATGACTTCATAGAGTTTGACTCTATGATCAATCTACGACCCGCTTTCGGTAATATGTCCCGCGATGTAGACGATCCGAAAACTCGGGAAAGAATAACGAATATCGTTATGAAGCTTGTGGAACGATGAGAGCACAGCACAAAGAACTGGCAGCCGGAGGGTGGTATACCTATAGTCTGGTCCAACAGCTAGCAAACGTCGGTAGCGAGGTCATACGCACTATTAATTGGAAAAACAAGGGCAATAGTGAGTATTCGCGTCTAGCATTTGAACGAGCGCTAGAACTCTTCGATTTGACTATTATTGATCCCAAGAATAGAAAAAGACTTAAGGAAATTGCTAGGGCGAGAGAGGTGTTTGTTGGTTATTTCATAGGAGAAGATCCCTATCACACAACCGATGAAAGCCTTAAGGACTATTTCCTCAGCTTCAACTACGCCGCTCGCACCCAGTACTGACGAAGGAGGCATTATGTCAAGAATACGGTTGGGAATCGTTTTCGGTCTCGTGTTCGGTGTGATCGACGTCGTAATTATGGTCCCCATGAAGTTCGACACACCAAGGCAGAAATGGGAAGCGATGACCGCGGCGTTTATCGAACGTTTTATGCTCGGCCTCCTCGTTCCTTTGGTTGATCTGGGAGTCCACCCCGCTCTATCCGGATTGTTTCTCGGCGCGGGCTTAAGCGTACCTTCAGCGATTATTTCCAGGGCTTACGTTCCCATAGTAGGCATCGGCGTCCTTGGCGGTTTAATCATGGGTTTCATAACCAAATTCCTTCTAGGCTAAACTAGGTATAAATCACGAAATGTTAAAATACAAGCCCTGGGTGACCATGTTATTCAAACGGAACGGAATATCTGCGTACGAATTTCTTGATCTCTGAAACCACTCCATCTTTGAACCTCGGATTACTTTCCGCGACCTCGACGGCTATCTGATACAGTTCTTCGGGAGATGCGGATAACCATTTATCATTGAGTACGAGAAAAACAAGGAGGGGCGTCACCGCAACTCTCTTGTTACCGTTAAGAAGAGGGTGGTTCTTGATCATCAGATAGAAGATAATCGCAGCCTTATCATCCAGTGTCTTGTATAGTGAACGCTTACCATATGTCTGAAAAGCGGTTGCGAGACAGCTTTCAAGTATCCCAGCATATCGGGTAGAGAAGTCAGGAATCGGTTCGTCCCATGATAAGTGCTTCCGCGCAAGACGATGAGCAAGATGCTCGACCTCGCTGATCTTGATCTCTCTCATTCTTTGCCAAGCCTTTTTAAAGTGGTACCGTAGTCTTTAACAACCTTATCCACGGCTTTGTCTATCCGCTTCTTGTCATCCAGCGACATCTCCTGATAAATATTACCCAGGCTCCGACGATCGACCACATATGCCCGTCCCACTTTGAACGCATGGATCTGGCGCTTCTGAATGCGCTTCCAAACAGCAACTGTACTTATGCCAAGTATTTCCGCTGCTTCTTTAGTGCTGATAAGATTCTTGTCCATTTGATTCCTCCATACTTAACGTTCATTAACCTATTTATGCATAGTTTATTGTTATTAACTTACTACATATAGGTTATCGTATATTAACTAGATTATCAACATACTTTCTTGCACTAATACACTCGAGTATGGAAGTGCCGATTACGGAAGATGTGTGAGGATGGCGAGAAGTGAACAGCAACCATGCATGTAAACTACGTCATTCTTCACTCCCTTATCTTTTTCCTGGATTGATTCGGTCACCTAAGGGTGACCTCACAAGGACGTCGTTTTCCGTGTTACAGAATTGACAATTCTAGACCTGACCCCTTTTTGTGTTCGCTAACCTAAATGTTGACCACTTTGAGGGGTTTCGCTAACCGAAAAGTTGACCACCCCGAACAAGCGCCTGTACCGTAAGTCCGACTAGGGT
>JAGVPG010000013.1 GCA_020052375.1 Actinomycetota bacterium | reverse complement strand
TGCTACTCGTGCCATGAGTACACATACTACTATCCCACGACTTATACCGCGCCCCCGACGTATGTATGGCGGCGTTCGCAGTCGAAAGACGCGCACGGTGTCCATACTAAACGGGGCATTCACTGCACGACCTGCCATGAATCGCATGGTAATGCGTCTACTCCGGGAAAGATAAGGCCGGACATGAATGTGCAGCCGCAACCGATAACAGGCGAATTCCTTTGTGCAGGCGGCTGCCACCCGTAACAGCGAGAAACGAGAAACGAGAAAATGTAGCCGCCGACCTTTAGGTCGGCTAACCTATATCGTATGGTTCTACATCTAAGAAGTCTTTCAGGTCTATTGTCTCAGAGCCGATATACGGATACTCCCGGAAGTCTTTGACCAGCTGTGCTCTCACGGGGTTATCAACAATATACCTTCCGACTCTTATGAATGACTCCTCATTTCTTAGGATATGGTCGTAATAACTTGGTTGCCACAGACAACCACCGCTTTCTCTTTTGAACTCGTATGAGGTTCTCTGTTTGAATAGTCTCATAAAGTCTTTCAATGATGCTGTATCCTGTCCCTCGATAAGCAGATGCAAATGGTTAGGCATGAAGCAGTATGCTAATATTCTGAAACTTTTTTTCACTGAACAATCAACCAATACATTCTGAACACGCTTAACATTATCCGGATCGGTAAAAACATGATGGTTATATGCTGTCCGCACAGTGACGAAATACACACGAGGACCTTTATAATCGAAGTTCTTGAGACGTGGAGTTTTCGGGTATTTCATACGACGATTTTAGCATATGGGAGCCGACCTAAAGGTCGGCGGCTACAAAAACCTACTATTCTCTGTTCCTTCAGCCTTCAGCTCTTACACATACCATGCTACACTAAAGATAGGAGTGGGCTGGGTGATCGCTTGCAGCTTTTTTAAGCTGTGAGAGGAAAGTCCGGGCTCCATAGGGCAGGGCGGTCGCGAAATGCGACTGAGGGTGACCTTAAGGAAAGTGCCACAGAAACATACCGCCCGTAATTGTTACCCCCACCTAAATCCTCCCCCTTTAAAGGGGGAGGAATAAAAGGAGGGGGTTACGGGTAAGGGTGAAATCGTGCGGTAAGAGCGCACGCGATGTCCGGGTGACCGGACGACGGGGTAAACCCCGCCCGGAGCAAGACCTAATAGGAGGACAGGACGTTCATGGTCCACGAGACGGCCCGTCTCAAGGTCCTCGGGTAGGTCGCTCGAGGCCGGCGGCAACGCCGGTCCCAGATAGATGATCACCGCCCGTTTCGACGGGTACAGAACCCGGCTTACAGGTCCACTCCTGTAAAAGAGCTGAAGGCTGAAGGATGAAGGCTGAAGTAGAACTGAAGAAAGAAAGGCTGAAGGCTGAAAAAACATAAAGAGAGCTTATAAAAGCTTTGAGGGCTGAAGGATGAAGGCTAAAGTAGAACTGAAGAGAAAAAGCCCTGAAGGTTTAAAGAGAAAATAGAGGGATCATAGAGCATTAAAGTATAAAAGCTTAGAGAGCGGAAGAGTCGAAGAGCTTGATGAACAGGAAGATGGTCTAAGACTAATAATCCGAACAAACAAAGTACCTTCATCCTTCAGTTCTTCATCCTTCAGCTCTTACAAGGGGGCGATCGGTTATGCAGAGCTGGCGGGATATTTTCCTTTACGCGTACGATGCGACGGAACGCATCGACGATCTGGCGGCGGATATGGCCGCGAAAAGGAAGGAACGGATGGAAGAGTTTCGTGTCCGTCGTCAGGAAGCGGAAGCTCGCGCTAAAGCCACATGGGAAGAGAAACGCGGCGAGATGAAAGATCGCAAACGCGAATTCATCCAGGACTGGATCAAGGAAGCCGACATCGCCACGAAGAAAGACTTGAGCGAGCTTAAAGACCTGGTCGAGGAGTTGTCAAAGAAAGTCGACAAGCTGAGCAAGAAATAAGCTTGCAAGACATGGCCGGCAAACCCTCGAAATCACGAAGAATAAGCCTGTTCGCCCGTTTGATCCTGGGCATCTCCTGGGATTTCTGGCGTGAATCCCGGCTATCGCGCAAGGTCGGTTTCAAGGAAGCTGAGAGAAGGATGGAAGCCCGCCATAGAAGGCGGGCGATCAAGTTCAGAGAGACGGCCGTCGAACTCGGCGGCGTCTTGATAAAGCTGGGCCAGTTCATGAGCGCCCGCGTCGACGTCATGCCGGAACCCTATATCATGGAGCTGATGAAGCTCCAGGACGAAGTCCCTCCCGAAGATTACCCCTTGATCAAAACCCTGATCGAAAGTGAGCTGGGCCGACCGATCGACGAGATATTCCAGACCTTCAACCCGGTGCCGAGGGCTGCCGCGTCCTTGGGGCAAGTCCATGAGGCGGTCTTAAACAGCGGGGAGAAAGTAGCCGTAAAAGTCCAGCGCCCCGGGATAGAAGAACTGATAGATATTGACATGGGGACGCTCGCTTACATCATGGAAGGTCTCAACCGCTTCACGCACGTTGGTGACCGGATAGACATAATGGGTCTGCTCGACGTGTTCTCAAGAGTCCTGGGCGAGGAACTGGATTTCTTGAGGGAAGCAGATAGCGCGGAACGCTTCGCGCTTGATTTCAAAGAAGACGCGCTTGTCTGTATCCCGAAGGTATACTGGGCATATACGACCGATCGTATCGTTACGCTCGAGTATGTCGAAGGCATCAAGATAAACGATTACAGTGTATTGGATGACGCGGGTATCGATCGCCACCGGGTCGCCCAGATCCTCGTGGACATCTATGTCAGACAGTTTCTGGAACACGGGTTCTTCCATGCCGATCCCCATCCCGGGAACATCTTCGTGTTGCCCGGACCCCGGTTGGCCCTGGTCGATTTCGGGATGATGGGAGACATAACGACTGAAGCAAGGGACAGGTTCATAGACGTGCTCCTTGCGATCATAGCGAGGGATGCCGGCGATACTATCGAAGCGGCTATAGATCTGGGATTCATCCGGAAGGGCGCGAATCTGACTCCGATAAGGAACGCGCTCGAATGGGCGTTCAGCAGGTATACAGGCGTTACGACCGCGAAAGACATAACTCTTGCCAACATCGACGAGATACAGGAAGACATACGGATGATCTTAAGGGACTATCCGTTCAACATGCCCGTCGATTTCGCTTATCTTGGCAAGACGTTCGGAACGCTCATCGGGTTGATATCCGGGCTCGATCCGGATTTCGATATCATCGAGGAAGCGCAGCCCTATATAAATAAGCTGAGGTCTGAAATCCAGTTCGACATCCTGACAAAGAAGATAAAGAAGACGATCCTTATGCTTATCGGTTTGCCCGACCGCCTGGACAAGATCCTCACCAGAGCGGAAAAAGTCCTCGCTAAAGAAGACCGCTAAAAAGTGATGACTTTCAAAAGTAATTGGAAAGCGGGAAGCGGAAAGAGGAAAGAAAAAAATTGTAGCTGATGACCTCTAAGTCGGCTAAAAAGTGATGACTTTCAATAACAAACGTGTCGTTGCGAGGAGGTCGCCGTAGGCGACCGACGAAGCAATCTACGAGAAAGCAAGACCTTATGCAAACCAACCAGTACTACGTCTACATACTGACATCCAAAAAGAACGGACCTCTCTATACGGGAGTTACCGGAGACTTGATGAAACGAGTGTATGAGCATAAACACGGACTCGGCGGTAGTTTTACAGGGCGATATAAAATCAACAAGCTTGTGTATTACGAAGACACTACTGACATAGAATCTGCGATCATACGAGAGAAACAAATTAAGGGTGGTTCCAGGCAAAAGAAGATAGATCTGATAGATGCGATGAATCCAGACTGGGAAGATCTTTACTATAAGATCATCAAGTAGGTTTTCCGCAGATTGCTTCGTCGGCCACCCTTCGGGTGGCCTCCTCGCAACGACACCGATAAGGACTCTTTTCCTCTTTCCACTTTCCGTTTTCCTATTTCCGGATATTATTGACATGCGTTGCAGCACTCACTTTTTGAAGAACGTTCTTCATCTCACCCGACTCACGACTCACCACTCACGACTCACACTTAAGACGCCGTCCCATATATCCCTTTATATAGACTACGCAAGCATTTCCTGCATTTTTCCACCGTTTTCTTAAAATATTTTTCATTATCCCAGTTCACAGAGCTAAAGTTTTTGTCCCAAAACCCGATACATTAGTTGACTTTTATGTTACGTAGTGGTAGATTTTGGAGCGTAGTGGTTTTTGAAGGCATAAAAGGAGCAGGCTGTGTTTCTCGGTGAGCACCAACATCTCGTCGATCCGAAGGGGAGAGTCATCCTCCCGGCACGTTTTCGTCAGGAACTTGAGGGCGGTCTTATCGTCACCAAGGGCCTCGACGATTGCCTGTTCGTTTTCACTACAAGCGAATGGCAGAAGATCGAGGACAAGATCCGAGAGCTTCCCACGACAAAAAGCGACGCCCGTGCTTTCGCGCGCAACATGTTCTCCGGCGCGTCCAGCAACATCCTGGATAAACAGGGAAGGTTGATGATCCCACAGAACCTGAGGGAATTCGCGGGCCTTAAAAAGGACGTGGTCGTGATCGGCGTCGGTACCAGGGTCGAGATCTGGGATAAAGCCAAGTGGGAGAGATACAAGAAAGAGACCGAGAAAGGCTTCTCGGAAAAAGCTGAAGAACTTGCCGATCTAGGCATCTAAATAACTGGAGCTTGATAATGGAATATGGGCACACACCGGTTTTGAGCAAAGAGGCTATCGAGTTTCTTGATCCGAAACCGGGAGACGTAATAGTAGACGCTACCGTTGGGGGAGGAGGCCATTCCGAGCTTGTTCTCCGTGCCATCGGTCCTAAAGGAAGACTGATCGGAATCGACAAAGACGAGGACCGTCTGGCGTCAACCGGATCAAGACTGGCTCGGTATAAAAAACAGCTCGCGCTGGTCAAGGCAGATTATAAAAATATTCGGCTAACCCTCCAAAAACTGAATATCGATAGGGCACAAGGTGTCCTGTTTGATCTAGGTGTCTCCTCCCCCCAACTTGATGAAACAGGACGGGGCTTCAGCTACCGTCTTGATGCGCCGCTGGACATGAGGATGGACTTACAGCAAGAGGTGACTGCCAGGACCGTTGTCAATTCCTACTCGAAGCAAGACCTGACACGGATCATAAGACAGTATGGAGAGGAAAGATGGGCGAGCAGGATCGCGGAGTTCATCCTCAAGCAGCGGCAGAGAAAGCCGATTGAAACGACATTCGACCTGGTGGAAGTGATAAAAGCGGCGATACCCGCGTCGGCGAGGCGGAAGGGGCCTCACCCGGCAAGAAGGACATTCCAGGCGATCAGGATCGAAGTCAACGATGAGCTTACGTCTCTTAAGACAGGACTTATAGAAGCGATAGACATACTGAGCAGCAAAGGAAGAATAGTGGCCATATCTTACCATTCACTGGAAGACAGAATAGTAAAGAGAACGTTTAAAGAGCAAGCACTCCCCGAGCTTGGAGCGCGGCTGATGATCCTGACCAAGAAACCGGTCAGGCCGTCGGAGGAAGAGGTTCTTGAGAACCCGCGCAGCGAAAGCGCCAAGCTTAGGGCAGCTGAAAAACTTTGAGGGAGGTGGTTGGAAATGCAAGCAGCGCCAAATGTTTTTGGGCAGGTCCCCTACCGTCCGCATTATCCGCAAGATGAAAATCTTCACCCCTCTCGCCAACCCCTCCCTCAAAGAAAGATAGGGGCAGGGTCGAACTCGTTGTTCGGCTTTCTGCTGCTTGCGGTGGCCGTCCTTTCGGTGCTGGCGGTCGTAAATCTGTCATTCAGGGCGGTAAATACGGAATCGGGATACCGTCTGCAGCGCATAAAGAATGAGATAGCACAGAACAAAGCGGACCAGGAGAGACTGAAGCTGGATATCGCCAGGTTGACATCGCCCGAACGGATCCAGCGGGTGGCGATCGAGAAACTGGCAATGACGGTTCCGGAGGAGATCTCTTTCTTGAGTCTGCCGAACGGCAAGACCTCCCCAAAAAACTTTGCCTATGTCAGCCAAAAGGAGGAGAGGTAGATGAAATGCCAAGGATGTCCGTATCTGTCCGCATCGGGTAACTTCTGCCTGAAAGGTGTACGCACCCGCTGCATCAAAGCAAACAAGGCAGCATAGTGGTGAGAAACGAGAAACGAGAAACGAGAAACGCGAAGCGGGAAAAATGTAGCCGCCGACCTTTAGGTCGGCCAAACTGTGAGAAAAGAGAGTGAGCAGAAGAGACGACCCTACGAAAGCGAGATTGATATTTCTGCTTGTCGTCGTTATCGCAAGCCTTGCAGGCGTAGCCGCAAGGCTTGTTTTTGTTCAGTACGTCCAGGCACAGAAACTTAGCGGGATGGCGATAGGGCAGCGCATGCAAGAGATAAAGCTTGATGGAGAGCGCGGTCTTATCTACGACAGGAACGGACAGCATCTAGCGATCAACCTGGATGCCTGCAGTATCTACGCAACTCCACTCGTTATAGATAATCCGGGGGACACAGCTGTAAAGATCGGAGCGATCCTCGGTGTAAAACCGTCCATCCTGGAAGCAAAGATGCATCAGAAGGCGGGTTTCGTGTATCTGGCCAGGCAGGTCGATATGGACAAGGTCAAACAGATAAAAGAGCTTAACATCAAAGGGATCGATTTCATAAGCGAACGTAAAAGATACTATCCATGCGGTACCCTGGCGGCGCAGGTGATCGGTTTCTCGGGAGTCGATAACCAGGGACTGACCGGTATGGAGCTGGGTTATGAAGATATCCTGCACGGCCGTAGCGGCAAACTCCTGGTCGAAGGCGATCCGGCAGGAGCGCCTATACCCGGCGGCATCTATTCGAGGATAGAGCCGACCGATGGAGAAGACATATACCTGACGATCGATAAAGATATCCAGTACAAAGCGGAGACGGAGATCACACAACTGGTCAAGGACTACTCGGCCAAAGGCGGCAGTATCATCGTCATGAACCCGGCAAACGGAGAGGTCTACGCGATGGCTTCGGCTCCTACATTCAATCCGAATGCGTACGGCCAGGCAAGTGACGAGGTCATAAAGAACCGGGCGGTGACCGATACTTACGAACCGGGATCCACGGCTAAACTGGTGACTGCCGTGGCGGGCATCGCTGAGAACGCGGTCGGCTTGAACGAGGTGTTCTACTGTCCGGCGCAGTTGGAGTTCGACGGGCAACTATTCGGCGAATACGACGGCCAGAGTAAAGGCGATCTGGATCTCACGGGCATAATATCGCAATCGAGTAATGTGGGTTCGATACTCATAGGAGAAAGAGTCGGCAAGGAGAAGCTTTATAAATACCTGACCGAACTGGGACTGGGAAAGGTTACGGGGATCGATTATCCGGGTGAAGCCGAGGGTATCGTGCCGGCGCCGGACGAGTGGTCGGCGACGAGTATCGCTACGATCCCGTACGGCCAGGGGATAACGGCCACGCCGCTGCAGATGCTCGAGGCTTTTGCCACAGTCGCTAATGATGGGGTACGTCTGCGGCCTCATCTGGTCAAATATGTCGGCCGTGAAGGGCGGACACCAAAAAACGACTCCGGCCGTCCGGACAAGAAACAAGTAGTGTCCAAAGACACAGCCATGAATGCACAGAAGATCCTTATAAACGCTGTCGAGGAAGGTACGGGCAAGAACGCGAGGATCCAGGGGTACGAAGTAGGCGGGAAGACCGGTACCGCGCAAAAGGTGACCGAGAACGGATATGAAAAGGGCAAATATGTCATATCATTCGCCGGATACATAGCGAACCTCGACCCGCAATTAGCGATCATCGTGACCGTTGATGAACCGCAGGCGACAGGGCCGCAGCCGTTGTACGCGGCGACTATAGCGGCGCCGGTTTTCAAAACGGTAGGAGAATTCAGTATAAAGCATCTTAAACTTCCGCCAGGCGGGCGGAACTAGGAGGTATAGGCGGTACAAACCGCAAGGTTATCTGTGATAAAATATGATAGATGCTGGGGGCATACCTTTCTTGATCGAGAACACAAACTTAAAAGAACTCCTGACGGGTGTCGAGTCCGTACGATACGGACCGGAAAAAGAAACGCCCGTATCGGATATAGTCTACGATTCACGACTTGCCAAGCCCGGGTCAGTCTTCATCGCGATCAGCGGACATAAACAGGACGGACATGATTTTGTCGATCAGGCGCTTGCCGATGGCTGTGTCGCCGCGGTAGTCGAAAAAGAAACCGGTGATCCGGCAAGACAAGTGGTCGTCAAGGATACGCGCCTGGCGCTGGCCGTGATGTCGGCAAACCTTTTCGGGCACCCTTCTTCGGGATTGAAACTACTCGGTGTGACAGGGACGAACGGCAAGACCACCTGCACCTACTTGATCGAGAGCATCCTTAAGAAAGCCGGCTATAGAACAGGATTGCTGGGCACGGTGGAGTATAAGATCGCTGATGAGATGTTGCCCGTGGGAAGGACGACGCCGGAGTCGTACGACTTACAGAAGCTTTTGAGCAGGATGGTCAAAGAAGGTGTCAAGGCAACGGTAATGGAGGTCTCATCACATGCTCTCGAACTGAAAAGGGTGCATGGCTGTGACTTCGACTGCAAGATATTTACCAATCTAAGCCAGGACCACCTGGATTTTCACGGCGATATGGAAAAATATTTCAAAGCCAAGAACCTGTTTTTCGAGCATAAAACAGGTGTTCCGGTCATAAATATGGACGACCCGTTCGGCAGGCGCATTCTTAAAGGACAGGATGATTACGTAACATACGCGATCGAAGAGCCTGCTGACGTTCGGGCGGAAAACATAGAGTCAATAGAAACCGGTTCATCTTTCGATCTGGTTTACTTAAGAAACAGAACAAGAATAGACCTGAGATTGATGGGCCGTTTTAATGTATATAACGCTCTGGCATCAGGAGCTGCGGCTTTATCGCAAGGGATCGACTTCCAGACCATAAAGGTCGGCCTGGAAGGAGTGGGATCGATTCCGGGGAGATTCGAGACGGTAGACGCGGGGCAGAAGTTCAAAGTCATAGTCGATTATGCCCATACGCCGGATAGCCTCAGACAGGCGATGACAGCGGCAAGGAGTCTGGCCAAAGGAAGGGTAATAACCGTATTCGGTTGCGGCGGCGACCGTGATCAAGAGAAGCGGCCGATGATGGGGAAGGCAGCCGCGGAACTTAGCGATAAGACGATAATCACTTCCGATAATCCGAGAAGCGAGGATCCTGAATCGATCATAAGCCAAGTCGCGGCGGGTTTTGAAGGTACGAACGCCGTGTTTGAAGAGATCGTTGACAGGAAACAGGCGATTGATCGAGCACTTAAAGAAGCGGCTGAAGGCGACGTGGTCTTGATCGCCGGAAAAGGGCATGAAAAGGTTCAGGAGTTTAAGGACGAGACAGTACCTTTCGATGATAGGGATGTGGCAATATGGACACTACAGGAGTCGAACAACAAGTGATCCCGCTGAAAGTGAGTGAGATCGCGACCGCTTGCGGCGGCAAGATAACATACGGAGATCCTGACATGATCGTAACGTCCGTATCGACGGATAGCAGGAAGATGCTCGACGGTGAGCTTTTTATCCCGCTGGTGGGCGATGAGTTCGACGGGCATGATTTCATAGGATCGGCTGTACAAAAAGGCGCCACCGGATGGTTGACATCCAAGAGTCCGGACTCGCTTAAATATAAACCTCGACTAGAGATAGATAAATACATAGTCATCGAAGTCGATGACACTTTGAAAGCATATCAGGATCTGGCCGCAGCGGTAAGGAACCGCTTTACGGCCAAGGTTATAGCTATTACAGGAAGCACCGGCAAGACAAGCACCAAGGATATGATGTCCGTTATTCTAAGCAAGACGATGAAGACATCGGCTTCACCAAAGAACTATAACAACGAGGTCGGAGTGCCTTATACGATCCTGAACGCGCCTGTGGATGTACAAGCGCTTATCCTCGAGATGGCGATGAGGGGTAAAGGCCAGATCAAAGAGCTGGCAGAGATCGGAAAGCCGGATATCGGTGTGATCACGAATATAGGTGTCACCCATTTCGAACTGCTCGGTTCTGAGGATCGCATCGTAGAAGCCAAAGCCGAACTGGTAGATGCGATGGACTCAAAAGGCGTATGCGTAACAAATAAAGATGATGAACAGGCTTATATGATCGGAAAAAAGGCCCGTGGACGTGTAGTGACATACGGGCTTGGTGAATCATGCGATGTCAGAGCGACCGGCTTACGGGTTGAAGAAGCAGGCACGGCCTCTTTCGATATCATCTCACAACTTGACGGCGCGACCGGCAAGATACGTATAAGTCTGAATATACCCGGACGCTATAATGTGTATAACGCATTGGCGGCGGCAGCGGTCGCGCTTCTCCTAGGGCTTTCTTTTGATATTATAAAAAAGGGACTTGAGAGTGCGTCTGTTTCTGCTCTCCGGATGGAAGTTATCCGGACAGATGACAACTTTACGATCATAAACGACACATATAACGCATCACCGGCCTCCATGCGCGCCGCTTTGGAAACGTTGCGTGATATGGCGGGGGGCAGCAGGTCGATAGCTGTATTGGGCGACATGTTCGAACTAGGCGGGATAAGCAAGCGGTGTCATATCGATGTCGGCCGTTACGTTGCGGACCTGAAGATCGATAAGCTGATGACGATCGGTGAGAGAGCTCGCGATATCGCCGAAGGCGCTCGCGGAGAGGGCATGCCGGATGAGGACATAGCGATGTTCGCGAGCATAGAAGAGGCGGGCAATGCCGCGCGCAACATATTACGTAACGGTGACCATGTGCTTGTAAAAGGTTCCAGGGCGATGGGCCTGGAACGTCTTGTGGAAAGGATCGCTTGATGTATAGGATCATCGTTGCCGGAGTGGTCAGCCTGGTCTTGGGACTTGTGCTGGGGCCGATCTTAATCCGCTTTCTTAAAAGAGAAGGTATAGGGCAGCAGGTAAGAGAGGATGGACCTGAAAGGCATCTTGAAAAATCGGGAACCCCGACGATGGGCGGTGTCCTTATCGTCATCTCGATGTTGATTGCCTTTCTCATCGGCATTCTGTTAGGTGGCAGCCCGAACATAGGCTCGGTATTTTCGGCGACGACGCTAGCGGGAATATTTCACCGTTTGGCATTATACGTAGAGGCGCGAGGCGCGAGCTTTTTTGTGCTCGGAACAGTCCTGTTATGCGCTGCCGTCGGCTTCATCGATGACTTCATAAAGACATCCCGCGCCCGTTCTTTAGGATTGACCGCCAGGTGGAAGACGCTTCTTTTGTTCTTTATTTCCCTGTTCCTCACCTGGGGCGCGATCCATTTCGGGAAGCCGCCGATGGCAGAGGTGGGTATAGGGCAGATAGGAGTCACATTAAACCTCGGTGTGTTTTACTTCGCATTCATCTTTCTTGTGCTTTTCGCTACGACTACCGCCGTGAACTTTACAGACGGTCTGGACGGCCTGGCGTCGGGAACAGTCGCGTTGATAGCGGCCGTATATGCGGCGATCTGTTTCCTGCAGTTCAGACACTTACATTTCGCGTATGGGCTGGATCTGGCCATATTCTCAACGGCTGTAGCCGGCGCCTGCGGAGGATTCCTCTGGTTCAACTCGTATCCGGCGGATATCTTCATGGGAGACACCGGCGCGTTTGCGTTAGGCGGGGCGATAGCGGCTCTAGCCGTATTCACCAAGACCGAGATATTGCTGATACTGGTGGGCGGCCTTCTGGTAGTCGAGACATTGTCAGTTATCATACAGGTCATATCCTTCAGGTTGTTCAAGAGACGCGTCTTTAAGATGGCGCCGCTCCATCATCATTTTGAACTTCTGGGGTGGTCCGAGTTCGAGATAGTCGTAAGGTTCTGGGTGATCGCGTCTATACTTGCGGCCTCGGGATTCTCGATATTCTACACAGAGATAATGAAGCTGGGATAGCAAGAAGCAAGAAGCAAGAAGTTCCCCTCCCTTAAAGGGAGGGGATTAAGGGGAGGGTACAGTATTTACACCGGAAAGAAAGTAGTTGTCGTTGGTTTGGGTGTCAGCGGAGTGGCAACAGCCAAGGTGCTCAAAGGACTGGGCGCGGAGGTAACGGTTGTAGATGAGGCTGATACGCCTTCGTTAAGAGCGATAGCGAGTTCTCTACGACGGACCGGTGTTATGACCAAGCTGGGCACCGATGCATTCGTTTCCTTAAACAGTGTTGACTTAATAGTCGTAAGTCCCGGAGTCCCGACTGACAGCGGTGTGATCAGACAGGCGGAATCATCGGGAATCGAGGTCTTAAGCGAGATAGAGATAGCGGCTTCGTTGACGGATATCCCGATGATAGCCGTCACGGGGACGAACGGTAAGACGACGGTCGTCACGTTGATCGGCGAGATGCTGAGCGCGGCTCACATCGACCATGCGGTAGCCGGCAATATAGGGCGGCCGCTTATCGAAGTCGCGGCGTCGGAGAAAAAGGCGAAAGTCCTTGTCGTAGAGGTCAGCAGCTTTCAGCTGGAACACATAAAGCGGTTCAGGCCTCACATAGGGATCATCTTGAACATATCGGAAGACCACCTGGACAGGCATCGGAACATGGAAGGATACCTTGCTTTGAAAATGCGATTGTTCGAGAACCAGACGAAACGGGATTTCGCGGTTATCAACAAAGACGATAAAAGGCTTGTAAAAGCCGCGGATAATAAAAACGCGCAAGTCATCAAGTACAGCCGCTTGCAGGCCGTCGATCAGGGCGTTTATATCCAAGACGGAATGATCAAAATAAAGATGCCGCAAAGCGGCGAAGAACGAGTCGTGGGACCGGTAAAAGATATCCGGTTGCAGGGTTCGCATAATGTTGAGAACGTCCTGGCGGCAATCGCCGCCGCCTCTCTTTATGGCTTAGAACCGGAACCGATGATGAAAGCCGTCAGGGGATTTGGCGGACTCAAACACAGAATGGAGTATATTACAGGTATAGATGGAGTCGAATACTATGACGATTCAAAGGCGACCAATCCCGATGCCGCTTTACGTGCCATCCAGAGTTTCGACCGGCCTATAGTACTGATCGCCGGCGGCAGGAACAAAAATATGGATTTCAGCGCTCTGGCAAAAGGTATGGCGGGAAAGGTAAAAGCGGCGGTCCTGATCGGCGAAGCTTCAGACGAGATAGGGTCGGCCATCAGCGCAGAAAACAAAGATATCAACATATACAACGCGTTATCCATGGATCAAGCGGTAGCGAAAAGCCAGCAGGTTGCGGGCTCCGGTGACATAGTCATCCTATCCCCGGCGTGCGCAAGTTTCGATATGTTCTCGGGGTACGAAGAGCGAGGGCGGGTGTTCGCTAAGGCGGTGAACCACATTGAGCGGAAAAGAAAAGCGGCGGTCAACGACTAAAGAAAAGGTCGAACTACCGGCGAGTTTCTACATCCTGATCGGCATAACGGTCATCATGAGCCTGATCGGCCTGGTAATGGTATTCAGTGCCAGCCAGGCGACCGGATTGGCCGAGTATCAGGACAGCTTCTATTACTTTAAAAAGCAGATACTATGGATGGTCATCGGATTTGCGGCGCTCATCCTATTGGCAAAAACCGACCACCGTTGGCTGAGACGCTTATCATATCCGGGGATGGGGATATCGATCATACTTCTGATAGCTGTTCTTATACCGGGGATAGGCATTATCGCCGGCGGCGCCAGAAGATGGATCATGATAGGTCCATTCAACGTCCAGCCGTCCGAGATAGCCAAACTGGCCATGGTCTTGTTCTGCGCGGTTCTTTTATCGGGGCGACAGGAAAAGATACATGATCCCAAGTTTCTTTTGATCCCGATAGTTCCTTTGCTTTGCGCTGTCAGTCTATTGGTCGTCATACAACCGGACCTGGGAACGACATTGATCATCGCCATGACGGTGTTCATCATACTTTTTGCAGCAGGAGCCCGGTTGACACACCTGTTCAACCTGGTTGCTCCCGCGGCCTTAGCTGTAGCCGTTATTATAAATAGATCGCCCTACATGCTGGAACGGCTGTTGTCGTTCATCCATCCGGAGAAAGATCCGACTGGATCCGGATTCCAGATCATCCAGTCAAAGATCGCTTTGGGAAGCGGCCATATTTTCGGCGTCGGCCTGGGGCTAAGCAAACAGAAGTTCTTCTACCTGCCGGCTGCCCATACCGATTTCATCCTGGCGATCATCGGAGAGGAATTCGGATTGATCGGGACGATGTTTGTGCTGGCTTTGTTTATGATACTGGGTTTTATAGGTATAAGGATCGCTCTAAAGGCGCCCACATACTATGGACGGATACTAGCGGCCGGGATCACGTCTTTGATCGTGCTGCAAGCGACCATCAATATGGGTGCGGTGACAGGCATTATGCCGATAACCGGCGTACCGCTTCCGTTTATCAGCTTCGGAGGTACCTCGCTGTTGTTCACGCTTATGGGTGTGGGTATCCTATTAAAAATCGCTTCTCAAGAGGGAAGGGTCAAAGAGGGGGTAATCGATGCGCGTCATTATTTCCGCCGGAGGGACAGGCGGACATCTGTATCCGGCGATCGCCCTCGCAAACAAGCTAGGGTCTCTTGATAAAGGTAGCGAGATACTCTTCATAACCGGAAAAAGCGGGCTGGAACGTCATCTGGTCTGCGATGCGGGTTATGCTATCAATTCGATCGAGATCCATGGATTCAGAAGAAAGATATCGGCTGATTTTCTCAAGACGGCATATCAATCACAGCGGGGTTACAGACAGGCAAAAAGCATAATCTCGCGGTTCAAACCGCATATCGTCGTCGGTTTCGGGGGAGCAGTATCTTTCCCTGTGATCCTGGCCGCGGCGCGAGCGTCCATACCGACACTGATCCACGAGCAGAACCTTTCTCCGGGGCTTACCAACAGTATCCTTTCAAGATATGCCGATGTCACTGCGGTATCGTTCGAAGAGAGTCCGGAACACTTCGGCAACGCAAAGACCATCGTAGTCACGGGTAATCCGATCAGAAGCAGCTTGTTCGATGAACCGGATGAGGACGGTTATAAGGCGTTCGGATTGGAGCCGGGCAGGAGGACGGTCCTCATATTCGGTGGAAGCCAGGGCGCTATGGCCATCAATACGGCGTCAGCCGGATTATTACCTTTGATGCGACATAGGGCGGATTTGAACATCTTCCATATCACAGGCGAGAACGACAATAAACGGGTGACTGAACTGATAAACGGGCAGAGAAAAGACCCGGATACGATAGTATATAGAACGGTGCCGTATCTCGAGCAGATGGGACGGATATATCGCATATCGGACCTGGCGGTCTCAAGGGCTGGGGCGGGTACGATAGCGGAGCTGACCGCTTTCGGGCTTCCGGCGGTTTTAATACCGTATCCTTACGCCCCGGGTGCTCACCAGGCCCGGAATGCAGGGATCATGAGGTCCAAAGGCGCCGCAGTGATCATAGAAAACAGTAAGCTGGATGCCGGTAAGCTGTTTGAAGCTATAGACGCCACTTTATCGGACGAGGCGGGGCTTGAAGACATGAAGATCGGATCGAGAGCTCTCGGCCGGCCTGCGGCCGCCGCTGATCTGGCGAGGGCGGTCGTGTCGACAGCGAATATGCGAGAGAGTAGAATTAGTGAGGAGAAATAAGCAAGAAGCAAGAGGCAAGAGGAGGGTACCCCCACCTAAATCCTCCCCCTTTAAGGGGGAGGAATAAAAGGAGGGGGTCATTAAGAAAGAGGACAATGAAGAGTCTGAAAAAAGGGGACCGGATACATTTTGTCGGGATAGGCGGAGCCGGGATGAGTTGTCTGGCTCAGGTCTATACGGCGCTAGGTTATGAGATATCAGGTTCCGACATAAAAGAATCGGCCAACACGAAGAGCCTTGAAAAGACAGGGGCTCGTGTATATATAGGCCATGACGTCGATAACGTCGAAGGCGCTTCCGTCGTCGTAGTCTCCTCGGCGATACGTGACGACAATCCGGAAGTCATACAAGCAGGAGAGAGCGGCATACCGGTCATACAACGGGCTGAACTCTTAGCGATACTGATGAGGCTTAAACGTGGTATAGCCGTTGCCGGGACCCATGGCAAGACGACTACGACATCGATGATCGGACGCATGCTCGAAGACTGCGGGGAAGATCCGACATATCTGATCGGCGGGGAGCTGAACGATATAGGCAGCGGAGCCAGGTCCGGTAAAGGAGAATTTCTAGTAGCCGAAGCGGATGAAAGCGATGCGTCGCTCCTTAATCTCGATCCGGAGATCGCAGTCGTGACAAACATCGAAGCCGACCATCTGGATTTCTATAAGTCCTTAGCCGAGATCGAGGATGTATTCCATAGATTTCTAGAAAAGATCCCGGATAACGGATACGCGGTCCTTTGCTACGACGATCCTAACATACGCCGGTTGATACCCAAACTAACGTGTAAGTTCAGGACCTATGGATTCGAACCGGATGCGGACTATGTAGCGCAAGACATCCGCTTGACATCCGGAGAGACGACATTTCAAGTACTGAAAGATGGAAAAGAGATCGGCCGGGCGTCACTCAAAGTACCGGGTCTTCATAACGTATATAACGCCCTGGGTACGATCGCGGTAGGGCTTGAACTGGGTCTCGATTTTCAGTGTATCTCCGCCGCTGTGGCTTCATTCGGTGGCGTGAGACGCAGGTTCCAGCAAAAGGGGATAGAGTCAAAAATCACCGTCGTGGATGATTATGCTCATCATCCCAGTGAAGTACTGGCGACTTTAGACGCAGCGCGTACAGGAGAGTGGAACCGGATCATAAGCGTCTTCCAACCTCATAGATATTCAAGGACGCATTGTCTGCATGAGGCTTTCGGCAGGTCGTTCGGTAAAGCGGACATAGTCATCATAACGGATGTATACGCGGCCGACGAAGAACCCATTCCCGGCGTGGACGGAAAACTGGTCGTCGATTCCATCCTTATGTCCGAGCCGCACAAAGACATCGCCTACCTGCCAAAGAAGACGGATGTCAGCCAGTACCTGTTAGGCATGCTGGACGAGGGGGATCTTTTGCTCACGCTTGGAGCGGGCGACGTATGGGTCGTTGGAGAGGAAGTGCTAAGTGGACTCAGGCTCGAGGCAGATAAAGATCCTTCGTGATGAACCGCTGGCAAGACATACCTCGTGGCGCATAGGCGGTCCTGC
>JAGVPG010000032.1 GCA_020052375.1 Actinomycetota bacterium | reverse complement strand
GCCTGTGTGTCGATATCAACGCCGAAGATGTTGTTCGTGAGGATCCGCGCCCTCTCTTTTGCGGTCAGACGCCAGCCGCGCTCTGATTGATAAAGCTTGGGAGAACTTCCTCTCGCGTATTTCTTGGCGTCATCTTTCGTGTATTGGTCTAGGTACCAGTTAAGAAGATACTGGTATGCTCCGATCAGGAAAGAGCCGGAACCGCAAGCGGGGTCCAGTATCTTCAGCTTATCAACGTCTTTTGGTTTCTTGCCTTCTACCAGTTTGCCGACCGTGTTCTTGACGATGTAGTCGACTATGTATGTCGGCGTGTAATAGACACCGCCGGCTTTCTTTACTTCCGGTTTGTATTCGACGACGGCACGGTGTCCGGCGGTTAAACGGATGACTTTACCCAGGAACTGCTCGTAGACATGTCCCAAGATGTCGGCCGGAAGAACGGAGAACTCGAACGGGCTTTCCGGATAATAGAGGTCTTTGATTAGGGTTTTAAGTGTTTTGTCGTCAATCTTAAGGCCAAGTGTAAGCTCATCCGGTTGTTCAGACTCCCCTTTCTCATGCCTGAAATGGAACAGTCCTGAATCATATCTGTCATCCGCTGTTTTGAATATCTGGCACAGCCGTTCGTATGTGTTTACGCCGTTTTGGAGCCGCATCAGATTGCCGTAGACTTCCATCCCCCGGTCTTCGCATATGCGAAGGAATAGAATCCTGTCCATGGTCATCTGAACGGCGAAATTCAGCTCACGCTGGGTAAGCTTGGTGTTTCTAAGAGCTATATTTTGAGCCAGGGAATCCCGCCAGGATTCGATCTCTTTAAGCAGCGTCTGATCGACTTCGGCAGTACCTTTCTTGACGACAACGGAATCGGCGTATTTGTCGAATGAGCCTTTCAGGATGCCGTCTTTGGCGAAGATGTCTTTTATCTCGTCCCAGCGCTTTTCATATTCCGTGTAGGGAATCAAGAGGACGCGGGCTGTATGTGCCTTGTCGTTATTCAATGGCCTCTTGCTGCAGTCATACACGGCCATTTCTTCAAAGTCTGTTACGATACCTAGTTGGAGCTTTGCATTCCATCCGTATCTACGTAGTTGAAGAGCCGGACCGGGATCGTCCTTTATGTTTACCGAAGGTTTCTTGGTCTCCACAAAGAACTTGCGGGTACCACCTATGCGGAAACAATAGTCAGGCGCTTTTGTGCTACCGCCTACTTTAAGCGAGTCCTCGTGTATGACGTCTTTGTATGCTTCGGCAACACCAGCTGTGTTGTCTATATCCCATCCTAGAGCTTTGAAGAAGGGGTCTATGAATTCGCGTCTAAGCTGTGTCTCGTTGTATGCGGGGGAATGATATGCGTCTTTGTTGTCCTCGAACCGTCTGACGAGCTCGATGATCTCTCTCGGAGCGGGTATGGCTGGACTCCTTTCACAAGCACACTTATCTGGGAATATATTAACACAAGGAGAAGGAAACGTTGAGACAGCCGACGCTACAGTCGCTTTTAAGTGTGTTATTTGAGGACGACTTCGATGTTCTTGCCGAGAGCCTTTGATACTCTTTTTAGCATATCTATTGAGGGATTTGCCTGTCCGTTCTCAAGACGGGATATCACAACCTGGCTTGTATGAGCACGTTTTGCTAGTTCGCTTTGAGTAAGTTTTGCCTTTATCCTGAATTCTATTATCTGCCGGGCTACAGCGAACTCGGTATCAAGCGCACTGATCTCGTGTCTGAACCCAGGATCCTTAAGCAATCCTTTCATGTGCTCTTTCCATGTTTTGTTGGTCACTGAATCACCCCTAAGTACATTATAACTTATAAGTTATAATGATGCTGAAAACTAGAGCTATCAAAATCTGATATAATCTTTATAATGCAAACACGTGTTCGTTACTCGGTAAGCAACGGGGGTCATACATGACAAAATCATTCGGGTTTCTAGATGCGGGTGGCGTCCTGGAAAACGATCCGTCACAAAAGTTCTTCGGCATCGGCTTGTTGAAGGTAGCCGACACAGCTGCCCTTTACGAACAACTTGCCCTGCTCAAAAGTCGTTCTATAGCCGCAATGCGTGATCTCAAGAAACCTTTCGAATTCCATTTCTCAGATATCAACCGAACTGACTTTCCTTATTATCGCGAACTCATCGATCTGTATTTCAAGTACTCCGGAGTTCGTTTTTGTGCGTTCGTTATCGATAAGACCGATCCGGCTTTTCATGCAGATCATTTCTTTGACTCAACCTGGGATGCTCTTATTAGCTATTCAAAACTAGTGGTCGAGAAGAATATCGATGTTGATGAGGACCTATGTCTTATCGCCGACTATATAACAAAACCAAATAACTCGACTCGATATTATGAGAACGAGCTGAAACTCGTACGGAAGAATGGCCGGGAGTGTGTTTTTAATGCTTGTTTACTTGAATCGCATGCATCTCTATATATTCAGATAGTCGACGTGCTTCTTGGAGTAGTCCTATATGATTTCAAACGACAGCGCGATCCGGATGATTTTGGGAACTACTATAAGAATAAGATCGTTGATACTATGTGTGAGAGACTTGGTGTTAAAAGGCTAGCTGATTCTTTCACAGTTTATAAACCCAATTATTTTAGCGTTTGGCCTTTCAAACCAAAATAAAAACGCGGGTCATCGACATAGTCAACACCCGCATAGATATTTTAGCAATCAAACATATGTTTGTCAAACACAAAGCATCCCTTTCTTTTTATGCCGTCAAGAGATAGATAAAGCCGACCTGAAGGTCGGCGGCTACATAAACATGCTGTGCGTTGCAGCACTCACTGTTTACGCAGTTTGCTTGATGGGAAGCCACCCCCACCTTTGATTCCTCCCCCGTCAAGGGGGAGGAAATACTATTGAAAGTAATCACTTTTTGGGAGCCGACCTGAAGGTCGGCGGCTACATAAACATGCTGTGCGTCGCAGCACACACTTTTTACTAGTATGGGGTGATGACTTTTATGTCGGTCATCGGGTAGTGTTTTTTGTTCCGGGTAACGAGGTCAAGGTCGTTCAATTTGGCCGTCGCGGCTATAAGCGCATCCGGAGTCTCAACATTGTCAGATCTCTTGTATTTCTGCTTGTATCGCCCGGCAAGCCGCGCTGTCTCACTGTCGATCGGGATGGTTTTGATAAAACGGAATAACGCAGTAATATGCTTCTCCTCACTTGATAGGACATTCGAGAAGATCTCAGCTTCGCATATGACCGATGAAACAACCGGGCTTCCTTTTTTTACGAGAGAAGATATTGCTTCGGTCGCTTTACCGTCTCCTCTTAAATGGTCTATTAGAATATCCGTATCTATCAGATATCCTGACATCTACCAGTTCGCTCGCTTTGACCAGCCTTGCCTTGTCCGGTTTACATAGTCGATGCCTGATTCGACCTTTCTCGATCTCCATATTCCGGCCGAGCTTCTAAGAGCGCTTTCTAATCCTTCTGTCTGGCTGCCCGTTTCGGCAAGATGTTCGTCTATGGCTGAGCGGATCACTTCTGCAACCGACACTTTTTTCAGCCAGCTTTCACGGACCAGCGACGTCCATTGGTTATCTGTTACGTATATTTGTGTCTTCTTTACCAGTCCTGCCATGAGCTATCATCCTTTGTATGCTATATATAGTGCTATATATAGCATATATTGATATTTAGCGTTAGTCAACTCATAGATTGCTTCGTCGCGCTGGCAAGCATCGCTCCTCGCAACGACACGTGGTGTCGGGTCGGCGGCTACATAAACTTGCTGTGCGTTGCAGCACACACTTTTTACGCAGTTTGCTTGATGGGAAGCCACCCCCACCTTTGATTCCTCCCCCGTCAAGGGGGAGGAAAACATAAGTTATCATGAGATTGCTTCGACCGCCTTCGGCGGCCTCGCAACGACACGTGGTGTCGGGTCGGCTGCTACATTAATTTGCTGTGCGTTGCAGCACACACTTTTTACGTTCTGCAACGAAGGATGTACGAACCTGGTACCCTTCTATACATCTGTGCCCGGCGAGAAGTTCTAGAGTTGTTTTGAATTCAAGCGCGCAGACGAAGGTTCTTCTATACATACTGTGTCTGGGGAGGTTGAAGAATTCTTCGAACGAGATTTCTTTAGCGAGAAGATTTACTTCAACCTAGCCCAGACACTCATTTTTTACGTAGTTTGCTTCGGTCGCTTCGCTCCCTCGCAACGACACGAGGAGGGCCGGCACTCACTTGTTATTTACGGTACCAGTTGGTGATCGGGAGGCGCCTGTCTTTGCCGAACGCCTTCGGCGTTATCTTGATTCCCGGCGGCGCCTGTCTTCTTTTATATTCGTTATGGTCTATCATACTGATCACCTTTAGCACGACTTTCCGGTCAAACCCTGAATCTATAATCTCTTCAGGACTTTTGTCCTCTTCGACATATGCCAGGATGATCGGATCGAGAACATCGTAAGGCGGCAGTGAGTCTGAATCTTTCTGTCCTTCTCTCAACTCTGCCGTCGGCGCTCTATCGATGATCGACTTAGGGATCGCTTTTGAGATCGTGTTCCGGTATTCGGCCAGTTTGTAGACCAGGGTCTTCGGGATATCCTTTATAACCTCGAAACCGCCGGCCATATCTCCATAAAGAGTCGAATATCCGACAGCAAGCTCGCTCTTATTGCCGGTCGCGAGCACCATCCATCCGAACTTGTTCGCCAGCGCCATCAATATATTGCCCCTGATGCGCGCCTGGATGTTCTCCTCCGTTATATCTTCCGGCAAGCCATCGAACTCCGTTGACATCATCTGCTTATAGGATATGAAAGTCTCTTCGATAGATATATACCTAAGCTTAACGTTTAGATTGGAAGCTATCATCTCGGAATCTCTACAGCTTTGTTCCTGTGTAAACCCTGAAGGCATAAAAACCGCTGTCACATTCTCCGCTCCCAGAGCATCGACGGCGATAGCTAACGTCAGGGCGCTATCTATCCCCCCGCTTAATCCAAGTACTACTTTCTCGAAGCCGTTCTTTTTAACATAGTCTCTCACGCCCAGTTTAAGAGCTTCATACACCTCTGCATCCGGCGGAAGCGGTCTTTGCTTGATGGATCTGATGGCCTCCATATCTCCTTTTCTTTCTGTTGTATCGACGACCACCTTTTTTAGATCCTTGCTATCATTCTTTATTATCCTGTCCTTACATGCCCATGAAGAGTAAGGGCTGCGCTCGGCTTCGAGAATACGCGTATCAATATCCGTCACCAGTAGGTCTTCGGCAAACTGGCGCCCGCGTGCGATCACTTCGCCCGTAGGGCTGACGACCATCGCTTCTCCGTCGAAGACCAGTTCATCCTGACCGCCCACCAGATTGCAGTATGCGATGAAAGAGCGCGCTTCCGTCGCTCTTGCCTTCAAAATATCCTCCCGTTCTTTCCGTTTTCCCCTATGGTATGGCGAAGCGTTCAAGACAGCGATTACCTCCGCCCCGCCGAAACACGCTTGTTTGCAAGCTGGTCCCAGCGGCTGCCATATATCCTGGCAGATCAGAACGCCGATCTTAAACTGGCCTAGTGTATATACAGGGATGGTCTCACCGGGCTTGAAATAACGCACTTCGTCGAACACTCCGTAGTTCGGAAGATGGATCTTATGATAAACATCTACGAGCCGGCCGTTATACAGTATGGCCGCCGAATTAGCGACGCTTTTGCCGCCGGCTGTTGCCGTGTATCCGACGACGGCCATGATGTCCTCGACCTCTCCGGCCACATATTCAAGCGCCTCCTGATTGTCCTCGACGAAATGCGGTTTAAGAAGCAGGTCTTCCGGCGGGTATCCGTCGATCGCGAGTTCAGGCAGAACTACCAGATCCGCCCCTGCCGCCTTCGCCTTTTGTATCGCGCGGACTATAAGATCTGCGTTACCTTTAAGATCCCCGACCGTGCAGTTGATCTGGGCTAGCGCTAACCTTAAGATCTTCAATCTATATGCCTTTCAGTATCATCGACCTTGCCGATATCTTATCAGATGTCCCGAGTAGTAGTACAATCATGCTTAAGGAGTCAAAGGAGGTCATTCATGATTTATCAACGAGTGCTATTCACCTGGTCATTGGTCTTAACAATGTTTATCATCGCGGGATGCGGGGGCGGGCAGTCTGAAAAACCGAAAACGCAGGAACCCGCGGCCAAAGGAGGTGCCGCAAAGGTGTTTACTATAAGATCTTCGGGATTCAAGGATGGCGAGACCATCCCGCTGAAATACGCGAACACGGTAGTCACTGGCGCCGAAAACCTATCACCACCGCTGGAATGGTCCGACGCTCCAAACGGCACTAAGTCATTTGCGCTGGTGGTCGTGGATCGCAATCCTGCAGCCGACGACTGGCTTCATTGGGTCGTCATCGACTTACCGGCAAACACGACATCTCTTCTTGAAGGAGCATCCGGCAGCGACAAGATGCCAGCTGGTTCCAAAGAACTCAATAATACATTCGGGCTTAAGGGATACAACGGCCCGCAGCCGCCGCCAGGCTCCGGACCACATGATTATGAATTAATAATCTATGCCTTGAACATCGAAAACCTGACGATGGATCAGAACGTGACGTTTGCAGATTTCTTCAACAAGCTGCAATCGTATGTGTTGAGCTCGGCGAAGATGACCGTCAGGATGGAGCGCTGATCGTACCGCTCTTTTAATGGTCGGTCAGGGCAAAACCCTTTTTGAAAAGCCGTATGCACGCTTCGGTAGCGGCTTTGTCGTACAACGTACTTTTGTTCGTGCCTATCTCCTTGAGAGCCGCCGCTATCCCGAGCGACGGCCTATAAGGCCTGTAAGAAGACATCGCCTCGACTACATCCGCGACAGCGATGATCCGGGCGTCTTCGACTATGTCACCGTTTTTGATCCCGTTAGGATAACCGGATCCGTCCAGTCTTTCATGATGCTGTAGAATGATCTCGGCTACCGGCCACGGAAACTCGATCGAAGCGATGATATCGTGTCCGATGCTGGTGTGAGTCATCACAAGAGCGAACTCCGTTTCAGTAAGCTTCCCGGGCTTGCTTAGTATCTCGGCCGGCAAGTATATCTTGCCGATGTCATGGATCGAAGCCGCTAACGATATCCCTTCGATCCTGTTTACGGACATCCCGAGCTCTTGCGACATGGCTGTCGCAAGAGACGCGACCCGCCGTTGGTGGCCGGCCGTATACGGGTCTTTTATCTCGACGATCCGGCCCATCGTCTCGATGATCTTCGCGTTCAAGTCCTTGACTTTCTTAAGGCTTACCTCGAGAGCTTGTTCGGCCTGTCTGGCTTCGGCTTCTATCTCTTTTAAGTCCGTGATCTCCCTCGCCATATGGATATAGATAGCACGACCGTCAGGCGTTATAAGGTCACTGGGAAATGTCTCGGAGCGCATCCACTTCTGCGTCAGCGGATCGAAGAAATCTTTTGTCACATGTTTGCCCGTCTTCAGGACCTCCTCCAGTCCGCACCCCGGATATGGTCCGTCAGACCTTCCTATCACCGTCGTATAGGGCTTCCCTTCTATGTCCGCGTAATCAAGGTCGTACGCTTTTTCCATAGACCGGTTGGCCATAATAAGAAGCCGACCTTTATCGATGAGGACGACGTAAAATGATAACGCGTCAATGAACTTCTTTGTCTGCGGCCCGATAACGTGCTTGTGTATCTCTATGACCTTACCGGAATCCGTCTTTTGAAAGACCTTTTTAACCGCGTGCGGCCTCACTCTGAACTCCTATCCTATCCGATTATTGATAATCCTTTCACATACATTGTATCGGTAGTTTCAGGTCGCTATATTAGCAACGCAAAGAGACCAGGCCTTAAAAAGACCTGGTCTCCGTTTTGGGCCTGTACTGATATCTTTTGTTCGCCTCAGCCATTGCCCCTGTGTGAGCTGTAAAGCTCCTCCTTAAACGTACGATAAACCTATCTTGGAGCATGCACCTCCTTTATATCTTTCAAATATAATATCGACATGAAGTGCTTTTCTTATAATCCTAAGTACGTTATAAACCTTGTGATATACTTTGATCACTGGCGTCTTCCTTTGCGGAAGGGTGTTAAAACGATGCTGGAAATCGAAGACCTCTCAGTCGAAATCGGCGATAGATCCATTCTAAAAAAGCTTAGTCTCCATATCGATGAGGGAGAAGTGCATGCCCTGCTCGGTCAGAACGGAAGCGGGAAGACGACACTGCTTATGGTCATCATGGGCATGCCTGCCTACAAGGTGACAAACGGAAGGATAATTTTTCAAGGTTCGGATATAACCGGTAAGACCGTCGATGAACGTGCCAGAATGGGTATCGGCGTAGCCTTCCAGAAACCCCCTTCCGTCCGCGGTATAAAGACCAGCCAGATGGTCGAGATCTGCATGGACAAGAAGGACGAAAAAAGAGCGAACGAGATTGCCGGGAGGTTGAACGTGGTCGACCTGATGGATAGGGATGTCAACGCGGGATTCTCCGGTGGCGAAGCCAAAAGGTCTGAGATGCTTCAACTGCTCGCGCAGAATCCGTCTTTCGCTATGTTCGACGAGCCTGAATCGGGTGTCGATCTGGACAATATCGCCCTGGTGGGATCCGCGATGAACGAGATCCTTGAGAAAGACAGGGTGCGCATGAAAAAAGCGGCCGGTTTGATCGTCACGCACACGGGACACATCCTTGATTATGTCAATGCCGATATAGGTCATATCCTTATGGACGGCACGATCGTCTGTGAGGGTAATCCGAGAGACCTGTTCGATGATATCCGTGCTCATGGATACGAAGGGTGCGTAGAATGTCGAAGGTGCTGAAGAGCAGGATCTCGGAAAGAAGAGAAGAATGGCGGACAAAAGCCGCTTCCGCCAGGGATAAACCAGCCAAGTTCGGACCCGATATAGATCTCACGAGTTTTACGAAGCCGTCCATAAAAGACAAGGTAAAAAGCCTTGGGTCCCTATCTCATCAGATACAAGAATCGGCGCTGTACGCGGGTATCGATGCGAACGAAACATTCCGTTCGGGCAGCTACTTCCAGATCGACCACTCGGTCGTCTACGAACGCGTCCAAAAAGCCTTTGAGGGAAAAGTAGAGATCATGTCGACCGCGGAAGCGCTGGAGAAATATGATTGGGTGGCCGACCTTTGGTGGAAGGCCGTTCCTGTCGACCAGGATAAATATACGGCGCAAGCCGAACTCGACCAGACTCATGGCTACTTCATCCGGATACGCAAAGGACAGAAGGTCGAAAAGCCGATCCAGGCTTGCCTGTTTCTAGCTGAGAACAACATAAGCCAGAACGTCCATAACATGATCATCGTGGAAGACGGCGCCGATGCTCAGATCATAACAGGCTGCACTCGCGGACAAGAGGTCGAACAGGGTATGCATGTGGGGATCAGCGAGTTCTTTCTGGGTAAAGGGTCATCATTGATGTTTACGATGATCCACAACTGGGCGGAACGCTTCGATGTCAGGCCACGGACAGGTGTGATCCTGGAAGAGGATGCCACATATGTATCTAACTATATCCTGCTCCGCCCTGTTAGCTCGATCCAGATGTATCCGGCAGCATACTTGAACGGCGACAACAGTCGAGTCCGGTTCAACACCATCCTATCCGGCCAAAAGGACTCTTATATCGACGTCGGCTCCAAGACGGTCCTTAAGGGCGAGAACACGCGTGCGGAATCCGTTGCCAGAGCAGTCGCCGGTGACCGGTCTATCATCTATGCCCGAGGCCAGATCATCGGGCAAAGCAATACAGGTCGGGGACACCTTGATTGCCGTGGTATATTGTTATCCGAAGAAGCCGAGATGCAAGCCATTCCAGAACTCATCTCAGAGAAAGCTCCGCGAGCCGAGCTGTCTCATGAGGCGGCTATCAGCCCGATCGCTGAAGAAGAAGTCTATTACCTGATGTCCAGGGGCTTGTCAAAAGACGAAGCCGTATCGATGATAACGCGCGGGTTTCTTAACATAGACATCCCCGGTCTGCCCCCGGTCCTTAAAGGATACATCCAACGGACACTGGACGCGGCATCGGAAGAAGGACTCTAAGAAAGATGGATGATTGAAGATGGAAGATATAAGACTGTCAAACCGTTCTGTTTTTTTAGTCCTCCTTGCAAGTATTCTTTTAGGCGGTGTGACGTATATCGCGTACCAGCTGACTATCCGTTCTGGAAACAATAACCCGGTCAGACTCGATCGCGTTGAAGTGAAAGACTATAAAGGGAAAAAGCTGTCATCTATAAACGACTTTGTCGAGAACAGCATCAAGGGGCCGCAATATATAAACAAAAAGACCTACGAGCTTTCTATAAAAGGACAGGTCGCAAAGCCCCTTATCTTGAACTATCAGGATGTGACCAAGAAATACCGGCATTATGAAAAGGTAGTCCGGCTGGACTGCGTCGAGGGATGGTCTGTCACTATCCTCTGGGAAGGTGTGCTGGTGAAGGATATGTTGGATGACGCCGTTCCGAAGAAGGACGCAAAGACCGTGATCTTCTATGCTTATGACGGATATTCGACATCTTTCCCCATTTCCTACTTCTACGACAAACCGATCATCATGTCCTTCAAGATGAACAAGGTCGAGATCCCCCCTGAGCGTGGTTGGCCGTTCATGCTGGTAGCGGAGGATAAATGGGGCTATAAATGGGTAAAATGGATAACCGAGATAGAACTTTCCAAAGACACGGATTATGAGGGCTACTGGGAACGCCGGGGCTATTCCAACACCGGCGACCGCAATAAACCGTTCTAGTCCTCGCTCAAATATTTCTCCGGATCCCGTTCGAACATAATCTTACACCCAGGGGCGCAGAAGTAGTATGTCTTTCCTTTATAATCCGACGTACCGCCTGGCGGACCGGATTCATCGACTTCCATTTTACATACCGGATCGATAGCCATTTGAAACCACCTCCGTCGATTGTGGTTACCGACATACATGCTATTATGTTATTACAATAATCTTAATCCGTCATCTTCAATGAAGGGAGAACTCATGTCTGTAAAACGTGTCTTTACGGAAGAGCAAGCTAGAGATATCGGCGAGCAGCTGGGGATCGATTGGTCAAAATGGGACGTCGAGCAGTTCCGGTATGGCATGGACGTTGAACTCGAGCATGGTACGATAGACCCGTATACGAACGTCACAGATGACGACCCGGTAATAACCGGTAAAATAGCTTTGGCTCACTTGAACGAATTTCCGGACTATTACACACGCTTAAAGAAAATGGAAGAAGAGGGCGACGCTTACTGGGATAAAGACTAACTAGAGACGTCTAAACGGCGACTTGCCATGGCAGCTATTGCATTTGTCGCCGTGGCATTGGCTGCAGCCGGCTCTTCGCTCCGAAACGAAGAGGTTCTGATGTTGAGAACGCCACCCCTGGACCAGATGGCTGCGCGGTTTTCTCTTATGGCATTCGCCGCAATAATCCTCCACCCATCCGTGACATCCGATGCAATAGTCGGGATCCAAATCGTGCACTTGACTATGCGCAGCCAGCCATTCCGGACCCTTATGGTCGGGCGGCAGTGATTTCTCCGTATGGCAGACACCGCATGAGTTGGGAGCCTTCTTTCCGTCGTGGCATTTATAACACGTGATCATCGATGGTCTTGTCTTCTTAACCGTCTTGCCTCTATGGACAAGGTTCGTATGGCAATCGACGCAGGCGAGTTTTCTTAGTTTCGTATGGGCCGTATGCGGGATGACAAGGTCTCCGCCTGGTGATATCGTCCTTCTTGCTTTATGGCAGCGGTCGCATACCTTGTTGTCTGTCCTGGCTACAAACCCCAGCGCCTCGTTACTATCCCGGACATTCAATTCCATCAGCATCTTCTGTATCAAACCAAAAGGTGTGAGAAATGTGCTTTGTATATGACAGTCGGAACAGGGAACATTTTTATGTGTCGTGGTCTTCCAACCATGATAGAGCGTCTCGTGGCAGAGAGCGCACGACCGTGAACTGAACGTAAACGCCGCCGGAATGACTCCGAAACCTATGACTATGACCGCGACGACGCCTATAGCGCCTGTAATCGTTACGAATCGCCTGAAAAAAGGATGTCTTCTCTGTTCCCCTTTAGCGGTCTTTGGCATCCTAAGTGGCTCCAATTTGATTCCGTGTTCTCAAACTACCTCTCCACATTGATAAAACGGGCGTTAATAGCGACTATGACGGTACTGACCGACATCAACGCCGCTCCGACCGCGGGACTTAGAACAATACCTATGCCGTAAAGCACCCCGGCTGCGAGCGGTATCGCGAATATATTATAACCCGTGGCCCAGATAAGATTCTGGATCATTTTCCGGTATGTGGCGCGCGACAACGCAAGGATGGCAGCTACATCCCGCGGATCGCTTTTGACCAGTATTATATCGGCTGCCTCTACAGCAACATCGGTTCCCGCCCGCACGGCTATGCCGACATCCGCCTGAGCAAGCGCTGGTGCGTCGTTTACGCCATCCCCCGTCATGGCGACGATCAATCCCCGTTCCTGGACCTCCTTGACCTTTGCCACTTTATCCTGTGGCAACACCTCGGCGAAGTACTCATCAAGATCCAGGGACTTGGACACCCATGCGGCAACCTGTTTGTTGTCCCCTGTGACCATCATGCACCTGATGCCCATCGATTTGAGCTTGGTTATCGCGTCCCTGGATTCCTTTCTTATGATATCGGCCATAGCGATCGCCCCCAGGAGTTCTCCATCCCGGATCACGTATACTATGGTCTTACCCTGACTCGAAAGGTCGTTGATCCTTTCATCAGAGATATTATATCCATGTTCATTGATATAACCTGGACTGACGATCATTACTTCGCGACCATTCACTTTACCCTGCGCCCCTTTGCCCGGGATCGCTTTGAAATCCGTTACTTGCGCGACCGGTCCGGCAGCGTCGACGATGCCTGCAGCAATCGGATGTTCCGAACGCGCTTCGACCGCCGCCGCCAGCTTCAGCACTTCTTCTTGCGCTGTGTCCCCGAAGACCAGCGTATCGGTGACGCCGAACCTGCCTTCAGTCAGGGTTCCCGTCTTATCGAAGAGCACAACCTGGATGTTTCTACCTTTTTCGAATGCGGCCCGGTCCCGGATCAGCAAGCCGTTGACTGCAGCCAGGGCTGTCGATACGGCTACGACCAGCGGGACGGCCAAACCGAGCGCGTGCGGGCAGGCTATGACCATGACCGTGACACTCCTCTCAATAGCAAACGCTAGAGTCTTTCCGAATACCACCGTCCATACTAGAAAAGTGACTGTTCCGCCTGCTATTGCCACAACGGTAAGATAAAAGGCGGCCCTGTTGGCCAGGTCTTGAGTCCGCGACTTGCTTTCCTGCGCCTCCCTGACCAGATCTATCACTTGACTTAAAAACGAATCCTTTCCTGTCTTTGTGACCTCGACTTCGACCGACCCCTCGCCATTGACAGAACCGCCGACGATCATGGCGCCAGGCGCTTTTGACACCGGCTGCGATTCGCCGGTTAACATGGACTCGTTTACCGAGGTCTGACCGTTTATCACACGGCCGTCCGCCGGCATCTTTTCTCCAGGTTTTACGACCACTATGTCGCCCGGCGCGATCTCTTCCAAGGAGACGTCCATTTCCATTTCGTCCGGCATCCGTTTGTGAGCTACCGATGGCATCAATCTGGCGAGTTGCTCTAGGGCTTTGGACGCGCCCATGACCGATCTCATCTCTATCCAGTGTCCGAGCAGCATTATGTCGATAAGGGTGGCCAGTTCCCAGAAGAAGTCCATTCCCTGTAGACCGAAAGTCACCGCCGCACTGTATATATAAGCCGTTGTTATGGCTACCGAGATCAGCGTCATCATACCGATAGCCCGTTTTTTTATCTCATCAGAAAAGCCCTTGATGAACGGATACCCTCCGTAGACAAAGATAGCGGACGACAACGAGAACAAGACATATGACTCGCCGGCAAAGAGCGGTCTCATCGAGAACCCTAATAGAGAGCGCAGGTTTGAAGACAAAACAAGCACCGGTACAGTCAACGCGATGCAAATGAAGAACCTCCGTTTGAAGTCCTCTATCATCCCTCGATGCCCGCCATGCCCTTTGTGCTCAGTATGCTCTTTGTGTCTTTTATGCTCTTTGTGTCCTTCGTGTCCTTCGTGAATCTTATTTTCCATGCTCCTTCTTCTCCTCGATCTCCTCGATCTCCTTGATTTCTTCGACCTCTTTGATCTCCTTCTCAGAATACTATTTTCTAAACATATTGAAAACACTTCATAAATGAGTTAAAGTTATTCTTAAATCAGTTTGTAACTAAAGTAACAATCTCCCTGGAGCTGCCAATGTCATATGAATGGGTAATGTGGGTCGTCTTAGCGATGATCTTCTTCTTGTTGGAGATCATAAAACCGAAATGGGTCGTTTTCTGGTTCGCGCTCGGCGCTGCCGCAGCGGCAATGAGCTCCGTCATCGTGCCACAGACGGTCTACTTTGACAAGCTCCCTTTTGATATCTTCTACTTCGATATAATCATCTTCTTCAGTGTTTCTATAATCCTTGTCATCGTGGCTCGCCCTATCATGACATGGATCTTTAAAATAGAAGATAAACCTATGCACGTCCAGGCCGCGATCGGTCGCGAAGAAATGTGCATCGAGGACATCGATAACGAACGCAAACAGGGAGCTATTAAACTGTACGGCACGCCATGGAACGCCCGGAGTCGTTTAAACGGCGTGATAATCAAGGCTGGCTGTAAAGTAAAGATCGTCGATATCGAAGGTCTTTCTCTGATCGTCGAACCGGTCGCAAACGGAGACGATATTAAGATTGACGAAGGGAGCCCAAAATGATCTGGCAATATATCCTGTTTTCGGTAGGAGTCCTTTTTGTTCTTATTGTGGTCGTCACTCACGTCAAAATCGTCCCTCAAGGCTCTGTCGGCGTCATCGAGAGACTCGGCAGGTTCGTCAGGGTCCACAAACCGGGCCTGGCCGTCCTTGTGCCCTTTATCACCAATCTAAAGCTGGTCAGCGCAAAGGAACAGGTCGATGAGTATAAACCGCAATCGGTCATCACCGGCGACAACGTTACAGCGCTGATAGATGCGGTTCTATATTTTCAGATCGTACAACCTGAAAAAAGTCTATACGAAGTCGAGGAGTTCTATTCGGCGCTCGAGATCCTGACGATGACCAGTCTGCGGGATATCATCGGCGAGATGACACTGGATGAATGTCTGACCAGCCGGGATCGTATCAATACAAGGTTAAGGACGATCCTTGATGACGCGACCGAGAAATGGGGTATCAAGGTAAACAGAGTCGAGATCAAGACTATACAGCCGCCGGAAGATATAAGACTCGCCATGGAGAAACAGATGCGAGCTGAGCGGGATAAACGTGCCTCGATCCTCGATGCGGAAGGCGCTCGCCAGAGCTCCATCCTTAGAGCCGAAGGAGATAAACAGGCCAGGATCCTCGACGCCGAAGGTCAACGGGAGTCGGCTAAGCTGATCGCTGAAGGCCAGGCGAAAGCTTATACCAGTACTTTCGCCGCCCTTAAAGAAGCCGGTATCGACGATAAGGTGATCGCTGTCAGATACCTTGAAGCGCTGGAAAAAGTCTCACAGGGAAACTGCACCACTCTGATACTGCCCAATGAGGCGTCTCAAGTACTAGGCGCCTTCGCCAGCATCGCCAAGACCATGGGAAAGAACGGCTAACCCCAGATCGCGTCCAGTATCGCCATACTGATAGAACGCTCCGCCGGAACAAGCGCCGACACTAAAGCTACCAGAAACAGTATGACGCCGTTTCTTGCCATGAACTTCCCGTTGATCGCCAAGAGCACGTCGCCCTGAGGAAAGTGGAATGGATATTTCGCTTCTAGCGGTACGATGACGTAGAGAAATACAAGCACAGCCAGGCACGCCCCGATAACCGCATAGAAAGCCGCTCTTATCAAATACGAAGCCACGATCGCCTGAGATCCTATCCCGATCGCCCGCTGTATCCCGATCTGCCTGCGCTTATTCGCCAGATCGACGTAGGTGACGATGAAGATCGTTATGGCTGCGACGAAAAGGGCGACTATCCGAAGTATATCGTTGATGATGACAAAGCTGTCAGTCATGTTCTTGATGATGCCGGCCCGGTCTTCCCACGTCTTGAACCTCACGTCATCCCGTGTCCTGCGTATGTCCCGGATGACCTTGCTTTCTTTGACTCCTGCACGGGTGCGGATATAAACGCTCGAAGCCGTATCAGGCTTTGACCCGGTCAATGCCTGAAGATCCTTCTCGGTTATATATGCCCTCAAGTCCGCCTGGATGAACTGCACATAGAAGATACCTTTGACCGTGAATTCCTTTTTAACACCGTTCGTGAAGCGGACCTGCACCTTGTCGCCTGCATGAACGTTCTTCAACGAATCCCCGTAAAGTTCGATCCCCTTTTTTCCAGCGCCGGCTATCTGAGCGCCCAGGAGTATCTGTCCTGTATCTTCCGGCCCCAGGTACTTGCCTTCTATGAGATGCCGGCTGGTCTTGAACACTTTTTTATCGGCAGCCGGATCGATGCCGTATACGTCCCAGTTGCCGTTTTCATCCCCGGACCTGATCTCCCCGCCGATCCGCGAGCGGGCACAGACCGCCTCGACTCCCTTGATTTTCCGGATATCTTCCGTGAGGGCGTTTACATTATCGATCGTACTTTTATCCCTGCCCGGCTCGACGGCGACATTGCCGGTCAATGTATCGACAAGCTTGGCGTTCGTATTGGCGATCACACCTTCCAGGAGTGAAGGCGTGAATATTAGATTCAGATACACCAATACCATCATCATGACGGTCATCAGCAGGATCCCGTAATTCCCCCTGACTATAGACTTGACCGCCATAAACACCGCTACCCTCGCCGCTCTTGCAAATCTCATATGTACTCGTTCACCAACTTGCCGTCTTTCAAGAACACCAGCTCTTTCGCATATTGTTTGTCATCCGGATCGTGGCTGACAAATACTACTGTGACCTTTAATTTATCATTCAGATCGACCAGCGTTTTCATGACTTTTTCAGCGGAAACCGTATCGAGATTCGCGGTCGGTTCGTCGGCAAAGATTATCTTGGGATCGTTGATAAGGGCGCGCGCGATGGCTACCCGCTGTTGTTCTCCCCCGGATAGTTCTTTAGGACGGTGGTTGGTCCTTTCCTCAAGACCCACCAGTTCAAGAACATCATACGCTCGCTTTTTATAATCCTTGTGGTTTCCCAGCATCATCGCCGGTAGATATACGTTCTCGAGAGCGGTCAGTTCGGGGATGAGAGCGTATTCCTGGAATACGTATCCCAGATGCTCCAGACGTAAAAGAGAACGTTTTCTCTCGGCGAGGCGCGTTACATCTATGCCTTCCAGCATTATGCTGCCGGAAGTCGGAAAGTCGATCAATCCCAGCTGACGCAGGAGCGTTGATTTGCCGGATCCGCTCTTTCCCATGATGCATATCATCTCGCCCGACTCGACCTTTATTGAGACGTCTGAAAGGGCGTTGACCTCTATATCACCTAAGCGGTATATTTTGGATAGACCTCTGATCTCAAGCACACAGCCATTATATAATAAAAAGAATATTGACATTCTTTTAAGACGCTGATAGCATAATTGTCACATATGTAACAATCAATACAGATTTCTCCGACCCTTGCCGGTCCCACGCGGAAGGTAAGGGCGACGGGCTTAAGTGCCCTCAGGGTGTTGTGAGCAATCTCAATGCCTCCCTCGTTTAGGAAAGGAGAAGTTAAGAGCGTTTTTGACGCGTGCTTATCTTTTAAACGGGGGCACGCGTTTTTTGCGTTTATAGGTCTCTTGTGAGAGGTGAAGATCGATGAGGACGGTCAAACGACATTTGATTTTACAAATCGCAGTCCCGTGCGGTACTGGACATACGCCTCATATGAGGAGAGAGAGCTTGGAAACAAGCTCTCTCTCCGACCACAGGCTGAATAAGGAGCGTGATGCCTTAAGATATTGACCACCGCAACCATACAAAGTTGGCTATCAAGATTGATCGATCTAAAAAGGAGGAAAGATGCGTTTCAAACAAAGTTTTTTGCTTAAAGCCGGAATCACTTTAGTTCTTGTCGTCCTGGCAACCGGCCTTTTCGGCTGCACGACAAAGAAAGAAGTAAAAAAGGAGAAGCCGAAACCGCCGGCGACAAGCATGATCCTGGCTACTACGACAAGCACGCAGGACACGGGCTTGTTGGATGAGATCGTACCGAAGTTCGAAGAGAAATATAACGTAAAAGTAAAGACGATTGCCGTAGGCACAGGTGAAGCGATCGCTATGGGAGAAAAAGGCGACGCGGATGTCTTGCTCGTACACTCCCGAAAATCGGAAGACAAGTTCATGGCGGACGGAAACGGCTCGGTCCGGAAAGACGTCATGTATAACGACTTCATCATCATCGGTTCGGAAAAAGACCCAGCAGGTATAAAGGGACAGGTGCCGTCTAAAGCGCTAGCTGCTATAGCCGCCGCCGGCAGCCCGTTCATCAACCGTGGTGATGCTTCCGGTACGGATAAAAAAGAGAAGGATCTTTGGACAAAAGCCGGCGTCACGCCATCTGGCGACTGGTATATCAAGACCGGTCAGGGCATGGGAGAGTCCGCGCGCGTCGCAAACGAGAAACAAGCATATATACTGATCGACCGCGGCACATATCTCTCGCTAAAGAAGACTTTGAAGCTGGTTATTCTCGTTGAGGGCCAGAAGGAACTCTTCAATCCATACGGAGTGATCGCCGTTAATCCTGCAAAGTTCCCTAAGGTCAATAACAAAGACGCGATGAACTTCGTCAACTGGATCACTTCAGCCGAAGTCCAGAAGATGATAGGAGACTTCGGTAAGAAGAAATACGGCCAGGCATTGTTTACGCCAAGCGCCGCAACCGGAAACCCGTAAAACAACAGAGACTACAAAACCGAAAGGGGGTGTTTGATATGGGTGGATCATCTGAACACCATCACGGCAAGAGCCATAGCGGTCACAATTGCGGCTGCGGACACCGGTTCCACCGCCGTTTCTATAATCCTAAAGAAAAAGCGGCCAGACTTAAGGAGTACCTTGCCGATCTTAAAGCTGAGATCGTGGAAGTCGAGAAGCGTATAGACGAGCTGGAACAAGAGGTTTAGCAAAAACGCTCGAATAGTAACTTCAGTGCTATAATCTTCTTTGAAGTTCTTTTTTAAGAGAGCAAAGGGGCGCGAATGAAAAAGGCTTCAAAAGACTCGCTGTATCTGAGTGCCGAATCAGACAAGCCCTGGATCCAAACCTTAAGGCGTCTGAGCCTCGATAGTATATATTTGGCTATCGTACTTTTGATCGTTTATTTTTCTCAGACGCAACACGATATATATGACCATATTGACAAATGGGTAACCGCGCATGGAGTCAATTACCACGATCTTGAGCTATTAATTTTTTCCACCGCAGTAATGCTGCTGATCTTTACGACCAGGGGGACAATCGACTTTTACCGGGAAGTCCGTAAAAGACGGGAGGTCGAGAGAGCCCTACGTGAAGAGTACGCGAAGTCTCAGAGGTACCTGGATATTGCCGCTGTCATGATCATCCTGATCGATGCCCATCAGAGAATAGAACTCATCAACAAGAAAGGTCTCGAGATCCTCGGCTATTCCGAGGATGAGATAATCGGCAAGAACTGGTTTGAGACATTCATCCCGGAGGAGAGACATGACGAGCTCCGGATGATCTTTATAAACATGATGTCCGAACAGATAGAACCATATACGTCATGCGAGTGCTGGATCAACACTAAAGACAAGGGACACCGTCTCCTGATATTGCAGAACGTGATAATAAGGGATACTGCCGGTATGATCCAGGGCATGCTAAGTTCCGGCCAGGATGTGACTGAAAGGCATGAAGCAGAACTAGCCCTAGCCACGAAATCCGAAGAGCTTGAGCGTTCCAATATAGAGCTCGAACAATTCGCCTATATCGCCTCTCATGACCTTCAGGAACCTTTACGGATGATCCTGAGCTTCGTCGACCTCCTGAAGTTGAAGATGGGTGACCGTCTTGATGATGATGTAAAGGAATATATGTACTATATCGTCAAAAGCGCCAGCTGGATGCAGTTGCTTATTAACGACCTGCTCACATACTCCCGCGTGACCACCCGCGCTAACCCGTTCGAGCCGGTGTCATTAAACGACATCCTGACGCAGGCGACATTCAATCTGAAGACGGCTATCGATGAGAAGAAAGCGGTCATAAGCGCTAAAAAGTTACCGGATATCATGGCCGATAAGACTCAAATGATCCAGGTATTCCAAAACTTGATCGGTAATGCTATAAAGTTCTGTGACAAGGATCATCCTGAGATAGAACTGACATCAAGATCTAAAGACGGTTTCTGGCGGATAACCGTTCGAGACAACGGGATAGGCATGGATATGAAATACGCGCCGCGGATCTTCAAGGTCTTTGAACGCTTACATGCCAAGGATGCTTACCCCGGTACGGGAATCGGCCTCGCCGTCAGTAAGAAGATCATAGAAAGACACAGCGGTTCGATCACTGTCGAATCGGTACTTGGTAAAGGCTCTAAATTTATTCTAATGCTACCTAAGGTCAAGGGGTGATAACATGGTCGAGGATGAATACGCGGTACCGGCGGAGATACTACTGGTCGAAGACAATCCAGGTGATGTGTTGCTGACAAAGGAAGCGCTGAAGGCCGGCAAGATGAACAATAAACTAAGCGTGGTCTCCGATGGTGAGGAGGCGCTCGCATTCTTAAGACATAAGGATCCGTATAAGGACGCTCCACGGCCGGATATCATCCTTCTCGACCTGAATCTTCCTAAAAAAGATGGACGCGAGGTGTTGGCAGATCTTAAATCGGACCCCGATCTCAAGCGGATCCCTGTAGTCATTCTTACGACTTCTAAAGCCGAGGAGGATATCATCAAGAGTTATAACCTCCACGCCAACTGCTATATCACAAAACCGGTCGGCCTCGAGAAGTTCATCGAGGTCGTACGGACATTGGAGAACTTCTGGCTGGAGATCGTCAAACTACCGCCTGGATAGGAGGACAACACAAAGATGAGTAAAGGAAAGATACTCATTGTAGAGGATGAGGCAGGGTTCAGACGTATATACAAGGAAGTGCTTGAGACCGACGGCTATACGGTAGTACTGGCTGAAACCGGAGAACAAGGCCTTAAGTCCGCCAACAAGGAATCGCCCGACCTGATCCTTCTCGACCTAAGACTACCGACCATGCATGGCTTTGAAGTCCTACAAAAACTTAAAGAGAAGGAAGCGACCAAGAATATACCTGTTATCATCTTCTCGGTCATGGGCGAACAGGATGATATACAGGAAGGCCTTGATCTCGGCGCTGAAGACTACGCGGTCAAGGGCTTCTACTCTCCCCGCGAGATATTGAAACAAGTCGGATCCATCCTTGCCAGAACGGCAAAACATTAGTCTCTCCTTGCAAAAAACAGTGTAAGAGTGATACCATTATCGATTGGAGGGTTCGCCGTTATTGAGGTGATGATAAGATCAGCTCAACACGATTCAGGCGATCCTATTTTTTTTGTCTAATAAGCTTGTTTCTGATCGCATTCCTGGCTTTCCCCGTCCACGCGTCTGCCGATCTTGATTCCAAAAAAGGAGACGCGCAGAACGTACAGGGTGAGATAGACCAGCTGAATGCCGATCTCCAGCAGAAGATCGACGACTACAATTCCACCAGCGAACGTCTGGACCAGCTGAACGAAGAGATCGATATCAACCAGAGGCAGCTCGAAAAGACCGCCAGGGAACTCGCAAGATCGATCAAGATCCTGAATAAACGTGCCTCGGGCATCTATAAATACGGAGATACCTCATCCCTGGAAGTCGTTTTCGGAAGCAAAAGCCTAGGCGACCTCATTGAACGCCTGGACCTTTTAAAACGAGTAGGTACCAGAGATTCGGATATCGTCCGCACAGTCACAGACACCAAGACTGAGATCGAAGACCGTTCCAAAGAGTTGAGCCTGCAAAGAACGGAACAGGAATCTCTTGCCCAGCAGCTTACAGCTCAACAGGCGGAACTGAACAAGATGATCGGGGACCAATCAAACGTTTTGGCCAGCATCCAGCAAGAGATCTCCGTCCTGGAAGCTCAAGAACAAGCCCGCAGAGCTTCTCAACCGCACGCTCCTGACAACCAGCAGCCGGGAGGAAACACAACGGCGCCTCCGAGCGGAAGCGGTACTCTGTTCCCGCCTTTGGGCGATGCGACATGGGGATATCTCGGGATATACGCTCCTGGTGAAAGCAGCGACCATGGCAGCTATCACCATGGTACGTGGTTGGGCGGCGACGCGTTCGATATGGGCAGCGACGGTATGATCGTCTATGCCAGCCATAGCGGTACGGTAAGAACCGTATCGTCTGTGCGTGATGCCGGATACTATATAATCCTATCCGGTGACGGGTTTACTACCTGTTATGCCCACGTCGAGTCTTTTGTCAGCAGAGGTGACTATTTGGTTCAGGGACAACCTATCGCCGTTACAAATGGAGCCGGTCATCTTCATTTTGAGCTTAACGACAACGGAATACCTGTCGTCGCCGGCGATATGCAGTTCTACTTCTAATAAAGGCTTTGTATCTCACGATCGGTCAGCTTCCTATATTCGCCTGTCTTTAATGCGTCGAGCTCAAGTTCCCCGATGCGGATCCTTATGAGCTCTTTGACCTGTCGTTTGAAGTGCGCGATAAGCCTTCTGACGATCCTTTTTCGACCTTCATGTATGACGATCCGGTACCTGTTCTCATCGATCCTTTTAAAAAGGTCCGGCTTTACCGGTCCATCGTCAAGGACTATGCCTTTCCTTATCCTATCCAGGTCGGACGCACTCAGGGGTTTATCCGTAGTTATAAGATATTCTTTTTCCTTCATAAAACTGGGATGCGTCAGACATTGCGTAAAACCCCCGTCGTTTGTCATGATGAGCAACCCCGTCGTGTCCTTATCCAACCGGCCGGCAGGCCATACCGGAGGATCGCCGGGAACAAGCTCTGTCACAAGCTGGTCGGCGTGGGCATCTTGAGTACTGGTCGTATATCCAGCCGGTTTGTTCACGGCATAATATACAAAATGTTTTGGTTTTACGGTTCTGCCATCCACTTTAACTGTGTCAATTTTCGGATCGACCTTTTCAGTTGGTGACATCACTTTCTCTCTATTTATTTCCACGCGGCCTTGAGCGACATATTCTTCACTCTTGCGCCTTGAGCCAAGCCCGCACATCGCCAGATACTTTGCTATCCTGATCTTACCGTTCTCCATCCCCTATTCCCTACTTCCCTACTTCCCTATTTCCCTACTTCTCACACACCGTCTCTACCAACATGTCCAGCTTCCTCTGGATCGCCTCAATCTCGTCCTCCGCCTTCAAGTTTACGTTAAAGTCGTTTTCCGCGCGGAGACGGTCTCTCGATTCCAGCCTGTTCTGGCTCATCATGATGATGGGCGCCTGTATGGCCGCCAGACATGACAGTACGAGGTTCAATAGTATGAAGGGGTAAGGGTCAAAATGCTTGGTAAATATAAGCACTGAGTTCAAAGATATCCAGATAAAGATAGCAACGCTGAACGCTATAATAAAGGTCCAGCTGCCGGCGAATCTGGCCAGCCAGTCCGCTGCCTTCTGACCGATTGTCAAAGTCTGCTCATGAAGTTCGTTGATATTACTTACCGCTCTGTCCTTTTTTTCCTCCGTCATCTTGCCCCTCCTTAAGATCTCCGCAATATGATACATTTAGTATAGTCCAAGGAGGTATCTTGAACGAAGAAAAAGCATCCGCGTCGATCAGGTGGTTGACGACAAAGCGTCTTGAGTCGTTATCCGACGGCATATTCGCCATAGCCATGACGATATTGGTCCTCAACCTTAGAGTACCTCTCATGACCGACACCGAAGCCGTTACAAAATTGCCTGGCATCCTGCGCGGTCTATGGCCGAATTTCTTCGCGTATACACTGAGCTTCCTGCTGCTCGCCGCCTTCTGGATCATGCATCATAAACAATTCCACGCCATAAAAAAGGTCGACGAACCGCTGTTGTGGCTGAACATAATCAGCATGCTTTTTGTAGTCATGATCCCGTTTTCCACATATCTCTACGGCGAATATGAGACGTCACGCACAGCCGCGTTGTTTTTCGAGGGAAACCTGGGTCTGGCCGGAGCTGCTTTTTTCCTTACTTACTGGTATGCGACAAAAGATCACCGGCTTGTCGATGATGATCTGGATGCCCGGCGGGTCTCCCTGACGAGAAAACGAACCGCTTTGATGCCGGTCGTCTCAGTGCTCGCGATCGGCATATCATTCATAAGTCCGCAGTACAGCACGCTTGCTTATCTACTGATCCCTGTGATCCTGGTAGGATTCCTCAAAGACTAGACTTACTCCCCAGCTCTTCTTCTTGGTTTTCCTTTCCGTCCGATAATACGATAATAGATCATACAAATGTTTTCCCGCCCGTATCAAAATGATGTTGCTTAACGTTATTAAGAGTGAGAGGCCATGGATGATAAAAAACTAACAGACATGATCGAAAGGGCCATAAAGGGAGATGTGCAAGCATTGGGACGACTATATGATCTGTTTGTAGACGACATATATGGATACGTGTTCTACCATGTCGGAAACCGTGAAGACTCAGAAGATATCACTTCCGACGTGTTTCTGAAGGTCCTCAAGGGGATCAAACAGTTTATTCCAACGCAGGTATCTTTCAAGGCATGGCTTTTCAAAATAGCCAGGAACACTGTGATCGACTATTACAGAAAGACATCGAAGATCAAGAAGACCGTTTTGAACGAAGACCTGATCGATTCGGGCATGATCGATACTAATGACGTTGAGATCGATAGGTTCACTCAGCAGCTCATTAAGAATGCTATAGCCGGACTTTCATCGGATCAAAAAGATGTTGTCGTATTACGTTTCTATGCAGGATTAAAGATCAATGAGATCGCAACTCTGTTAGGCAAAAGTGAAGAAGCGGTCATGGCACTCCAACACCGGGCGCTCAAACGTCTGACCAAGGTTTTAGGAGGTGCAGACTGATGGCGAAAGAACCGAAGTCATATGATGCTGTTGATCGGATGATCGATCACATAAGAAAAGGTATGGGGATCAACGAGTACTTGGCCGGTCACCCTGAGATGCGAAAGGAACTTGCACCGCTTGCCCTGACTGTAGTAACCGTCACTGAGACGGCGATGCCTAAACCCGATCCTCGATTCAAGGCATCTCTACGGGGAAGATTCACAAAACAGACAGCTACACCAGTCATCCCGGCCCGGACATTGGACTTTCGCAAGCTCGCTTTAAAAACACTGGCTACATCGCTGGCACTTATCATCCTTCTTGGCAGCATTGCCATGGCTTCAACAAACAGTATGCCGAATAGTCCTCTGTATCCGGTAAAGAAGCTGGTCGAGACGATACGGTATGCTTCGGCAACAGACGGGGACGCAGCGGTGGAACTTAAATCCGAGAATGTGCAGACACGGCTCAAAGAAGCTCAGGCAATGATAGAAGAAGGCGACCAGGGTGCGGCTCAGGTCGCTCTTACCGGCCTCCGGCAGGATACAGCGGAGATCTACCGGCTTGCACTTGAATCATCCGGCCGGGACAAAGAACGGCTATTTGACAAGTTTGTGTCTATTTCCGAGAGACAGCAAGCCGTCCTTGCCGGGCTTCTTGCTACTGCCCCGGAAGATGCCAGAGACGGCCTTGAACGAGCCCTCGCCGCCTCAAAACACGGGCTCGAGAACGCACAGCAAGAGCAGTCAAAGGACAAGCAGGACAAGAACCAGCCCGCCAATGAAGACAAAAGTAAAGAAGATAACGGGGCCGATGGCCGATCCAATGATCAAAAAGAAAAAGACCAACAAGCCCCTTCATCGAATAACGGAGCCACCGAGAAATCGGATCATGGCAAAGACAATAACAAGAACGGGAGGTGATCAGGATGTTGAAAAAGATGATCGCAGTTATGGTGATGATCCTGTTACTACTACCATCGGTCGCGTTAGCAAAGAACGGTGGAGAAAACAAAGGTGCACATGGTTCCGGAAACCCGCCCGGGCTCGAGAAGAAAGCAGAAAACGGTAATGGTTCGGGAGAGAAACAGGCCCCCGGTCAAGAAGACAAGCAAAAGATCGACAAAGAGAACAATGCTTCAAAGAACGACGAGGCGGACGAGAACGAGAAACCTGAAAAGACACCGAAAGTCAAACCGGACAAAAAAAGTGATGAAGATCGCGGCAGAGCTCATGCCATCGCTGTCATAACAGCAAAGCTTACTCGCATGCCGGAATCAGCGCTTAAGGGATTAAAGAACGCTCTGGCCAGTATCGGTAAATGGCTTGGGATCGAACCTCCCGACAATGAACCGGAGGAACCACCCGATCAGGAATAGCAGTGTTCGATCACCGTATGCGTATACGTTGCCAGGCGGTGCGGTCAAGCCAGTGGTTCTCATCTATCTGGTCTTTATACGTTTCTACGTCTATCATGATGTAGTCAGCATTGTTCAGCCGGTCGGCCGGTATCTTTGCTGCTACTCTTCCTGTCTCTTCGTCATACTCTATCTCGACCTTCTCCTTGATCGAATTGTCCGCATAGATCGGTATCGTGGGCTTTCCGTCCTTTACTTCCACATCAAGGCGTTCGACCTTGTCTTTCGTGATATACCTTATATGAAGCGCGTATATGATGTCCGGATTCGTCTCGTTTCTGACATCTCCGATAAACCACAGGGTCTTTGCGTCGCGGAACAACCATAACACTTCGAGGTCTCCGCCTTTTGGAGGCCCGTCCAGTAAAGAGTCATCATTCGGATCTATCGCCACCTGTCCGGGCAGCTCTTTTGAATCAAGAGTTGGGGCCTTATCGACTTGCACCAGATCGGGTATGGTGTATTTCATAAACAACTCGTTTTCCCGTACGAACGCGTCCAAAAAGCCGACAGCGACTATTTTCTGCGTGTTATACGAAGTCAGCGCCTGTTCTTTAAGGTCTTCCTCGCTCTTTGACATCGGCTTCCATATCCATGTGACTTTTATACCCTGTAGCGCATGCGGGATGCTTAGTTCTTTTTTCCTGGCAAGCCTTAGCGGTGTAGGCCATCCTCTTCCCCTGTGCACCAGATACTGCAGCTCCCTGACTTTGAATTCCTCTTTTGCCAATGTGTACTGGACGAACGCGTTTGTCGCCCAATGGTCATGGTGGACATCTTCCGCGCTAGGGAACACAATGGTCGTCGGTCCATAATCGAGTATGATCTCTGTCAGTTCTTTTACGACCTGATCCCCGCAGTATGGCGAGCGTAGTTGGTACGCGAAATCATAAGGTGATTCGAGAGCTCCGTTCAAACCGAGATGCAGTTTATCGTAATCCCAGTTCTTACCCCAGAGAGAATTGACGCTTCCGTCGTTGAAAGCCAAGAAGGTGACATCTTCATCTTTCAGGCCGAGTTTTCTCATGGCTGCTAGCGTTTCTAGTCGCCGCATCTCTCCTAGCTTCCGGTAATCTTCCGGTTTCGGATCCAAAACGTGGAGGTTGAGTTCGGTCGCGTGTTTGTAACCGTCTCCCGTCGTCATCATAACGACTTTTACCGGGATATCCTGCGATATGGCTTTCTGAATAAGACCGGCCGGAGCCAGGCTTTCATCGTCCGGATGAGGAGCAACGATCAGGATACGCTCAGTTGAATTAAGTACAAGTGCCTCTTTCTTCGGAACCACCTTGGTCTTAGTCGACGTCTTGCACCCGGCGACTCCGACCAGTATTACCAGTAATACAACTAATACGCAGATAACCGCTCTTCTCATCCAGCGACCTCCCTTGGCCTGTGAAAACCGACACGAACGTCATGCCGATTATAACATAAGAGCTGAAGGCTGAAGAGCTGACAAGAATGTTATACACATCTGGAGCCACTCAGATCTCGAATGCATTACTCGCCTCCGTCTTTGCCGGGCCGGCCAGGCCCAGTCTTAGAAACAGCCACGGCCCGCCAAAAGTAATCCAGATGCCGATGGCGCCGTAGTGCAGATACCGCAGGGGTGAGTGGAGTACCCCTGTGCTGATAAACCCGACCAGCCGCGGCGCTACGTACAGAAGCAGGATAGCAATATCACCGACGATGAACCTAACGATCCGCTGCCAAACCGGCCCCTCGGCGCTGAAGCGCAGATAACGGTTCAGCAAGCTTAAGCCCAAACAAAACCCGCTGAGCGCCGACATGATCAAAATGACATAGTCGGTCGGGTGGCTGATCGCCAGAACCAACGGAACAGCAACGGACAACCCTACCTGCCACCGGAAAGGCAGCGCCTTCAACCAGTACTCGAAAGTATGACCACCGGTCGCATAGACCCATAAAAACGCGCCGCCGATCGCATAGCCGGCCAATACGTCCGTTGGAAAATGGACCCCCAAATAGATGCGCGAGAATCCGATCAACAGCATCATCGCTACCGCCAGGACCCAGAACCAGGGCTTCTTTAACCACAACGCGAACATCCCCCACATGACCGTCGCTTCCAGGGCGTGAAAGCTGGGCAATCCGTAACTGGTCGCGTTGACGAGTTTTACAGACGGATCGATTTGGAACGGACGCGGCTGCTGGAAGAGGTCCTTGACCCCGCTGGCGAAATAGCTGGATATCAAGAAGACGAAACCTGTATGCGCGCCCAGACCCGTATCAACGCACCAAAAGAATACTGGTAATAGCAGGATGTATATTTCTCCGCCGCCCAAGGACGTGATGGTCCGGAAAAACGCGTCCATATGCGGTCCGTGAATCTGTTGGATAGCCCTTATGACATCGAGGCCGAAGCTAAGAATGTTTTGCATCGTTTCTCTATTCTAGGGTGTCGCCCTGTCTCACGGCAACTCGGGCGCGCTTATTAAGAGGCTGGCTCCTTTGTTGAAACAGTATTCGGAAGACGAGGTCTTTGATCGGTTTTAAGCTGAAAGATTAAGCCACCTAAGAATTCGTATTCACTAATGCATGTAATTCACGATGGCAATTAGCGCATAGTAACGTACACTTATCCAATTCCCGCTTAACACAATCCCAGCTTCTCGTGTATCCTTTGCTTGAAATCCCAAAATCTTTACAACTTTCATCAACATGATGAAACTCTAAAGCATCTAAGCAGGTAGCATATCCGCATTTTTGACATTTACCGCCTAAAGCAGCAATAGCTTGCTGTCGGATATGCTTCCGGCGCTTTTTTACTGCTTTAATCAGATATTCGCGCCTATCAGAGTAAGTTCTAGCATCCATGGAATAATTATAATACAAACATCAGTTCGTGCATATATGCTATAGCAATGACAGTCAGAAAAACTGTCGTTTGTGCTTTTTGACTAATGAGCAGTCTGCCTTTAGAATAAAGAGGTTGTATTACGCTCCCCGGTAGCTCAATCGGTAGAGCATGCGGCTGTGTTTAAACGCAGCGCTATAGCGTAAGCTGTAGTGGAAAATTGGGTGAATTCAGGGAAACCGTACGCTCAAAATGAGTAGGTGATCCTGAGCGAAGCCTGCCGAACAGGATGAAATGTAAGCAGGAACGTGCAGAGACTAAGGGTTGAGGACTCCTGGCCGATAATACCCTACCAGCGCCCGACGTCCCATGCGGACGATGAGATAGTCCGGTCCTGCGGGAAACCGTAGGAGAAACCGTAACCGCAGTGTTGTAGGTTCGAGTCCTACCCGGGGAGCCAATCTAAGACCGCTTGCATTATAAATACCTGAACTCTGCCCATTATGTTATTGAAAATTTCAAGGAAGGTAAATGCCATGAAAGCCATAGTTGTATATGAATCCCTTTGGGGAAATACCGCAGCAATAGCGCGTGCCATAGCGGAAGGCATCGGATCTGAAGCGCGCGTTCTTTCGACTGATGAAGCATCCGGTACTGCGGTTAGTGAGGCCGACCTGATCGTAGCGGGCGCTCCCGTTATCGCGTTCAGTCTGCCATCCGATAAGGTCAGAACAGGAATCGGCGCCAACCCGGGCAACGCACCGGAAGCACCCGATCTCTCACACCCGTCGATGCGCTCATGGCTTGATTCACTACCCGCTAGACAAGGACGCTCGGCCAGTTTCGAGACGCGAATCTGGTGGTCGCCCGGAGGCGCCACGAAATCGATCTCCCGGGGCCTTGAGGCTGCCGGATATAAGACGATCGCAAAAGCCCGCCGGTTTATCGTCACAGGTAAATTCGGGCCGCTGCGTGACGGAGAGCTGGAGCAGGCGCGCCTTTGGGGAGCGGAACTAGCGAAAGCCATGGAGTCGCAGCCGAGTGGATAAGGAGCTCTCGGAGTATCTTCAATCATTCGATACCTTTGCGGGTAAGGAACAAGAAGGCATCAACTACCTGAACGAATCCTCAAAGCGTTTCATGCTGACATCCGACCTGATCCCTGATAAGAAAAAAGGAGGAAGGATGTTGGAGCTTGGCGCCAATCCTTATTTCCTGACGCTTATGCTGAAACGATCGTCAACGTATGATATCCGGACAGCCAACTTCTTAGAGGAAGATGACAGTACCCACCAAGGTGTGCAGACGATCAACAGCCGTAAATATAATGAGACGCACAGGTTCGAGTATGACCATTTCAATGTCGAGACCGATCCGTTCCCGTATGAAGATGGAAGCTTTGACGTCGTGTTGTGTTGCGAGATCCTGGAGCATCTCCTTAAAGACCCTACGCATATGCTCTGCGAGATCCAGAGGATACTGAAAGATGGCGGTACGCTGATATTGACCACGCCTAATGTTAACAGATGGACGAATATAAGAAAGTTGCTTAAGAATAAGAATATATATGATGCATACTCGGGATACGGACCTTACGGCCGTCACAACCGCGAATACTCGATGGATGAAACCACGCATCTGATCAGCGGGTGTGGTTTTACTATCGATTCCGCGGAACGTTTGAACATATACGAACATAAAAGACTCGACGCCGCGGTGATGATGCTTCACCCGTCATGGTGTGACCACCTGTTCATCCGGGCAAAAAAAGACGGCGGCTCAAGGTTCTTCTATCCTGAAGATATCTACAGAAGCATGTACGGGCTGTTGGAACCCATAGACGACTATGTGATGATGGGCCATAACGATGTGTTCCACATCTCGTCGGGCTGGTATGGTCTTGAAGACTGGCCGCCGCTGTGCCGCTGGATGATGAAGGAATCTGTTCTGAATCTTAAAGCCAAAGGTGGAGAACGAAGGATGACTGCTTCGATTTTTGTGCCTGAGCCCCTAGTGAATAATGAGTTCGCAGTGAAAGTGACCATCGGTGATGAAAGTCGCGAAACACGCAGCCTAAAACAAGGCTGGCAGGAAATAACCTTGGATTTCCCTTCACAACAACCGGGTGAAATAGAATGCAGGATCGAGGTCAGTGACACCTGGACCCCGTCATCCGGCGGAAGAAGCAAAGACTCGAGGTCACTAGGGATCGCCGTGTCCAAAGTGGGATTCGAAATAAGCCCCTCCCTTTCTTAACCTGATTTTCACATCTTTGTAACCTCATCTACATCTCGCATTGCTAACGTATTAGCTAGAGATCAAAGAAGGGGGTCGGGGTCATGACACAAAAGAAGACAACGGACGAAACGACAGTCGTCGAGTCCCAAGCGGCCGTCCCTCCAAACCGGCGTTTACTGTCGATCGATTATTTCCGTGGCCTCGCAGTCCTTTTGATGCTCATCTATGATTACGTTCCGTTCTTTACCAAGAACGTGCCGATCCTCCTGCAACATGGACGTACTGACATGCTGCTCTTCGGGGATCTGGTAGCCCCCTTCTTCCTCTTTATCATGGGATTGTCACTCGCCATATCAGTTTCAAGACAGCGGGCAAAAGGCGTTTCCGAGCGCGACATCTTTCTTGGCGTTCTTCGACGCGCGATCCTTTTGTTCATTTTAGGCCTCATCATAGATGAAACAAGGGCGCCCCTGCTTGGCGGGACATTCGGAGTCAAATGGGGAGTCCTGGAGACACTCGGCGTAAGCTATCTGGTCACCTATGTTGTTATGCTTTTTAAACCCTGGAAGAGAATAGCGATCACGACCGGGTTACTTTCTTTACACCTGAGCCTGCTGACATACGCTCCTTACGCCGACTTCATCAAGACGTCCGCGCACGGCAGCCCCTTGTCGATACTGTCCTGGGCAACGATCGCCATATTCGGTATGATCGCGGGAGACCACCTTGCACACAATAGGAACGGCTACGAACATTATCTTTACTGGTTGGGTGCTGTCTTGATCGTCATCGGAACGGCAGTCGGGTTGTTCGACCCTCCCCGCAAGGAACTCGTGTCTTCGAGTTATGCCCTCATATCGTCCGGCGCGGCGGCCATCATGCTGATGTTCTTGTACTACTTTATCGAGACCAAGAAGGTCGAATGGTTGATACAACGTTTACGACCGTTGCGAGAGTTCGGCATCGCCGCACTCTCTGCCTGGATACTCCAGTACATCTTGGCATCCTATTTTATATGGTATTTCCACATCCACGAGAAGCTTCCTTTTCTTTACGGAGCGAGCCTTGCCACCGCAATGATCGTAGCAGTCTGGCTGGTCATCGTCACCGCTAACAAGCGCGGCCTCGCCCTCAGGATCTAGGAAAAGACCTGGTGAACCTGGTTTGTCACACTTAACACATCCTTCATATCCTTTTTACTACGCCTTCATAACGGATCACTATGCTAGTCTTTAAATATGACTCTCAACATTTAAAGGAGGAAACACATGAGTTCATTGACGCGCGGCGGTAAGAACGCCTTCCGTAACCTGATCAGGACCGGTTCATTGGCCCTGATCGTCGGCTTAAGCATCGGCCTGGCGCTGGTCATGGTGCTGTCTCTGAAAGCAGTACAAAGCAAGATAGACACGGTAAAAAGCTCGATCGGAAACACTATCACCATCTCACCGGCCGGCGCCCGGGGATTCGAGGGGGGCGGTGAGCCTCTTACGGAGACCGACCTCAAGACGGTCGCCAACCTCCCGCATGTGACAAAGACTGTCAAAACGATGAATGACCGGCTTGAACCATCTACTGACACGTCTCTTGCGTCCGCTATTGATCCCGGGACCCTCGGCCAGCGGCAACAGCGGGGGCTCTCAAGCAGGAATACTAATGATGCGCCTCCTCCGGACGACAGACCTGATCGACAGGCGACCCAGACAGGGACCCGAACGTTCACGATCCCGGTCATGGTCGCGGGCACTAATGATGTCTCGAGCTCAACAGCCATATCCGGCAATAAGCTGACAGTGACTTCCGGAAAAATGATAGCTGCCGGAAAAGATACGGATACGGCCATAATAGGCAAAGCGCTAGCGAGCAAGAACAAGCTGAAAGTGGGATCGACGTTTACGGCATACGGTAGCACGATCACCGTAGTCGGGATCTTCGATGCCGGCAACCAGTTCGCCAACAGTGAGATGATGATGCCGTTGACAACAGTGCAGCGTCTCTCCGGGAGGACCGGCGAGGTCTCATCCGCGATCGTCACGGTCGACTCCATCGATAATATCGACAAAGTACAGAAATCGGCTTCTTTAAAACTCGGTTCAAAAGCCGACATCGTGACATCGCAAGATACCTCGAAAGAAGCCCTCGATCCGCTGACGAACATCAAGAGTATCGCAACATACGGATTGATCGGGTCTCTTGCTGCAGGCGCGGTCATCATCTTCTTGAGCATGCTGATGATCGTCAGAGAGCGTCGCCGGGAGATCGGCGTACTCAAGGCGATCGGGGCATCGAACATAAAAGTAGTACTGCAGTTCGTGACCGAATCGTTTGTCCTGACGATACTGGGCAGTATTGTCGGCGGTGTTCTCGGCGTCATCTTAAGCAATCCGATCTTGAACACGATGGTGGCCACCAGCACATCCGGCACAGCTAATGCCGCTAACGGAGCCGGCCGCTTCGGCCCCGGTTTTAGGATGGCCGGCGCCGGCAGTATCATCAGGACCGCGACCCAGGGGATCCATACGGCGATCGGATACGATATCCTGATATACGGCCTGCTAGCTGCCATCGTCATAGCCGTACTCGGCAGCGCTATTCCCGCCTGGTTTATTTCCAGAATAAGACCCGCCGAAGTCATGAGGAGTGAATGATATGTTGGACGTAAACAATCTTAAACGCGAGTTCAGATCATCCAGCACGACCGTTACAGCGGTAGATGATGTCAGTCTGTCGCTGGGCGACGGTGTCTTCGCCGCGATCGTCGGTAAAAGCGGCAGCGGTAAGAGCACCCTTCTGTCTTTACTCGGCACGCTCGATAAACCTACATCAGGTACTATCCGCATAGATGATGAGGACGTCTCCAAGATGTCAGACCGGAAATTGACGGCATACCGCAGGGATAAGATCGGATTCGTCTTTCAATCATACAACCTGATCCCCAATCTATCGGCGCTTCAGAACGTCATGCTGCCGATGGAGTTCGATGGTATCGCCCGTCTGGAACGCCGGAAACGCGCGGAACAACTTCTTGAGCAGGTCGGATTGACAGGCGAGCAGCAGAAACGAAAGCCAGGACGTTTATCGGGCGGCGAGCAGCAGCGTGTAGCTATCGCTCGCGCGCTGGCAAATAAGCCTAAGCTTATCCTGGCTGATGAACCGACAGGAAACCTGGACACCGAGACCGGAAAGGTCATCTTCGACCTCCTGCACGATCTGGCCAGATCCGAGAATACGACCATTCTGGCAGTCACGCATGATACGGAGATAGCCGGCCAGACCGACCGGACGTTCCACTTGAAAGACGGCAAACTCCTTTAATTTTCACAAATTCACTTATTACCGCCTCATAAAGAGTCGATAGACTTCTTTAAGAGGCGGTAATAATATGCAGAACAACGCACCAAGTTTCAAGAGTCTTTTTCTCGCTTTATTTATCATATTCGGGTCGGGCACTCTATTCGTTTTTGTGATGACAGTAGGCCGGCCCGCTCCCTCGCCTGCTCGGACATCAGCTCAAACGGAGTCTATGAACGCAAGGGATATGATCCCTGACGACCTGCCAGTCTATAACGGAGCAAGCCTGACATCTGCTGAAAAGTCGGATGAAGGGATGATCGCTAAATATCGCGTTCCGCTAGGTTCGCTCGAGCAGATCAGAGAGTTTTACCGAAGTGAAATGAAAAACAATGACTGGCAAGAATATACCGCGAGCCGGATGGTCCTGGGATATTATAAAAATGATGGCAAACGCCGTATCCAGTTCACCTTCCGATACTACGCCGGCAAAACCGAACTTATCGCCTCCATCTACTCCAGATAGTCTCTCAATTTCTGGCTTCGTAGCGGATGACGTAGTTTGGCGAGGGTCTTCGATTCGATCTGCCTGATACGCTCTCTCGTTACACCGAACTCGCGTCCTACTTCCTCGAGCGTCCTCGGGTGGCCGTCCAGTAAGCCGAACCGATATTCGATCACCCTGCGCTCCCTCTCGTTAAGCGTGCCGAGGACACCGCGCAAGTGCTCTTGGAGCAGGGCGAATGATGCCGCGTCAAGTGGCACGGTCGCTTCTTTATCTTCTATGAAGTCCCCGATATGGCTGTCTTCTTCCTCGCCGATCGGCGTCTCCAAAGATACGGGTTCTTGTGAGACTTTCAGCACCTCTTCTACCTTCTCGACCGGCATATCCATCGCGTCAGCCAGTTCTTCCGGCAGCGGTTCCCGGCCCAGATCCTGCAGAAGCTGTCTTTGCGTACGGCTGAGTTTGTTTATCGTCTCGACCATATGGACGGGAATACGTATAGTCCTTGCCTGGTCGGCTATCGCCCTGGTAATCGCCTGCCTGATCCACCAGGTCGCGTATGTGGAGAACTTATATCCGCGGCGGTAATCGAACTTCTCGACAGCCCTGATAAGACCGAGGTTGCCTTCCTGGATCAAATCGAGGAACAGCATACCCCGGCCGACATATCTTTTCGCTATAGAGACCACCAGGCGAAGGTTCGCCTCGACAAGCTTCTGCTTGGCTTTCAAGTCGCCCTGTTCGATCCTCTTGGCCAGTTCTATCTCTTCAGCCGCTGTCAGCAAGGCCACCTTCCCTATCTCCTTGAGATACATCTTGACCGGATCGCCCGCCTGGACCTTGATGCCGCTTTCCACTTCTTCCTCTTTCACCTCGGCGCGATGCTCCGCTTTGACCGGAGATTCTTCAGCTCCGGCAACGCCCGCCACTTCCTCCGCCGCTAGTTCTTTCACGCTGGCAGCCGCACTGACAACCTTGGCCTCTGTCTCTATTTCTTCGGAAGCCTCTTCGTCATAAACCTCTATACCCAGTTCCATCAGCTTTGCGTAGATATTCTCGATCTGTTCCGGTGTCAGATCCATATCCTGAAGCGTATCCGCTATATCGTCAGGCGTTACGAATCCTTTATCCTTCCCCATCGCCAACAGTTGCTGCACTCTGGCCAGATTTAGTTCTTCCTGCGTATCTTGCGCGTGTTTTTCTTCATCCATACTTATTATTAAAGCTCCCTTCTTTCCACTTCCAATGCCAACAGGCGTTCAAAAAGCTCGTCATATCTTGTAGGATCCTGCTGAGGATTTATCTCGGTCAATTCGTCTTTTAATGTATGTATTCGCCGTTTGAGTTCAAATTCCTTCATCCTTTTCAAAAGTTCTTTCGAATATGCATCAAGATCGTCTACATTAAAAGCCTCTGTCGCCATCGATGTCAGCATTGTTTTCAATCTTTCATCTTCCGCGTGGTCGATCAATGCCGCAACATCAAGGCTTCTGGATGTCTCGAGTGCACGGCTTAAGAGAAGGAACAACCGCTGGTTCATCTCGGTCGTGAAGTGCTTTGTATCCAGTTCAGCCAGTGATGGTCTGAGTGTCTCCGGAAACTTGATGCAAGCCCGTAAGACCTCCAGTTCCAGCCGTTCCTCGGGGTTCATCTGCACCGCCGTTTCGGTCCTGGGACTAGAGGCCTTACGATATCCCGTTCTATTTTTCTGAATGCGAGCGAAGTCGGCAAATAACGCTCTATAAGAGATATCGAGCATTTCGGCTATAACCTTTAGATAATATTCGCGCGTTACATTTCCGGGAAGCATTGCGATCACATCCATAGCCCTAGCCGCCGCCGCTTGTTTATCCGATATGTTCTTGATCTGTTGTTTGTTTATGACCGCCTTCAGACTGAAATCGACAAAGGGCTCGGCTTGTTCGACCAGTTTAATGAATTCGTCTTTTCCGTGCGCCGTGACATAGTCGGCCGGGTCGTTACCTGCCGGAAGGCTGGCTACAAAAAGATCCAGATGCCGTTTATCCAGGATCTCCAGCAACGGCCTGTACTCAGCGCCGAGATAGAAGTCAGCCGCCAGATCGATCCCTCTTTCCACGGCTTTTTCACCGGCCATATCCGCGTCGAAGACAAGGACGATCCTTTTTGCAAAGCGCGCCAGAAGGCGCAGATGATCTGCTGTCAGGGCGGTCCCCAAAGTAGCGACCGCGTTGCCGACTCCCGCATCGTGCAGCGAGATCACATCCGTGTAGCCTTCTACGATGACAGCTTCGCCGGTGTCCGTTATCGCCTTTTTCGCCCAGTTCAGTGCATACAAAGTCTTCCCCTTGTGAAATACCGGTGTTTCGGACGTGTTCAAGTACTTAGGTGTCTCGTCCGTAAGGACACGGCCTCCGAATCCAATGACACGTTCGTGTATGTCGAAGATGGGAAACATAAGACGACCGCGGAAACGATCGTACATCTTCTTCGAGTCTTTCTCGCTTCGGACCGAAAGGCCCGCGTCGATCAGGTCCTGTTGTGACGCGCCCTGCCCGATCGCTTTCCGTGTCAGATCATCCCAGCCTGTAGGGCTAAGACCGATCATGAACCTTTCAACTGCTTCTTCCGTGTATCCCCTGCCCTGAAGATAATCGCGAGCTGCGTCGCCCTGCTTTGTACTCAATGTGTTCGTGAAGTAATCCATCGCTCGTTTATTCAGAGAATAGAGGCGCGTCAATTTACTTTGGTCTGCCCGTTTGTCTTTAAGCTTTTCTTCCGTACGGAGCGTATATCCCGCCTTCTCGGCCAGATACTGTACGGCCTCCGGAAAATCCATCCGTTCCATTTTCATGATAAACGTATAGACATTACCACCTTCGCCACAACCAAAACAGTGGTATAGCTGCTTTTCAGGATCTACGGTAAATGACGGGGTCTTTTCGTTGTGGAAAGGACACAACCCTTTGAACAACCGTCCGGCCTTCTTCAACTGGACGTGCGATGAGATGATATCGACTATCTCGACGCGATCGCGTACTTCGTCAATGTCTTCATCCCGGATCAGCGCCATCGCTCACCCCTGCCATACGCGGGGCATAAAAAGTCTCTCATATTCTCGTAAAGCATACCTGTCGGTCATGCCGGCGATATAGTCGATCACCTTGACTGACTCCTTATTCCGGCGCTCCTTGTATTCGACCGGCAGGTCGCCAGGGTGTTCCATGTAATATGAATACAACGCCCTAAGCAAGTTGATAGCCTTTGAGTGTTCTTGCTTTGCTTCCGAACCTATATACACATGTTTATATAGAAAAGCTTTCATCTCCTCCATGGCGCTATATACGTTCCGGCTCATATGGATATCATCCTTACCCAGGCTGTTCTCGACCATATCGATCACAAGACTGTTTATCCTCTTGCCGCCTGTATCGCCGAGAATCCGTATTTGTGCGGATGGAAGGTCTTTTTCGGTTATGATACCTGCCCTTATCGCGTCGTCTATATCGTGGTTGATGTACGCTATCCTGTCCGCCAGCCGGACTACTTTTCCTTCAAGCGTTGAAGGTGTCCGTTCCTCGACATGGTTCTCGATCCCGTCCAGGACCTCCCATGTCAGGTTCAGCCCTCTACCGTCTCTTTCCAAGACATCCGCTACCCTTACACTCTGCAGATTATGCTCAAATTGTTTCTCTACATACGGCGGTGTCAGAGCGTCCTCGCCTGTATGGCCGAACGGCGTATGGCCCAGATCGTGTCCGAGCGCGATTGCTTCAGTCAGATCCTCGTTCAGCTGCAGGGCGCGTGCAATCGTCCGCGAGACCTGGGATACCTCCAGCGTATGCGTTAAGCGGGTCCTATAATGGTCTCCTTCGGGAGCAAGAAACACCTGCGTCTTATGCTTAAGCCGTCTGAATGATTTGGTATGTATGATACGATCGCGGTCGCGCTGGAACGCGGTTCTTACGAGATTGGGCTCCTCTTCCCGCTTTCTGCCCTTTGATGCTGTGCTTAACATTGCATAAGGAGAGAGAAACTTGGTTTCCCTCTCCTCGATCATCTCACGTATGTTCACCGTCTATACCTTTTTCAATATCTTTTCCTCCCCCTCTTAGGGGGAGGAATTAAAGGTGGGGGTGACATATTGGGTTGCCACCCTCCCCCTAACCCCCTCCCGTCAAGGGAGGGGGAGTATCTCTGCTACCTACCAGTCGAGTTCGCCGTTCGGTGTCAGTCCTTGCTTGGTCACGCACTCCAGTAGGATCCGCTGTTCTACCTGCGCGACCAGCTTCTTTGTTGCCTTGACGGCGTCCGGATTGACGGATATCGAGTCGATCCCTGCTTTGACCAGGAACACAGTAAAGTCCTCATAGACACTTGGCGCTTGGCCGCAGATGGAGACCGTCTTGCCGTCCTTATGAGCCATCTGGATCAGTTTGTTGATAGCCCGCTTGACGGCCAGGTCCCTCTCGTCAAAGATGTCGGAGACCGTATCGTTATCGCGATCGCATCCGAGGACGAGCATCGTCAGGTCGTTGGAACCTATCGAATACCCGTCTATGTAGTGGTTGAATTTGTCGGCCAGGATGACATTAGAAGGTATCTCGGCCATCAACCATACTTTGAAGTCCGCGCTTCTTTTGAGCCCTTCCTCTTCCATGATCGCTATGACCTTGCGGCATTCCTCAACCGTTCTGCAGAAGGGGATCATTACATGACAGTTCTTCAACCCGAATTCCTCACGTACCTTCCGGACCGCCTTGACCTCCAGCTTAAAGGCCTCTTTATACTTCGGATCGTAATAACGGGAGGCGCCTCTCCATCCCAGAAGAGCGCTGGGTTCTTGCGGTTCGTACTTATCGCCGCCTTTCAAGTCCCGGTATTCCGAGCTCTTGAAATCGCTGAAGCGGAGGATGACCGGTCTTGGGTTCATCGGCTGGCATACCTTGCGGATGCCTTCCGCGAGCATGTCGACTACCTTGTCGGGCTTCCCGATCTCGATAAGATATAGAGGGTGTTCATGGATGAACGTCGTCCATATGAACTCCTCGCGCATCAAACCGATACCATCGCTCGGTAAAACCGCGTGTTTTTCGGCTAAGTCAGGATTGCCAAGATTCATATATATCTTCGTGCCTGTAACAGGGTACGTCTCTTCCACAACCGCAGTTCCTGCCGCTGCCACAGGTTGGGCTGTCGCCTCGGCAAGTATCCCGTCATATACGACGCCGTTTTTCGCGTCCACCGTGATCTCCTGCCCCGTCTTTAAGGTCATGGTCGCGGGGTTGCCCTTGCTTTTGGTCCCGACTATGCACGGGATGCCCATCTCCCGGCTGACGATGGCCGCGTGGCACGTCATGCCACCTGAATCCGTAACGATCGCCTTTGCTTTCTGCATCGCCGGTACCCAGTCCGGAGCCGTCATCTCCGTTACAAGAACCTCTCCGTCTTTGAACTCACTGATCTTGTCGACACTCGCGATCACATGGGCCTTGCCTGCCGCCATGCCCGGTGATGCGGGTAATCCCTGTACTATCATATTCCGTTCCGTTGTAGTCGCCGCCAATGCCATCTCCCCTCCGGACTCCGGCCCTTTTTCGGCCGACCAGACGGTCTCGGGCCTTGCCTGCAGGATGAATAACTTATTGGACCTTTCATCAAGCGCCCATTCGATATCCATCTGCCTCTTATAATGCTTCTCTATATCCCGCGCGAATTTTGCCAGCGTCACGATCTCGCTGTCCGTCAAGACAGGCTGGTCAGCCATGTCATGTGGTACTTGTTGCTCGATTGTGCCACCATTCGGGTTTCTGCTTAGCATGATCGGTTTCATGACTATGTTCTTCTTCTCGATCTTCAGATTACTCTTCCGAACGATGTATTCGTCAGGGACTATGATCCCGCCGACTATATATTCGCCAAGCCCGTATCCCGCCTCGATCAGTACGACATTAGAGTCGCCGTTGCTAACATTGAGAGTGAACATGACTCCGGATGCCTTGCTATAGACCATCATCTGCACCGACGCGCTCAAGGCAACGCTCATATGGTCGAATCCTTTCTGGGTCCGGTAGAAGATGACGCGGTCGGTGAACAGCGACGCGTAACATTCCTTGATCCATTTGACTACGTCGTCTCCTCCACGGATGTTCAAATAGGTCTCCTGCTGTCCGGCAAAACTGGCATCGGGCAGGTCTTCCGCGGTAGCTGACGAACGGACGGCCACGAACGGTTCCGTCTCGCCTATCTTGTCGCCGAGCTTTTGATATGAGTTTCTGATCTCTTTCTCAAGATCTTCCGGGAACGGCGCCTTGACCATCGCATTCCTTATGGTTTTTCCGACACTCTGAAGGACTTTTGTATCGTTCGGGTCTTTCAACTTAGCCAAGGCTTTGGCGATGGTGTCTCGCAGCCCTGCCGAATCGATAAAATGCCAGTACGCAGTGGCTGTTGTCGCAAAACCATAGGGAACGGGGACTTTTGTCTTTGAAGTCATCTCGCCAAGTGACGCTGATTTGCCACCGACTAGAGGTACTTCGTCAATCCCCAGATCGTCAAACCACAGGACGTACTCTTTTGTCTTTTGTCGTACGGCCACCGGTCCACCTCCTAAAACATGAGACCAAGACAATAGGAATAAAGGCCTTGGGCTTTGGGTAATGATAGATGATGCGGTAATATTCTATACTATTTCAATACAGCTAAACAAGCGATTCCGTATCACCCTTGAAATGCATCGTTACCTCCTGAGCGATCTCTTCGACCGCTTTTCCCGAGACATCCACGATACGGCATCCCAGCTTGTTCATCAGCTCTTTGCTGTATCTCAATTCCTTATGTATGTATGTCGGTGCGGCATACTGCGTGTCCAGCATGCTGGACACGAAACTGACTCTCCTGTGCCTGATCTCCGTCAACTGTTTGGCGTTTATGGTCAGACCGATTATCTTCTTCTTGTCGATCTTGTGTATCTCATTGGGAAGAGGAAGCCCATAGATGATCGGTACATTGGCGACTTTCCAACCGCGATACGCCATATAGATGGTGAGAGGCGTCTTGCCCGTACGGGACACGCCTATAAGAACGATATCCGCTTTGTTCAAAGTCGCCGTGTTTGTCCCGTCGTCGTGTCTTACTGCAAACTGGACCGCATCAACCCAGTTGAAGTACTCCATGTCGAGTTTTGTGGTAGGTCCGGGCTGTAGGATCGGTTGTTCTCCCGCAATGTCATCTATGATGTCCAGCGCAGGTCCGAACACATCGAAGTGAGGAATGCCGGCCGCGCCGGCTTTAGCCGCCAGGAATCCCCTGAGTTCCGGATCGACCAGGGTATAAAATATAGCCGACGGGCCCTTCTTGGCCCGTCTTATTACAATGTTGAGCTGCGTTATCTTTATAACGCCGGGGACCTTGACTACCTTGAAGTCCATCCCCGGAAACTGGCTTACAGCCGACTTTGCAACCTTGGCCGCCGTCTCGCCCGAGAAATCGGAGACGGCGAATACCGTCGTTTTCATCTCTCGCCCTCTCTGACCACCTTCGAAAAATCAGCCAGGCGGTTAAAGACGTTGACTGCCCTTTTCAGCAACGCCAAACGGTTCGTCCGTTTGGCTTCGTTCTTGTCCATGACCAGCACGTCGTCGAAGAATGTGTCTATGGTCGGTCTGAGCGACGCCAGAGTCTTGACCGAGGCGGCTATGTCATGCGCGGCAAGCGTCTTGTCTAGTGCATCGTCCGCCGCGATCAGCTCCTCATACAGCTTGGATTCAATATCAGCTTCAAAATACACCGGTTCGATCATATCGCTTGCCGCATTCCGTGACAGGTTATTACACCGCTCGAAGCCGGTCAGAAGGTCTTCCATGGCCTTCGATCCGAGTACCTTGTTCAACTCGATCGCTTTTTCATTCACAGCGACCAGATCATCCATCTCTTCAGTAAGGACCGCATCGGCTATGTCGTATCTTACCTTCTCTTTTTGTATGTGGAACTTGACGCGCTGAGCGATAAACAAATCGACATCCTTATGTATCTCGCCGGTTTCCCGCAGCTTGCATCCTTGTCCCATATATTGATCGATGGCCTTGCTGACAAGCGTTTTCATCTTAACCGGTAACCGGTTGTCGATTATGATCGAGACGATCCCCTGCGCCTGCCGTCTTAAAGCATACGGGTCTTGCGAACCGGTCGGTATCATGTTGATGCCGAACAATCCGACAAGCGTATCCAGCTTGTCCGCTATACTAAGAACCATCCCGGTTTCCGACTGCGGCGTCCCGTCCTCATACGAACGGGGCTTATAGTGCTCGGTGATCGCCGAAACCACCGCTATGTCTTCACCATCCAGAGCCGCGTACTCGCCTCCCATGGCGCCCTGCAAAGCCGGGAACTCACGCACCATGTCTGTGACCAGATCCGACTTGGCAAGTATCGCCGCCCGTTTCGCGTTACTTTTGACATCTTCTTTCAGGCCGAGTTCATTACATATTGTTTCCGTAAGAGCTTCCATCCGCAACACCTTGTCGTAGACGGAACCCAGTCTTTCCTGAAACAAAACGCCCTTCAGGGCTTCCGTACTGTCCTCAAGCCGCTTCTTGCGGTCTTCCCGGAAGAAGAAGAGCGCATCGGCCAGGCGCGCCCTCAACACTCTCTCGTGACCGGTCCTTATCAGGTCATCGTGTGCCTTTGACCCGTTATGTACGACTATGAAGTACGGCATCAGCTCCGCTTTAGTATTCTCAACGGGGAAATACCTCTGATGCGATTCCATGGCCGTAACAGTCACACACCTCGGCAGATCGAGATACTCCTGCTCGAATGCGCCTGCCACGGCATGCGGCGCCTCGACGAGATAAACGACCTCCTCCAGCACTGCCGGATTTATCACCGGTTCACCGGCTACACTTTTTGCCGCTTCCTTTATCTCTTTGATGATCAGTTCGCGACGTTTTTCCTGGTCCACAACCACATTATGTTTTCCCAATTCATCCAGATAATCCGACGCCTTCTTGACCTCCACCGGTTTATCATCATCCGTCCGATGCCCGAAGGTCTTCTTGGCCGACAGGACGCCGTCAAGCTCTATCTTTAATGTCTTTGTGCCATAAAGACAAAGAAGCCATCTTATCGGTCTGGCAAACTTAAGATCCCGGTCTCCCCAGCGCATCGCCTTCGGATAATCGATTGAAAGAACGAGGTCTTTAAGCAATCCCGGAAGTATTTCATCTGCCTTCTTTGGAGTCGCGCGTTTTACGGCAAAAACATATTCTCCCTGGGTTGTTTCTTTCAAGATCAAGTCTTCTGCCTTAACACCCTGTGATCTGGCAAAGCCGATCGCTGCCGGCGTCGGATTACCGTCTTCAGCAAAGGCGATCCGGCCAGCCGGGCCGCGTACTTCTTCCGCAAAAGATTCCTGTTCTTCGCTGAGACCCTTCACATATAAGACCGTTCTCCGGGGCGTCCCCATAGTCCGTATGTCTTCATACGTGAGACGGGTTTCCTTAAGCTTGGAGACAGCGTTTTCAACCAGTTGCGGAAGCGCCGCAGTCATCTCCGACGCCGGGATCTCTTCGGTCCCTATCTCGAAAAGCAGGTCCTTAGCCAAGAGGGAATCCCCTCTCTTCTCGCTGGTCGAGATACGCTTGGGCGCAGCCGCGCGCCATATCCCGGACTCTCGCTATATAAGATGTACGTTCGTTAACACTGATGGCGCCGCGCGCATCTAACAGATTGAAAGTATGCGAGCACTTCAATGTGTAATCATACGCCGGGAGGACAAGACCTGCTTTCAAAGCCGCTTTCGACTCCATCTCATACTTATTGAACAGATCGAACAGGAGGATCGTATCCGCCTTCTCGAAGTTATACACCGACCACTCGACCTCACTCCGGCGGTGTATCTCGCCATATGTGATCCCCTTCTTCCATTCTATGTCGAAGACGCTGTCCACTTCCTGGATATACATCGCCAGGCGTTCGAGACCGTAAGTGAGCTCTACTGTCACCGGTTTTACTTCTATGCTTCCCACTTGTTGAAAGTATGTGAACTGTGTTATCTCCATGCCGTCCAACCAGACCTCCCAGCCGAGGCCCGAAGCTCCCAGAGTCGGCGATTCCCAGTCATCTTCGACGAAACGCACATCGTGCATCCCTGTCTTGATGCCAAGCGCCTGGAGACTCTTGAGATACTTGTCCTGGATGTCGTCCGGAGACGGCTTCATAACCACCTGGAACTGATAGTAGAACTGCAAACGGTTGGGATTCTCGCCATAACGCCCGTCCGTCGGGCGCCGTGACGGTTCGACGTAGCAGGCATTCCACGGTTCGGGTCCTAGCGAACGCAGAAATGTGGCCGGGTTGAACGTACCCGCGCCGACCTCTACATCATATGGCTGGACAAGAATACAACCGGCGTCCGTCCAGTATTTTTGAAGTGTAAGAATGATCTCCTGGAAATTCATCATTTTAATAAAAGTAATCTTATCATAAGGGGGTCAGGTCTTGTATTTTGACATTCTTGCTGAGTAGTCTAAGAATGTCAAAATACAAGACCTGACCCCACTTCTTAGATGTTGAGAAGCTTTGAACTTTTTATAGGGCGGTCCATGTGATAGGCGGCAAAAGCGTCCGCGAGCTTAAGGATGTCGTTCTCGCTTTTTTCGGAGATATCCAGGTCTTTCCAGCTGTGAGACGTCGCTTTGATGACTTCAGGCAATCTGTTAAGACTTTCGTTCGACAAAGGTATGGCCGCCGGGTCCCGGTCGATGCAGCCCGCACATAGAAGCCCGCCGTATTTGATACTGAAAAGATTGCCCGGTTTTGTGTTTACACCGCACGCGGCACATTGGTCGATGTGAGGACTGAAGCCGATGACACTCATCAACTTCAACTCGAATATGGCAAGCAAAAGCGCTTGTTTCTCGTCCGACGTCTTTAGTTCTTTCAACGCGTTAAGAAGGAGTAAGAATACCTGTCTGGAATCCTCGTTCTCCTGGCTGACCTTATCGGCCAGTTCAAGCATCACCGAACCGTACTTGAGCTTGTTTAGATCGGCGCGGATCTCCTTGAACGAGTCGATGATCTCGGCCTGGTTGACGATATCGAGGTTCTTGCCCTCATAAAGCATGAGGTCTATAAACGTGAAGGGTTCGAGTCGGCTGCCGAACTTGCTTTTAGTCTTCCTGACACCCTTTGCGACAGCCCTGATCTTACCGCGTTCGGGAGAGATGAGTACGATGATCTTGTCTGCCTCACCGAGCTTATAAGTGTTGAGGGCGATCCCTTTAGTCTTGTAAAGTGGCACTGTTCACTACTTATTCGTTGCATTCCTCTAGGATTCCTACCGCGTTGCTGGTGCCTATGCGCGTAGCGCCGGCTTCTATCATCAATATCGCCTTCTCACAGTCCTTGATCCCGCCGGAGGCCTTTACGCCGACGTCGAAACCGACCGTTTCGCGCATGAGCTTCACGTCTTTAATAGTTGCGCCGCCCGAACCGAAACCGGTGGACGTCTTGACAAAATCCGCTCCGGCCTTCTTGGCCATCTCCGACGCCAGCCGTTTTTCCTGATCTGTCAGGTAGCATGCCTCTATGATGACCTTTATGATAAGCGCCTCGCCGATCTCCGGTTCCTTTGCCCTGCATAGCTTGACTACGGCTTCTATGCCTCTTTTGACGAGCTCATAACGGCCGGACTTTAGACCGCCGATATTCAGCACCATATCGATCTCTACCGCTCCGCGTCCGACAAGATCCAGCGCCTCGAAGCTTTTGTCCCGGACGGTCGACGCACCCAGGGGAAAATCGACGACCGAGCCGACCTTAACGTCCGACCCCTTAAGAAACGTTTTAGCCAGTCCGACATAGACCGGATTCACACAGACGGACGCGACGTGGTATTGCATCGCTTCGTCGCAGAGTCTCCGGACATCAGCTTCTGTGGCGTCCGCTCTTAGCAGTGCGTAATCGATCATCTTTGCCAGTTGCGCCCGGTTTATCGGCATATAACCTCCGTTCTAAGATGGAAGAATAAAGATGGAGGAGTGAAGACTAGATCTTCCATCTTACTCTATTCCTACCTTATGCATAGCGGCTTCCCGCTTGCGCCAGTCTTTCTCCACTTTCACCCATACTTTCAGGTTGATCTGGCTTCCCAGGAGCGCTTCGATATCTTTTCTCGCCCTTGTCGCAATCGTTTTCAGCAGGCTGCCCTGTTTGCCTATCAATATCCCTTTTTGCGAATCCTTCTCGACATATACGTTCGCCATGATGTCGACAAGGTCCCGGCCTTGACGTTTGCTCATCTCTTCGACTGCTACCGCTACACTATGCGGAACTTCTTCGCGTGTCAAATCCAATATCTTTTCCCTGATGAACTCCGCTATGATGACGTTCTCCGGTTCATCCGTCAAAACGCCTTCCGGGTAATACTGCGGACCTTCTCCCAGTAGAGATACCAGCTCTTCGATGAGCAAGTTAACATTCTCGCCGCTCCGCGCCGATATGGGGATCACCGCTTTGAAACTCCCGAGCCGCTCCGCGATCTCGACTTTTTCCCGGGTCTGACGGTTGGTTATCCTGTCGATCTTGTTCAATGCGACGACTACCGGCGTTCTTGTAAGAGCGAGATGCCTGGCCATAAAGTGATCACCACCCCCTATGTCCTCGCTGCCGTCGAGCATAAAAAGTACGACATCGACTTCTTCGATCGTAGCGGTCACCGCCTTATTGAGCTTTTCGCCCAGAAGATTGTGCGGTTTGTGAAACCCGGGGGTGTCTATAAAGACTATCTGGACATCGTCTCGCGTCAATATACAGCGGATCCGGTGCCTGGTCGTCTGCGGTCTATGAGACGTAATGGCGATCTTGGATCTGACAAGCGTGTTCAACAGCGTCGATTTGCCGACGTTCGTGCGGCCGACTATGCCAACGAATCCGCTCTTGAACGGCTTCTTTTTGGCCTTACTCACCCGTGACTTCTTTCAGTTGTTTTACCAGCACCAGGCGATCCTCGCCCTCTCCATAGAAATCCTTTTCCATGCCCCTCTTTTTGAACCCCATCTTGTCACAATAGATCTTCATAGCCGCGGTGTTCTCCGGCGACACCGTCAGCCGGACCTCATTGAATCCGTCTCGTTTAAGGTCTTTTAAGATATGGCTCATCAGCAAGGTGCCAAGCCCTTCGCCACGCCGGTCTTTCCGGACGGCTATCCCCGCCACGCAGATAGCATCCGGCCTTTCCCAAACACGCATTAATTGAGCGGTGCCGACCAGGTCACCGCCTTCCCTCATCACATATAGAAGACCGAAATTCGAAAACACCGGCAGCAACCATTTGTCGAATCCTCCGGAACCGTGTTCACGCTCGAAGGCGACAAGATCCTTCAACACTTCGGGAACGATCTCTTTACCCCTGGTTATCAGGACCACCGCTTATTCCCTACCCTTCAAATATCTTAAATGCTTCCGGCAGATAACTATCAAGCGCCTTTTCCTGGATATTTCCGTCCGCGTCCTTTGTGATCACCTGAAGATCCGGACTTAATTCAGCCAGTACTTGAAGACACGCCCCGCACGGTACGATAGTCGCGGTCCCATCCGAGGCCAGAGCCATCCTTTTGAATCCGGTCTTTCCTTCGGATACGGCCTTGAAAAGGGCGACCCGTTCGGCGCATATCGATAATCCGTAAGACGAGTTCTCGATGTTCGCGCCCGTATAGACTGTCCCGTCACCGGTCTCCAAAGCCGCTCCGACTCTTAATCCGCTGTAAGGCGTATACGCATTCCTCATGGCACCGGTCGCCTGTTTCATCAATTCTTCTTTGGATATGTCATTCATCTTTTCCCGCCCACACCAGATAGGGATTGGAGGTCTTCTCTGCACTAAGTCCGAAATGCTCGCCATGTCCCGGATATACGATCGTGTCGTCAGGCAGAGTCAATACCCATTCAAGCGATTCCCGTAGTTCTTCCAACGAGCCGCCTTGAAAATCGGTCCTGCCTACCGAACCGGCGAAGATCAAGTCGCCGGAAAACAACATATTGTCTACCATCAAGGATATGCTCCCGGCGCTGTGTCCGGATGTCGACTTGACTTTGATCTCGAGCGATCCCACCTTTACGACGTCTCCTTCAGATAACCGCCTGTCTATACCGGCATTACCATCCTCTATTGCAGCAGCTATCTTGGCGCCCGTCGCCAGTTTTATCGCTTCGTTGGCACCGTTATGATCGAAATGCCCGTGCGTATTGAGCACATATTTGACGTTAAGCTCTTCGCCGTTCACGACATCCAGGATGCTCGACGCGTCGTCTCCGGGATCTATGACCACGGCATCCCCGCCTCTTTTATCTGCCAGAATATAACAATTAGTCATAAGAAACCCGACTACCACCGTCTCTAGGATCACGAGCCTGGCACCACCCTGTACGCGTCAAAGACGCCTTCCACTTTTTTCAGGCTGATCAGAATGTCATTCAACAGATCGATGTTACCGACCTCGAATGTCAGCCGCGTCGCCGCCATACTGTCTTTGCCGACGACGACCGAAGCGCTCAATATGTTGATCTTATACTCGCCTAGCACCGTTGTTATATCACGGAGCAGTCTCGTGCGGTCCATCGCGTCCACTTTGACCTCGACCGGGAATGCCGCCGGCAGCTTCTCCGACCATATGACCTCTATAAACCTGTCCTTCTCTTTCATCAGGTCTTTCACATTCGAGCAATCCTCTCTATGGACGGTCACACCTCTTCCCCGGGTTATGAATCCGACGATCTTATCCGGCGGAACCGGATTACAGCATCTTGCCAACCGGATCAAGACGTCCGTTAATCCCTGTATGACAACGCCCGCCGCGCCTGTTGGTGGCCTTCGTGGTTGCGTGATCTTTTCGGCCTCGGCCGGCGCTGTCTCCGCGGGCTCTTTACCTGTCAGCTTATGCATCATCCTTGTTGTGACCTGTTGGGCGGATACGATGCCTGTGCCGATGCCCGCGAACAGGTCTTCTGTCGTATTATAGTTGTATTCTTTCGCCATAAAAGCCAGCATCTCTTGGTGCATGACCTTCTGGATGGACAACCCCTGCTTCCTGATGGCTTTCTGCAACATATCGCGACCGAGCTGCTGGCTTTCTTTCTTTTCTTCTTTGGCAAACCAGTGCTTGATCTTGTTCCGGGCTTTCGTCGTCTTGACCAGGTTCAACCAGTCGCGGCTCGGCTTAGCAGCCGCCTTGCTGGTTATGATCTCGACAGTATCACCGCTTTTCAGTCCGTACTCGAGAGGGACGATGCGGCCGTTCACCCTGCTTCCTATGCAATGATTGCCGACATCCGTGTGGATGGTGTAAGCGAAGTCGATCGGCGTGGCGCCCCTTGGAAAGCTCAATACCTGCCCTTGCGGTGTGAACACATAGACCTCGTTCTCAAGAAGGTCGATCCGTAAGGCCTCCATAAACTCACGCGGGTCTTTGACGTCACTTTGCCATTCCAGCATCTGGCGAAGCCAGGCCAGACGCTCCTCGAACTGGTCCTTCCCTTTCTCTTTCTCCTTATACCGCCAGTGCGCCGCGATGCCATATTCGGCGGTCTTGTGCATCTCATGCGTACGCACCTGTATCTCCACTTGCCGCCCTTCCGGACCTACGACGGATGTATGTATCGACGTGTACATGTTCAGTTTAGGCATTGCGACATAGTCTTTGAACCTGCCGGGTATCGGTTTGTACATCGAGTGGACGACACCGAGAGCGGCATAGCAGTCTTTGATCGTATCGACGATGACACGAACCGCTACCAGGTCGTATATATCATCAAACTCCCGGTGCTGTTCGACCATCTTTTTATAGATACTGTAGTAGTGTTTCGCCCTTCCGGAAAGATCTGCTTTGACCTTAGCTTTCTTTAGCTCCGCCTTAAGCGCCTCAATGACATTCTGGATGTAGGTCTCACGCTTTTCGCTGCGTTCCGCTACCAGATGGACGATCTCCGCGTACTGTTTGGGATATAGATTGACAAAAGCCAGGTCCTCCAGCTCCGCTTTTATCTGGTGGATACCCAGCCGGTGAGCGATCGGCGCGTAGACTTCAAGTGTCTCTTGCGCTTTCATCTGCTGTTTTTCCGTGCCAAGATGCGATAGGGTACGCATGTTGTGCAGCCGGTCCGCCAGCTTGATCATGATGACGCGGATGTCTTTTGCCATCGCGACCAGCATCTTCCGTAGGTTTTTTACCTGCGCTTCTTCCGACTTCTTGTACTTGATCCGGCCAAGTTTGGTGACACCGTCGACAAGCCCGGCTACCTCCTCTCCGAACTCCTTCCTTACCTCGTCCAGCGTCACCGAAGTGTCCTCGACGACATCGTGCAGCAGAGCTCCTTCTATCGTGGACGTATCCATCTCGAGATCCGCCAGGATCTCCGCAACACTAAGAGGGTGTAGTATGTACTGCTCTCCGGACTTCCGGTACTGGTCGGTATGCGCCGAATACGCGAACTCATAAGCTTTCTTTATAAGCTTGGTATCCGCCTTCGGATTGTATTTAAGCACCTTTTTTAAGAGATCATTGACCACGTAAGTCTCCTGATAGAAATAATATTTCCTCCATTATCTTAGCACAGTAGAATTTTTTTCCTCCTTTGTTTTAGTAACCGAAGCGGTCGTCACTGACAAGTATAGCTATGCTATCGGACCTGCAATACTAGGAAGGATGTGTATGGTCGAGGCAACATTGCGAGCTGACCTGTGGATTTACGAGCTATCTGCCAGGTCGCGAGGACTGTTTGAGCGACGCATTCTATTCTTAACTAGATTAAACCCGAGCGAGTTCCGCAGCGACCTAAGAAGATTGCGCAGTAAACACCAGGACGGCGAGCAGTCGTCGAGACCATACACATCCTTTCCATTTGACTTGCATTTTTCGTTTACGCTATACTTTTACATAGCTTGACGAGCGCGAGGGTTAAAGTTTCATTGCCAAGCTGCCGAATATATGCCTTGCAAAAAAGGAAATAGTGGAGGAACAGGGATTAATGCCTCTTAAGGGTAAGGCAGTCCATATCGGGCTTTTTATAATAGTCATAGCGCTTGTCGGGTTGACCTTCGCGGGTTGCGGCCCCGGTAAAGTCGTCGAGGAATTCAAACCCCAGGAAGTCAAGGTCGAACCCTACACCCCCGAACCCGAATGGGATTCAAAATCGGATCCGTTCATGACAAACGTCCAAACACTCAAGGTCGGCGCCGGCCAAGCCGTCGGCACCGGAGCCGGAACAGCACAGACAGGAACAGGTACAGGTACGAGCACGGGTACCGTACCAATAGGCACCCCGCCAACACCTTCTCCAGGTCCGCAGCCAGGACCTGGCCCGACCCCAACACCTTCTGGACGTGTATGGTCCCCAACTGACCCCGTATATGGTCAGGTGATCGAACGAGTTGAAGGTGGGATTATCGCAAATGCCTTAGTAACACTTAACGATAAGCGAGATAATATCGTTGATACCTACACAACCTCAGGTGATGGTTACTATTCTTTTAAAGGTATATCTTCAGGATATTATTATGTCACTGCACTAGCGACAGGATACGACCCAATTCCACTATCAACACGTTACTTCTATTTCGACGGTTCGACCCAGCAAGTAATAAATATCGAGATGATAGGATATGGAACACCTTTGGTAAAAACTGAAGGTGGTAATTTCTTTTATAAAGAAGGCGACGTAATCGCTAAATATGAATATGTTAAATCGGAACAACAAACATATTGGGGAGCACTTTTTGATTCTACGACTGGCGCGACTTCCGGATATGGTTATGCTTACTATAGATTCTTCTTGCCGGATCAACTCGCTAATAAATACATATATGATGGCCAATGGAACACAACCGAACAGTGGGCACTAGATCCAAACGGTGTGTGGGCGACGGCTGACCAGACAAGTGTGGTCCGCGAATACTACAACTGGTATGACTGGGGAACGTATTGGCCGGCTGGCTGGTATCTAATACCTGAAAATGGTGATGTACCGTTCTATGCTGTGAAAAGAGAGACGGACGCGAACGGTGTTATCGGAGAAATCCGTGTGCGTGCAACTCCATCGGATACAACACTTCTCTTGCTCACTCATGAGAAATACACTTACGACTACCATAAAAACGCAAGTACAGCACCTGTCATTAGTGAGGTAAGAAACTATCCATCAACACCTGCATCTCCACCTGGTATACCCTATGACCTTGCCAGCGTAAGATCTTTATCAACTGTGTTCGGACTCAGTGAATGCTCATACGTGACTATCGATGTTTACAGGGAGAGTGACAGTGCTTATCTTGTGCATCAGTCGCAACCAGCCTATAACGGAGTAAGACGATGGTCATGGAACTATCTTGATGATATGAATACTGGACTCCCAGTCAACTGGAGTGCTGATACTTATCGATATTATCTTCAAGCAACCGATCAAGCAGGTAATGCATCAGCCACATATGGACCATACTATGTAACACTGCTCGACCCGGATTTTAGCACGTCAACAAAGACTGGACCAGCTACTGCAAATACAGGTGATGTCGTGCAGTATACGATATATGCCAATAATACAACCGCCGCACCGGCTTATGCTGACATCTACGACATAATTCCAACAGGTACCTCATATGTCGTAGGATCTGCAACTCTAGATGGACAGACCATATCACCAGATCCTTTATATCAACTAGGCTCTGTTTATTATCTTAGCCAACGTATTTTAGTACCTGGGCTAACATCAGCACTTTTCAGATTCCAAGTAACTATAGGTGCTTCCGGTACTATAATTAATACAGCAGATATAACTGACATGTTAGGTGTATCGACCTCAGCATCTCATACAATAGGTCCACCACCACCACCATTTACTCCATCTACTAAGACTGCACCGGTAAATGCTGCAGCAGGAAGTACAATTACGTATACTATTGACTTGACTCACACATCAAGCAGTTCACAATCTGTTACTGTATATGACAACATACCTGCAAATACAACCTATGTCCCTGGATCTGTGTTGCTTGACGGTGTAGGAAGTTCTTCGGTCACATACAATGCCGGACTAAACCGCATCGAGGGTTCCAATATCCAAGTGAATGCATCTCAAACGCGAACGATTACTTTCCAAGTCGTTATTGCAAATCCGTTTGTTGGAACTATTGACAATAGTGCTGAAATCACCAGTGCCGGTATAACTATTTATCGTTCCGCATCTACAAGCGTTCCTTAAACTCTTTCTTTCTTCTTATCTATTGCCGACCTAAAGGGTCGGCTTGTACAAAACCCCACCCACTATCATAATCTGAGTAGTAGTTACGTAAGCAGCTTTCCGTCACACAGTTAATGAGCTTGTAAATTGATCCGTACTTTCCGGGGATTGATAAACGTCAATCGGCCGGATGCTATCCAGCGGTCCATCCGCGCTTTATCGGCCCTCATGAGCAGATCTCTCTCAGTCTCGTCTCGCGGTCTGCTTGAAGGTTGCCTTTTGAATCCATAGCGCTCTCGGACCTTTCTGAACTCTCTTCTTTTATTCTGCCACTCGCCATAATCTATTTTATTCATACCGGATTGCCACCTTTTTTCAACAAGTCCTCGCACAGATCCTTAAGCGCTTTTTCTGTTTTTTCCGTTGTGGCTCTTTTCTGAAGATATTTCCAGTCTATCTGATCTTTGTTCAGCAACATCAGTTCTTTAGCCCATGTACCGTCGTCTTTAGAGCCCCAATGCACATATGCGTTTATGCGATCGATTATCAGGTCTTCCACTCCGATCATGTATACCGTCAGGCCTTCGATATCCACCTCTGTTATTTTCGAATCATCACCTGCCAGGACCGATGCCGGGATCTCGATGGAAAGATCGAGCTCTTCACTTGACCAATGACGTCCTTCCTTTGTGAACCCCCAGCTCTTAAGTATGTTTCCAGCAAGATCATAGCCAGACGTCACTATGTCTATGTCCATAGTTGCGTAACCGCCGGCCGTATAAAACTCCACCGCTTGCCCTCCGACGACTACCGGCTTGACCCCACTCTTTTCCATCTCTTTCGTCAGAAGACCGATTGTTAGTAGACACCGTGTTAGTTTGTCTTTTTCATTCTTTATCCTGTCCCAAAGATCGCCCTTGCTGATCTTTCCTTTTCCCTTAAGCCATTCATCGATCTCTGATTTAACAAACCGGTATTGACCGCCGATCTTTGCGTACGGTATTGCATCCGCCTTGATAAGCCGGTATATCTTTGTCTCACTGAAACCCAGATACGCCGCTATTTCTTTTAGATCCATGATCTCTTTAGTCATCATTTATCACCACTAGTATATATTAGTCTTATTTAGTCATTTAATCAATGTACATAAAGAAAAAGCCGACCTAAAGGTCGGCTGCTACAACTAGACTGCTGCTTACTTTTTGTGAAGCATGAGTTTGTTTCGTCGCGCTGACGGGCGTCGCTTCTTGCAATGACACGGTTTACCTGCACTTTTACCTTTTACTAAATAAGGTGCATTGTCGGAGCGGGGGAATATGTTTTAAGTAATGCTCCATAAGGGAGCTGACTTTAGATTTTGCGAGCATTTACCAGGTCTGTGAGGAAGACCTTCTGTTAAGATGTAAAAAAGAGTCTTACGAACGACCTGTGGAAATGAGAGTAAAATCAAGGACGGCGACCAGGAGGATGACTTAAAACATATCCTCCTGCGAGGACTCACTTTTTACGAGTTAGCGGCGCTTTTTCTTTTTCTTTTTCTTGGCTTTTTGAGCCGCGGTGGCGCGGGCCTGCGAAGGCGCGATCTCCGGGCCTTCGAATTCTTCCGCCAGTCTCTCCCCCGCCTCAGCCAGCGGCATCACTTCGCGCGCGCCGGTAAACCTTTCCCTGGCCACGCGGTAACGTGGTTCGATCTCTTTCAGCATGGCAAATACAGGGCTGCCTATGAAGATCGTTGAGTAAGCGCCACTGATCATACCGACAAACAAAACAAACGCAAAATCTTTCAGCGTATCGCCGCCGAATAGCAGAAGAACGACTATCGGTATCAGGGACGCGAGAGACGTGTTGATAGAACGGAGCAGAACTTGATTAACCGAGTCATTAGCCATTTCTGAGTAAGTACGTTTACCTATAAGTGGTGTATTTTCCTGGATCCTATGAAACACTACTATATTATCGTAAAGAGAGTACCCCAGGATGGTAAGCAGCGCAGCTACGGTATTTGGTGTGACTTCTTGAGGTAAAAAAGCAAGGGCTCCTCCAGACAGTCTATCCGCCACCAGCCCCAATATGGCATAAACACCGATAACCACAAAGATGTCATGAAAAATGGCAACCAGTGAAGCTAATGCCATCTTATATTCAAAGCGGATACTTATGTATATCACCAAAACTAGAAGAGAGAATAAAAGAGCTTTGATTGCGCCATTTGTCACCTGGTCACCCCATCCAGGTCCAACAGTTGTAGTACTAACAGCCGAAACTTTAAGAGACTTCTTGAGTGCGTTTTCGACCTCATTGACTTCTGTCGTAGAAAGCCTGCGCGTCCTGATCAGCGCCTCGTTTCCCTCTTTTAGTTGGATGACACTCTCTTCCATTTTGAACGGGGCTACCGTCTTTCTTATTTCCGCGACAGACGGTCGTGTTTTAGCAAACTTGATATCCAGTAGGGTTCCGCCTTGAAACTCAACACCGAAATGTAGTCCGCCAAGCAGAACGGCAATCAGCCCGATCACGATTATCGTGCCGGATGCAGCGAACCAGATCCATTTTTTACCGATGAAGTCGAAATGAGGCCGTATCACTGTCCCACCTCCTTGACTCCCAAGAGAACCGGTTTCTTAAGCCAGTCTGTGTTGGCAACAAAGAACAAAGCGGACTGCGTGAAGAAGAAGGCTGTGAACAGGTCAATGAAGATGCCCAACATCAGCGTAAACGCAAAGCCGCGTACCGGTCCTACGGCGACTATATAGATAATGAACGCCGTGATGAAGGTGACCAGGTCCGCGTCGACCATGGTCTTGAATCCATTCTTGAAACCGCTGCTCGCGGCGACGCGCACGGTTTTTCCTTCATTTACCTCTTCCTTGAACCGTTCGAAAATGATAATGCTCGAGTCCGCGGCAACGCCGATGCTTAAGATGATACCCGCGATACCGGGCAAAGTCATCGCGTAGTAAATGCCGATCTTGTTTCCGTATAGCCCGAGAACAGCAACAATACCGAGAAGTATGCTTCCGAAGACCGCCAGCGCGAGTACCGTGATCATTCCGAGCCCGCGATAATAGATGAGCATATAGACCGCTACCAGGATCAGGCCGATGATGCCGGCCAGCAGCCCGGCACGCAGAGCGTCCAGTCCGAGAGTCGCCCCGACGGTCCTTACCTCGACCATGTCCAGTTTTACCGGCAGAGCGCCTGTCTGAAGCACGAGAGCCAGCGTCTTGGCATCTTCCGTCGTGAACTTTCCGCTGATCTCCGCCCGCCCGCCAAACTTGCGCGCGTTGACGTTCGGCGACGACTGGACCTTATCGTCCAGTATGATCGCCACTCTTTTCTGGTAAAGCTTCTCACCGATCTGGTCGAACTGTTTGCTGCCTTCCGCGTTGAAAGTTATTCCGACTTTTGAGGCTCCGAACTGGTCGAATTCTACCTGCGCGTTCTGTATCCCTTTTCCAGTCATGAGTGTCGGGCCGAGTTTATACTTCGACTGGCCGTCCCGATCGAGGAGGACGACCTCTTTGTCCGATTGCGGATCCTTGGTCACCGGTCCGAGCTTATCTTCACTAACGGCAGCCGTGTCCAGGACCTCGCGGAACTCGAGAAGGGCTGTCTTCCCGATTATATCGATGGCCTTTTTCTGGTCTTTCACCCCGGGGAGCTGGACAAGTATATATCGTGTCCCTTGCCTTAAGATACCCGGTTCCGCTACGCCTAGCGCATCGACGCGGTCTCTGATGATCTTCTCCGCGTTGTCCATCGCGTCGGTCGTCACCTTGGCCTTCGGTGTATCCTTGGCTTCCAGCAGTATGCTTACGCCTCCCTGAAGGTCCAGGCCCAGCTTCATCGACTTCTTGACCGGATATGTGAAATAGACCGCCACCGCGACCAATGCGAGAGCGATCCCTATAAAAAGCATATGTCTCTGCTGCGTCGTCACCTTTTTTTCTCCTTCAGTTCTTCATCCTTCAGCTCTTCAGCTCTTTTATAACATCTTCGCGCCGTTGATCTCGAGACTGAATGTACTCTTCAAGTACTCGGCGGCTCTCCTGCACATCACCATCCGGGATAGGAATATCTCAAAATACTCCATGACCTGACTACTGGAGGTGTCGATCTCGATCTCTAGAGTCAGTTTCCTGTTTTTCTCATCGACTCTCAAGAACGACCTCTTAGCAGCATAATTGACGCGGTCGTGGATGTCAAAAGTCGTCTGGTCAGGGTTCCGGACGCGCGTCATATGGACGTCGCTCTTATCGGCTATTAAAAGAGCCGCCGCTATTTCACTGCACGTCCACCCGTATTCTTCCTCATGGTTTCCGATCGCGTTCATGATCACGGCTATCTCATCCAGAGACATTCCTGCGTCTTTGAGGATACCTTGGGCCATCAGAGCGCCGATCTGTTCATGCCCTTTCCGGCTGACCATATTCCCGATATCGTGGAGGAAGCCGGCTATCTCGGCAAGCTCCGCCAGTCTTTGAGGATAACCCATACGGACGAGGATGTTATGGCCGATGTTCGCCACCAGGGATGCGTGCCTTTCACCATGTTCCGTATAACCGTATTTCTTCATGAATTCGTCGGCGTGCTTTGTATAAGTCCTTACGGCCGGGATCTTTTCTATGTCTTTCCTGGTAATTAATTTCTCGATCAAGTGGTGTCGTCCTTATCCGTCAACTTGTTTGTGATTCGACGCGTCGCTTGGTTTTTCGATTATAAGCGCGCCATCCGCAAACAGATCCGTCAGATTCGGCGAATCGATCTTCCTGGCGACGGACTGCCTGGCGACTGTTACAACAACGTCTTCAGCTACCTCGAGAAGAAGGATGTCTTCATTTACCTGCCTTACCATACCAATGATCCCGCCGATCGTCATGATCATATCGCCTTCAATTAGGCCTTCGATCAGCTGCTGGTGTTCTTTCGCTTTTCTTTTCTGCGGATACAGCAGGAACATATAGAATACGACCATCGCTACTGCAAATATTATAAGCGGGGTCAAGTTGGCCATTGCTGCTCCTTTTAAGACTCTCTGATCTCTTTCTTGGCGCTTTCTATCAGACTACGCACAAAGTATAAATTATGCCACGTGAGGAGGCGAAGGGCAAGTGTCTCACGTGTCGCATAGATGTGTCTAAGATACGCCCGTGAGAAGTTGGCGCAGGTATAACAATCACAGTCCTCGTCAAGTGGTCGTTCGTCAAGAGTAAAAGCCGAGTTCAGTATGTTCAACCGTCCGCCTTTCACAAACACCGTACCGTTTCTCGCGATGCGCGTCGGCATCGCCGAATCGAACATGTCGACGCCTAGCCGGACCGCCCCGGCGATCCCTTCGGGATCGCCTACACCCATCAGATACCTTGGAGCGTCATCCGGTATGTGCTGTAAGGTCTCCTCGAGCATCTCCAGCATAAGCTCGCGCGGCTCACCGACACTCAGACCCCCTATGCCGTAGCCGGGAAAACCTATGTCGACCGTCTTGACCGCGCTTTCCTTCCGCAAGTCTTTATGCATTCCCCCCTGTACGATCCCAAATAGAATCATCTCACCACCGGTTTCATGGTTTAAACCATGAAACCGGGTTTTTGAGCGTTTTGCCCAGTTCAGGGTGCGGTTCATCATCAAACGAATGTGTTCTTTCTCAGCCGGATATGGAGGGCATTCATCCAGGACCATAGCGATATCACTGCCTAGCGCCGCTTGGATGTCAACGACATCTTCCGGCGTAAGAAAATGCCTGGAACCATCTATATGCGAAGCGAAGTCTATGCCGTCATCTGTGACGTCGAAGATCTTGCTCAAAGAAAATACCTGATAGCCGCCGCTGTCAGTCAGGATCATGCCGTCCCATCCCATAAACTTGTGCAAACCGCCGAGTTTTTCGATCACTTCATGACCCGGTCGCAAGTACAGATGGTATGTGTTCGATAGGATGGCGGAGAAACCGATCTCTTTAACCTCATGCGGAGTCAGCGTCTTTACAGCCGCTTTTGAACCGACCGGCATGAATACGGGGGTTTCGATCATCCCGTGCGCTGTCTTCAACTCGCCGATCCGGGCTTTTGTCTTTTTCGATCCCTTGACTACTTTGAAACTACCTGTGGACATGCACGATCCGCTCAGCCAGAGCGAAGTTGGTCCCCGTCACATGGAGGAGAGGCTTGGCGCCGGCAAGATCGAAGGCACCATCTTTCATGAACTCGTCTTTGACCTCGGCTTTTACTATCTTGCCGATGACGATGACATGGTCTCCCGCTTCTTTCTCCCATTCAAGTTCGCATTCGAACCACGCGGCGCATTCTTCGACTCTGGGCGGCTTGACTACTACCGACTTCATCTCAGTCAAACCGGCCTCTTTGATCTCATTTACACCCTTATCGAACGGGTCCGAACATACATGCAGCTTTTCGATGATGCTTTCAATCGGCAGGTTCAGAACGAACTGGCCTGTTTCCCGGATGTTGGCCAGTGTATGCCTCTTATGAGCAGCGCTGATAGCCGCCAGCGGCGGATTTATACTGACCGGCATGACGAAGCTGAATGGCGCCGCGTTCGGATTTCCTTCTTTGTCGCACGTCGAGACCAGCAACGTCAACCTCGGCGCCATAAACCTGTAAAACTCATGACCCTGTAATTCCATCTAGATCATCTCCTTGGCTATTTTCGCGGTGTTTGCGTGTATCGTGACCGTATCCTCCACCCTTACGGCATACCCGCCCGCGAGTACGATGACTACGGGTATGCCAGCGCGCCTCGCCTCGCCGATCACCAGTCTATCACGTTCTTTATGACCGTCTACCGTCAAAGACAGGCCTCCAAGCTGGTCGTTAACGTATGTGTCGGCACCGGCGACATAGACGACCAGGCCAGGTTTAAAATCTTTTAGTATCCGCGGCAGGTGTTCGTGGACTTTTGTCAGGTATTCACTATCCGTTGCCCCGTCTTCCAGCCCGACATCGATATCGCTCGGCGGTTTTATCATCGGGTAGTTGTTTTCCTGGTGGATCGAGAACGTAAAGACATCGCTGTCTCCCGCAAAGATCGCCGCCGTCCCATTCCCCTGATGGACATCGCAATCGACGATCGCAACTTTCTTTACCACCTTATCTTTTAGCAAGCGCCTGACAGCGATGGCATGGTCGTTAAGGGCGCAGAAACCCTCTCCGTGATCCGGAAAGGCATGGTGCCACCCTCCGCCGAGATGGACGCAGATGCCGTCTTCCAGTGCCCGTCTTGCGGCCATGACAGTACCACCCACCCACAACCAGGCGACTTCGACCAGTTCAGGCGAGTACGGGAGCTCGAGCTGCATGATCTCGGGTAACGACAGCGTCCCCTTCTTCAGCTTATCGACATATGTGATGTTGTGGACGAGCAGGACATCCTCATCATCCGCCGGAACCGGGAGTAGAAAATCGTCCTTGCCGAACACTCCCTCTTCGATCAAGCGCTCGTACACCAACCTGTATTTATCCGTCGGGAAGACATGGGAACCGATGTCGACCTCATACTTGGGCGAGTAGACCAGTTTCACAATCCGCCTCCAAAGGGCATAGATGACATTTCATATTCGCCTCATTAGAACTGCAATACTCCTTGCCGAGCGCTACCAGGAGCGCGTGGAATTCTTTGTATACCTCGACGTCGACAGGGATGTTGCTCTCGAAAAACCGCTGCAGTTCGTTGTAGTCTTTTGTCTTTATGAGCCCCAACCGCTCGCAGATCCTTTTCGAATACGCGTCGACGACGAACACCGGCTTGTTCCCGGCATATAAGAGGATGGAGTCGACGGTCTCCGGACCCAATCCCTTAAAACTCAACAACTCCTGTCTCGCCTGGCTCGCCGGTTTCTTAAAGAGGTTGCCAAGATCACCGTCCCACTTATCGATGATAGCATAGCTTATGGCGAGCAACCGCTCTGTTTTTTGCCGGAAGTACCCGGTGGGCCTGATAAGCCGCTGTATCTCGTCGGGTCCGGTCTTGATGAGATCCATGGGGTCGAGCAGGCCTTCGGCTTTTAGTGAAGCTATCGCCTTCTCGACATTCTTCCAGGTGGTGTTCTGTGTCAGGATTGCGCCGATGACCATCTCGAAAGGGCCGTCGGCAGGCCACCATCCTTGCGGGCCGAAATGATCGTGCAACTTGGCGTATATTTTGCCCAGCCGGTCTACCACTTTACGGGTACCTCGCGTATTCCGAGAAGTACACCCCTGCGCTTATCCGTGTATGTGATGTGCCCCGTGTTTTTACCGTGTAAAAAGATGTCCCTTACCAGCCGGACATCGTTGGCACAATATTCTTTGACAAGATCGTGCTGGCCGTCCCGCCAGAGATGCGGCATCATCACCGCTTCACCAGTCTTACCTCTTCCCAGATTGCGATGGCCGAGATCTTGCAGGCCGATCCTCCTGCCTGTGACTTTATAAAGTTCATGAAGGGTATCGAAGGTCTTCTTCTTATATCTCCCGGGAACGTTGAACGAAGCATAGGCGTCCAGGACCGGGTAGTCGAAGCCGATGATGTTGTGTCCGACAATCAGATCGGCTTGCGACAGCGCGTCGAACAGGTCTTCTATGTCTTTTTCCTCATAGAATGCGGGGTCATCCGAGTCATCAAGGATCAGGCAGGCCACCGAAAGCCCGAGCTTTGTCATGTTCTCATACCCGCCGACCTCGTCAAACAGATATTTGGTCTCAATATCAAAATAAGCCGTCACCATATGAACATCGCGTCCCCGAAACTGTAGAACCTGTATCTCTCCTGTATCGCCTGTTTGTATGCATCCATTATAAGCTCGGTCCCGGCAAAGGCACAAACCAGCAGGAGTAGTGATGACCTGGGAAGATGAAAGTTAGTCAGCAGACAATCGACGACTTTGAACCTATAACCGGGGTAGATGAAAAGCCCTGTCTCCGAATCGCACGGTTCGACTTGACCGTCGTCCCGCACTGCCGATTCGAGCACCCTGACCGACGTCGTCCCGACGGCGATCACACGGCGCCCTTCGTGCTTTGCCATATTGACCGCCGTCGCGGTCTCTTCAGATATGGAAAACCTCTCGCGTTCCATCTTGTGGCTTTCCACATCCTCTGCCTGGACCGGCCTGAATGTCCCAAGGCCCACATCCAAGGTGACCTTTACGGATTCAATACCTTTTAAGCGTAACTTCTCCAGCATCCTTGAGGTAAAATGAAGCCCCGCGGTCGGTGCCGCGACAGATCCGCTGTTTTTTGCGTACACGGTCTGATATCGTTCCGGATCATCGAGCGGTTGCTTTATATACGGAGGAAGTGGTACCCGGCCCAACTTTTCAAGCACTTTCTCAAAAGATCCTTCGTAGTCGAATCCGACCAGGCGTTTCCCGTCTTCCAGCGTCTTCCCGATCGTTGCCGTCACATCGCTTCCATCGAACTCCACGACGGCTCCTTCTTTCAGGCGCCGTGAGGGTTTGACGAGCGCCTCCCATGCCGCGTGATCCACCTGCCTTAACAGAAAGACTTCGACCTGCCCGTGTGAGTGTTTTTTCCTCCCTATAAGTCTCGCCGGTATGACTCTCGTCTCGTTCATTACAAGACAATCACCGGCCTTAAGATATTCAAGCAGATCTGAAAAACGGCGGTGTTCGGTCGTTTCAGTAGCTTTGTCGACCACCAGGAGTCTTGATGAGTCACGCGGAGAAGCTGGTTTTTGTGCTATCAGTTCCGGAGGAAGCCGGTAGTCGAAAGTCGAGGTCTTCATACAGCTTTGATCTTCTTGCTCCCATATCTTTCGTGCTCGCTGTAGATACATCCGCAGTATTTCTGGCGGTACATGTCAAGCTCCTTGGAACGAGCTACTGCCTGTTGATAACCCTGGCGGAAATCATCGTAATAGAACAGGATGCCGTGTTTCAATCCGGCCTTCTCGCCCTTCTCTTTTATTAGAGCGTGTTTCTGATGCGGGCTGACCAGCAAAGTCGTAGTAAAACTCGAAAATCCCATTTCAACGGCGGTCTTCGCGGCTTTATCCAGTCTCATCTCGTAGCATAATCCGCAGCGGTCTTCATCGCTCAAAGAGACTCTCTTCAAGTAATCGTGAAAGTCGTAGTCGCCCTCCGTTAGATGTATATCATTGGCCGCGCAAAATCGCGCCAGCGTCTGCATCCTCTCCAGGTATTCACTGTAAGGATGGATGTTCGGATTGTAGGCAAAGCTTGCTATCTCAAAGCCGCCCTCTTTTAAGCGCGCTGCCGGATAGATGAGGCACGGCCCGCAGCAGGTGTGTACCAGTATCTTCATATGGCCCCTTAGCTTAAGGATCTTCTTAAGGCCGGATCTATTCCCCGATCACCCTGTAGACATGGTCGTGGGGCCTTACGCGGTCAGTGACTTTGATCCCGATCTCGTCGCCGGCCTTAGCAGTGCTGATCTGATCGTGCTCGATCTGCATCGACTCGACTGTCTGGATTATGTCGGTCGTGTGGCCTTTGATGTGGATGGTGTCTCCGACGTTCAGATTCCCGGTCACCTTGATGGCCGCTACTACAGGTTGGGCAAAGAACGATTCGACGATACCTACTTCTTCTTCCGCCATGATACGTCCCCCTTCACTGCTAACGACAGTGTTTGAAACTATTCTAGTCCTGGATGTAAAGAGAGTAAAGATTCTTCAATCACGTTTCGATCTAAGTGCCTTTATCCTATCCAAAGTGGGACGGGCGGTGATGTTACCCGGAAAGACGCGTGAACCGAGATATCTTATGCGGTCGGTGTAGTTTAAGATCAGCGGCATGACGTCCCGGCCGTATACACAACCGAGGGAACCTAGACGGGCCGAAAACTCGTCGAACTTGTCAACCGTATCCTTCCCGGTCGTCGGGCCGGTCATGACCATGGGCACCGGTTCCCCGGAGTGGATCAGGTCGCCCTGGCTGGTAGTCGCGTGATCGGCTGTGACTACAACGAGAAGGTCCTTGTCATCCTTGACCGGACGTATAAGCCGGGCAAATGCCTTATCCAGCTCTTCTATCTGGGACTTCTTCAACAAAGGATCTTTTCGGTGGCCGGCATGATCGGGTACTTTAGTATGCACGTGGACAAAGTCCCGGCTCTCTGCCAGTAAGTCCAGTGCCGTATCGAGCCTGCGCGCCAGATCCGACCACGGTTTATCCTCATCCTTGACCTCTACGAAGTCCATACCGGTGTAAGTCGCCAGGCCTTTGTATAAAGGCCCCTCCGCGACTATGGCGCCATGTAAAGACGTCTTCTCATAGAAGGGATCGATATCCTTTTTTTGCCCTGCCCACTTGGTCACCAGGAAGTTCATGTCTTCGTCCTTGATCCGTTCGTATGTCCGCAGCATGAACTCATTGACAACGCGAGCCGTGTTGGCCGCTTTTTCCCTGTCGGATGCATCGGCAGTCGGCTGAACCTCCGCTATCGGCAGCCCCACCTCTAGGGGATCGGCATCCGTGACATCCGCGGAAACGTCTCCTTTGAGCAGAAGAAGACCTTGCCTTAAACCCGTATAAACAAACTTCGTCTCTATTCCGTATAAGACGTCATCCGGTATCGACTTGGCCAGCTCGTACCCGGTATCGACGTGGCCGCGCATCGATCTTCCTGTGATTATGAACGAACCGTCTTCTTCTTTTACACTTATAAAGCTTGTCCTGAACGCGACATCCAGGTCGTCTATCGGGATGCCTTCACCCAGTGTCTCGATATAACCTCGTCCGGGATACTCGTCGCTGCTGTAACCGAAGATGGTAAAATGCGCGATATCGCTGGATGGAGCGATGCCGGGTGATATGGGATACATAAGAGCGTTGATGCCGGACGCGGCCAGCGCGTCCAGGTTGGGAGTCAAGGCCGCCTGAAGCGGTGTTGTGCCGTTCAGGATGTCGGCCGGCCGATCGCCGAGCCCGTCAAGGATGACCAGAAGACATCTCATTGTTGTCCTTTAAGAGCAGTCTCGACGATCTCGATGTAGTCGTCATCACCTTTGACGATCTTACTCGCCAGCTCTTTTCCTACGCTTACAATGAATTCCTCGGCGAACCTCTCCTGTTTTTCCGGATCGATTCCGGAGTCTATACCCGCGGCGCCCCGGTAATTACCGCTAAGTACGCACTGCGGTTGGTTGCCCCCCTCCTCCCACAGCCAATCAGCGTATTCCATCAGTTCTGAAGAATCCTTAAGATGCCTGACCGGAAATACTATATCGACGCCGACAGACTCGAGCACTTTTTTATAGGCATCGATCGCGCATTTCGTCTGGTTCAGTTTCTGGCCCGCTTCGTGATACTCTCGTTCACCCGCGATAAGTGTATTTACACCAAGCTTTTGTGTTAAGGGCAGCCTGACCAGATGTACATACAGATGGCATCCAATACAGGGAGTATAAAATCCGTATTTTTGGATCAAGATGGAGATAAAGCGGCCGTTCAAAGCGCGCCAAAGTCTGTAGTCCGCAAGCTCCTTGAGATCGTCGACTCCGGTGCCGGATTCCTTATTTAACTGCCGGCGAAGCAGTTCGACATTACGTCTCACATCTTCCATATCGCCGAACTCGGTACCGGTATGGGCGAATGTCGGATAGATGGTGTCCACAGCATTCTCTCTTGAGAATTTTATCGCGGCGGCGAAGCTGTCCCGGCCTGCTATCTCGACGATCGCTGTCATCGGTTTTCGATTACCTTAAGCCGGTCGAAGTAATCCCTTATATATCGATGGATCCGGTCTAGATCGTCCGGATGTCCCAGTTCGATCGTCCACCAGTCGCAATCGGTCATCATAAGACCGTTTAGAACGGGTTCGAGCGCTTCTAATTTTTTCGGTGGTTCATGGCCGTTCTTATCTTCTGTCCCGTAGATATGCGCGTTGACTATGAACGAAGCCAACTCCATTTGAAAATCCAGAACGTCTTCCGGGTTCTTTTCTATGCCGCGCGGTCCCGCCGCGTGTCCCAGGTCGAGAGTAACGCCGGCTTCCGCATACTCTATCAACTTCTTAAGCTGATCGGGCTTGCTGGTCAGACCGGACCTGAGGTTCTCAACACAGATGAGGACCCCGTTTTCATTCCCGAACTCGACCAGTTCTTTTAGGTTTGAACTAGCGTTATCATATATCCAGTCAGGATCTCCTTCGCTCTTTAGATCTACATGTATCGTCAGAAACCAGCCCCCAGCTTCGCCGACCAGTCTTACGGCCTCCATGAAACGCATCAGACTCGCGCGCGATCTCTTGATATCGGCGGCGCCGATGTCGTCCTGGTTGAACACGGCATGGTATCTGATCTCGCTTTGCTGTCCGAGTAGCTCCTTGATCCTCTGTGTCTCCTCTTTCAGAAACGGCATCGTTTTTAGCGTAAAAGAATGTTCGACCGCGGTCATGCCGTTTTTTGCCGCTAGCTTTACCGCCGTTTCATATGACCGTGTCAGATGTGTGCAGAATGCCAGTTGTGGTTCCATTAAAACAACCTCGCTTCGTCTGTCATTTCTTTTCCTAGATGTTCGTATGCGCGTTCCGTTGCCACTCTACCGCGCGGTGTCCTTTTCAGGAAACCGAGCTGCAGAAGATATGGTTCATAGACTTCCTCGATCGTCTGCGGTTCTTCTCCGACCGCGTCGGCCAGCGTATTAAGGCCTATCGGAGACCCTTTGAACTTATCGATCAACACAAGCAGGATCCTCTGATCCAGCTTGTCGAGACCCTTGTCGTCCACTTCAAAGAAAGACAGCGCTTTTGCAGCCGTCGCGCCGCTGACCGTGCCGTCTCCTTTGACGTCGGCATAGTCCCGCACTCTCTTAAGTAGCCGGTTGGCTATCCTTGGTGTACCTCTCGACCTGCGCGCTATCTCCGCCGCACCTTCTTTGTGGATCCCAACGTCGAGGATCGAGGCGGACCGCGTGATGATGGCCTCCAGCTCCTGTTCGTTATAATAGTCGAGGCGCGCCGTCATGCCGAACCTGTCCCGCAATGGTGAGGTGATCAATCCCGTTCTGGTAGTCGCGCCTACAAGTGTAAACCGCGGCACATCCAACCTGATCGACCGCGCCGCCGGACCTTGTCCGACGACTATATCGATCTTGAAATCCTCCATCGCCGGATACAACACCTCTTCTATCTGCCTGTTCAAACGGTGTATTTCATCTATAAAAAGGATCTCGCCGGCCTGAAGGTTGCTCAGGATCGCCGCCACATCGCCGGCGCGTTCCATAGCCGGACCCGAAGTGCCTTTAAGGCTGACACCCAGTTCAGCAGCTATGATACCGGCTAGCGTCGTCTTTCCTAACCCGGGCGGGCCGCACAGCAGCACATGGTCGAGCACTTCACCCCGGTTCCTGGCGGCCGATATTAGGACATCCAGATGCTCCTTGACCTTTATCTGACCGACAAACTCATCTATCCGCCGCGGTCTAAGCGTATTGTCTAAGTCACGCTCTTCAGTGCTTAGCTCTCCCGATACTATGCGTTCCTCTTCTTCCAACACTTCCTCTTTCCCCTCCGCGTTCTTTTCATTTCTCACTTCTTGCCTCTTACTTCTCGCTTCTTGCTTCTTCTACACCTGCGCAAGATTCTTCAATCCATACTTTATGATGTCTTCGACCTGCGACGCAGCATCTCCGTCTAAGGGATAATCTTCTATTGCTCGAGTTGCTTCGGCCATCGTATAACCCAGTCCGACAAGGGCTTGTTTCGCTTCTTTAAGGATCTGCGCCTGTTCGCTAGGCAGGTCTTGCGCAACACCGGCCTCTTCAGTCGTTACCAGTTTTTCTTGCAGTTCAAGGATGATCCGCTTGGCACCTTTCTGGCCGATCCCCGGGATCCTGGTGATCGCATCGACATCCGTTGAGGCTACGGCCTTCCTAAAAGAATCCACGGGAAATACCGACATGATCGACACCGCGATTCTTGGACCGATGCCGGATATACCGATCAACGTCTCAAAGAGACCTTTTTCATCCTCGTTCAAGAACCCGAATAGCTGCATCGTGTCTTCGCGCACGTAAAGATACGTATGGAGAGAGACTTCGGATCCGGTGTCCGGTAGTCTTTCCAGAGAGATCGCCGGCACATAGAGTTCGTATCCTACGCCCTGGACATCGACTACGACCCTGTCCGTTCCTTTCTTATGTAACACTCCCCGGATATTAGAGATCACTTTTGAATCAAACCTCCGTCAACGCGCGCATCCGCCGGCTGTTGGCGTGGCAGATCGCGATAGCCAGCGCATCCGATGTGTCGTCTGTTGCAGGGTCTTCCTTCATCTTGAGGATCGTTTTGACCATATATAACACCTGTGACTTATCGGCTTTCCCGTAACCTACGACCGCCTGTTTGACCTGGAGAGGTGTATATTCGGCAGTCTCCACCCCGGATGAAGCGGCCGCCAGGAGGATCACTCCTCGAGCCTGCCCCACCTTCATCGCCGTCTGAGAATTGGCTCCGTAGAAAAGCTGCTCGACGGATATGACATCGGGCGAATGGCGTTCGATGAGTCCGACTATCCCATCAAAGACGATCTTCAGCCTGAAAGCGTCGGTCTGGCCCGGGTGCGTTTCAATCAATCCGCAGTCCAATAACGCCATTTCTCCGCTTTTTTCTTCGATAACGCCGTAACCGCAACGGGCTGTGCCGGGGTCGATTCCTAGTATGATCATGCAGTCGTATCCTTCTTCAAGAGAACATGTGCCATCAGATTGTCTTGGCTATTTCCTCGAGTATCTGATCCGGTATATCAAAATTGGCGAATACCTCCTGGACGTCCTCGGCGTCCTGCAGGGCATCCATGAGTCTCAGTATCTTCTTCGCCGCGTCTTTATCAAGTTTCACGGTCGTCTGTGGAAACATAGTGATCTCACTGGATTCGATAGCGACCCCTTTGTCGGTCAGGTATTTCTTGACGTTATCAAGAGCCGCCGGATCGACGACGATCTCGAAATGGTCGTCCCCGACATTCACGTCATCGGCTCCACCTTCTATTGCCAGGTCGATCATTTCGTCTTCAGATAATCCGGCTGATTTCCCGACGAGGATGACACCTTTACGGGAGAACATCCAGTTGACTGATCCCTGGGCTCCCATGTTACCGCCGTGCTTCGTCAGAATGCTTCTGACGTCGGAAGCCGCTCTGTTCCTGTTGTCCGTCATGACCTCTATCATCACTGCCACGCCGTTCGGCGCGTATGCTTCATAAGTTATCTGTTCGTATTCCGCGCCCTTGATCTCACCCGTGCCACGCTTGATCGCCCTATCGATATTATCCGCCGGCATATTGTTCTCTTTTGCTTTATCAATGGCTTGCGCGAGAGCGGCGTTGTTCTTAGGATCTCCGCCTCCCTCACGGGCGGCTACTGTTATCACCCTGATGAGACGGCTAAAGAGCTTGCCCCTCTTGGCATCGGCGGCGCCTTTCTTATGTTTGATCGACGCCCATTTGGAATGACCCGACATACGTTATGCCTCCTTGACCATTCCGATGAAATAATCGTGGATCCTGGTATCGTCCGTGAGTTCCGGATGAAACGCGGTGACCAGCAGATTGCGCTGCCTGGCCATAACGGGCTTTCCGGAGACGTCGGCCATTACGTCGACCTCCTGCCCGGTTTTTTCAATCAAAGGCGCCCTGATGAACACGCCCTTGAACGGTCCGCCGCCAAGCGTGCCGATCTTCAAGTCAGTCTCAAAACTCTCTGTCTGCCTGCCGAACGCATTCCTTTCAACCGTGATATCCATAAGATTCAATAGGGGCTGCTCGCCGCGGGTCACGCTTTCACCTATAAGGATCAACCCCGCGCATGTGCCGTAGATCGGTATCCCTGATTCCGCGAGCCGTTTGATCGGCTCTACAAACCCGTATTTGACGATCAGTTTACCGATCGTCGTGCTCTCTCCACCCGGGATGATCAGGCCATCTATGCCTTCGAGTTGCGACACCACCTTGATCTCGCGCGCTTTTACTCCACAGCGCTCGAGCATCCTGATATGTTCGCGTACCGCGCCTTGAAGCGCCAGTACGCCTATGGTGAGTTCCTTCGATGGCCTGGTTTTCACTACCATCCTCTGGTCTGGAGAAGATTTTCCTCGGGTATCTCGGAGATCTCGAGGCCCTTCATAGCCGTTCCGATGCCTTTGGATACCTCCGCGACCAACTTCGGATCTGTATAATGCGTCGTCGCCTCGACGATCGCCTTGGCTCTCGCCGGTGGGTCGTCAGACTTGAATATCCCCGAACCGACAAATACGCCGTCGACTCCGAGAAACATCATAAGGGCAGCGTCCGCGGGGGTGGCGATACCGCCGGCAGCAAAGTTGACCACCGGTAACGCGCCTATCTTCTTGACCTCCGCTACAAGTTCATACGGGGCGCGCAGTTCTTTAGCGGCTGCCATCAACTCATCGTCGTTCAGCGTCGATACCCATTTGATCTCACGGTTTATAGTCCGTGCGTGTCTGACGGCTTCGACGACGTTTCCGGTGCCTGCCTCGCCTTTTGTGCGGATCATGGCCGCGCCTTCCCCGAGCCGCCTTAATGCCTCTCCAAGATTCCTGGCGCCACAGACGAACGGCACCTTGAAATCCCATTTGTTTATATGGTTCTCCTCGTCCGCCGGGGTAAGGACCTCGCTTTCGTCGACATAATCCACACCCATCGCTTCGAGCGCTTGAGCTTCAGCAAAATGGCCGATGCGGGCCTTCGCCATGACCGGAATGGTCACTGTATCCATGATCGCCTGTATGACTACAGGATCCGCCATTCTGGCTACGCCGCCGGCTGCTCTAATATCCGCCGGTACACGTTCCAGCGCCATGACGGCGACTGCGCCGGCATCCTCGGCGATCTTTGCCTGCTCGGACGTCGTGACATCCATGATCACTCCGCCTTTTAGCATCTCCGCCAGGCCTCGTTTTACCCGAACCGTACTTTCTTCAACCATAAAAACGACCTCCAAAACGCATTCTTATTGGCCAACCTGTAGTAATAAGTATATCACAACGGGGTGCCGCTTCAGCCCTCAGGAATAAGTGATATCCCAGCTAGATGGCACGAACTCGATCCATATCTGGCCGCGGTTCAATCGTACCGGTTCACCTTTAGCGTCGGTATAGACGGTCCGGTCCGTCTGGCCCGAACGGCTCCATGTGCCTTCGATCACTCCGCCGCCGGTGAATATTAATGCCCGGCCGCTGCCGATCAAGCCCATCGTCTGGGTATCGCCCATGCCGTAATCCTCACCGGAAGATGAGCTCGTATAATCCACATACTGGACGATCACGCTTACAGGAGACAGCTGTTTGCCGGTCACCTTATCCGTATGCGGTTGTCCCGCGACCGATCTCAAATAAGTTCCGCTCTTAGCGTCAAAATTATAGTGAACGGCGCAGTCAGCCAGATATGGAATATCAATAGCATTCGCCGCCTGTTGCTTTTTGACCGTCCCGAATTTGAGTGAGGTCAACACTACTTCTTTCTCATACCCAAGCGTGACCGCCAGATCTCTTAGTTTTTTTGTGCTTGTATATACGTTATGAGGCATGTCGCGCCAATCGACTCTTTCATAGGCGTCTTCATGGAAGAACTGGTCGAGATCCGCTATGGACGACGACGCTTCATTCGCATAAGCATCCGATGTTCCGACATGCGCGAATAAAGCATCGTATTCTGAAATGAAATCTATATCCTGCAACCTGGCGCTACGCACAGGCCCTATCTGGTCCGCGTCCTGACACAGAAAAAAGGCGGCGAACCTCGTGATCCCACCTTCCGCCATCGACTCGTAGACTATATCGGCGCGGTCAAGGCCTGATTGAGGTCGCGCATCGGACAGGTTCTCTACCTTCACCAGCAGCGGCCTTCTTTTTATAGCAGCCGGGTCTTTGACTATCCGTCCGTCCAGCGGGCAAAATGTCATCTTAGGCGGCGCCTTCACGATCCCGCCGGATAGAAGAGATACTTTCTTAAGGACGGCGTCCGGATTGAGATACCAATATGCCAAGAAGCCGGCCAACCCTGCGACCAGCAGCAATCCAACGATCGAATAAGGTATCCATCTGCGCTTTCTTTTGTTTTTCTTTATTTTCGGGCTCTCTTGCTTGATCGCAGGAGGATCCGGCAAGGCCCCTTCAAATGCGTCCTTGGACATATCCGGGAACTCTATCCGCTCTTGAGAGTTATCTGAGTTTTTACGATGTTTACCTGCCAATAGATGCTTTCTCCAGGACTTCTTCGAAGACTTCCAGATATCCGTCAGCCATCTGTTTCGGACTGAAGTTCTGCTCGACATGTTCGCGGCATCGCTCCGGGTCTATCTGGTCGAGCTTGCCGACGGCCTCTATCATCTCTTCCATCGTATCGACTATGAACCCGGTCTCGCCGTCTTTTATCACTTCTGGGACGGAACCACGTCCGAAGGCGATAACAGGGGTACCGCATGCCATCGCTTCGACCATGACCAGGCCGAACGGCTCTTCCCATCGTATCGGGAAAAGCATCGCCTTGGCGTTCGAGAACAGTTCCAGCTTGCGTTCCTGGCTTACCTGACCTTCGAATATGACTGTCTTATCATCTATCTTCGGTTTCACCTTTTGCGCGAAGAAGTCCGCTCCGGCCGGATCGAGCTTGCCCGCTATATGCAACGGCATGCCCAACCTTTTCGCGACTTCGATAGCAATATCATGGCCTTTTACTGCCCATAGATTGCCTAGGCTTAGTAGAAAATCGCCTTTTTCCTTTTTGAACGGATACTCTTTCGGCTCGATCGCGTTATATACGGTCCTGGTGAAGTTAAGACCCGGTATCTCTCTTTTTTGGGCGTTGCTTATAGGCGTATAGAAACCCTTGTCTTTATTGAAGTCAAAGAAAGGTTTGTTCTCTTTTATAAAGTAGTTGTTGTGCAGGGTCGTTACGACCGGCGTTTTGATCAGCGGCGCCATGCTTATTCCGGAAGCGCCCGTGTTGTTGTGTATGATATCGAATTCTTCCGCCTGCGTGTAAGCCCAGGCTGTGTTGGCGACATATAGGCTTGTATCGATCTTTGAAAAACCCGTGGCTTTTGGATACAGCGATCGAAGAGGCGCTTCCGTTATCGAATCCCCGCTGGCAAACAGCGTGACATCTACTCCCCTTCTGACCATATCTTCGACTAAGAGGTGGACAACAAGCTCGATCCCGCCGTATTGTTCAGGCGGGACTCTTACCCAAACAGGCGACACCACTGCGATCTTCATATAGACTCCCCTTCCCCTTGACCATTATAGACGGTAAAAAGCAACATGAGCGATATTATTATATCACTCATGTCGTGCCGATTAAACGGCTTCTTATAGGCGTTCAGCTTGCCTTTTAAAGGAGCTTACAACCCTTGACCCGGACCCATCATCGGTCCTGCGCCCGCACCTATCCTGACGATCTTTGCCTGCAACGTATCTCCGGTCAGCTTACCTGCCGCCATTACGGTGTCTCCTTGTTTTATGTCCGCGAGGGAAGCAGCCTGGCCCTGCCTGACTATCTTCGTATCGCTGCTGATGACGACCTTGATTGATTTGTCGTCTCCGGCTCTTTTTACCGTCAAAGATCCGTCCGCTACATCAGTCACTTGACCGCGCGCGAATCCGCCGCCAAGCTTGTCCAGCTTGTTCTTCTGCTGCTGGCGACCTTGTTGATCGGATCGCTGTCCCATCATGCCTTGTCTTCGCCCTAAAGCCCCGTTAGCCGCGCCTTTCGCCAGTTTTCCGGTCCTTGAACCGGCAAAATATCCGCCGGTGAATGTAACCGCTAAGATCAGAAGCGTGAATATCGCCGCCGCAAGCCCGATCAATACCTTTATCGCAGGATCTGTGGTCTTTACTGCCGCTGCCTGTTTTGTCTCCGCCATCTCAAATCTCCCCTCCTTCCTTAGTAGTCTGTCTCTTCTTGCTTCTTGCTTCTTGCTTCTTGCTTCTTGCTTCTTGCTTCTTGCTTCTTGCTTTTCTTATCTATTCTTATCATCGTCTCCCTCTGTTAAGAACATATGAACGTGACGTTGGATTTTCAGGAAACTTACCTTTATAATTAAGTTGTTTTTTCGCCATTTTTATGCGTTAAGGAGGATCCATGAAGCAATACCCCCCTGAGAAGATACGAAACGTGGCCGTAGTAGGACACGGAAGTTGTGGGAAGACCTCGCTTGTCGAGGCGCTTCTTTTTGCGGCCAAGGCAACAACACGGCTGGGTGCGATAGAAAACGGCACGACCATAACTGATTTTGAACCGGAAGAAGTCAGACGGAAGATTTCTCTCTCAACGGCACTCGCCCCATGTGAATGGGAGGGATGCAAGATAAACCTGCTCGATACCCCCGGTTATGCCGACTTTATCGGAGAAGCCATCGGAGCGGTACATGCATCGGATAATGTACTTTTTGTGATCGACGGTGTACGCGGCTCCGAGGTTCAGACGGAGAAGCTGGCGAAGGTCGTGAACGATCTTGGTCTGCCTAAGATCTGCATTGTGAACGGCCTGGATAGAGAGAACGCAGACTTCGATCAGGCGGTTGAGAGTATAAAGAACAAAGTCTTTCCGACGGCGACACCGATGATGCTCCCGATCGGAAAGGAACACGACTTCAAAGGTGTTATCGATCTTATCACGATGAAAGCGTATATCGGCAAGGGAAATCAAGCCAAAATAGAAGACATACCTGAGGACATGAGGTCGCAAGCCGACAAATACCGGGAGAAGCTGATCGAGCTGATCGTCGAGATAGACGACACCGTTCTTGAGAAATTCCTGGAAGAAGGAGACGTCAAAGATGAAGATCTGCAAAGGACGATGGCGCTAAGCATAGCTCAAGGGCACCTGATCCCGATCCTTTGTTCGTCCGGAGCGCACGAGATAGGCACCCTCCCGATCCTTAACACGATCGCGAAGGATCTGCCATCGCCCGCCGACATGCCGGATACGAAAGGCACAGATCCCAAGACCAAAGAGGAGACAACGCGCAAGCATTCAGCTACAGAGCCGATGTGCGCTCTCGTCTTCAAGACGATCAGCGACCCGTATGTCGGTAAACTAGACTTCATCAGGGTCTTTTCCGGAGTCATGAAGGCGGATGCCACCACATATAACGCCACAAAAGCTAAAAAAGAACGCGTCGGGCACATCCTGTCTATAAAGGGCAAATCCCAGGAGGATGTAAAGGAGATCGTCGCCGGTGATATAGCAGCCGCTCCAAAACTGGAGGGCACCTTCACCGGAGACACTTTATGCGACGAATCGAAGCCGATCATCCTGCCGCCGATCGAGTTCCCCGCGCCGGTCTATTCACTGGCGATCGAGCCCAAAACACGGGGCGACGATGAAAAGATGGGCACTTCGTTAAACAAACTGGCCGAGGAGGATCCGACGTTCGGCGTCAAGCGGGACGCCGAGATGCGGCAGACGGTCATCTCAGGCCTCGGCGACCTGCAGTTGGAGATAGTAGCCGATCGCTTGAAAAGGAAGTTCGGTGTCGAAACCGTTCTCGACGTCCCTAAAGTGCCATATAGGGAGACGATCCTCGGGGGCGCCAAAGGGCAAGGCAAATATAAGAAGCAGACGGGCGGACGCGGCCAGTATGGTGACGTCTGGTTGGAGATCGCGCCTTTGAAGCGCGGTGACGGCTTTGAGTTCGAGAACAAGATCTTCGGCGGGTCCATTCCCAGAAACTATGTCCCGGCCGTCGAGAAAGGCGTTAAAGAGGCGCTGGTCGACGGTGTAGTGGCCGGATTCCCGTTAATCGATGTCAAAGTCACCGTCTATGACGGTTCGTTCCACCCTGTCGATTCATCCGATATGGCTTTCAAGATAGCCGCTTCCATGGCCTTCAAGAAAGTAGCCGGTGACGCCCAACCGATCATCCTTGAACCCGTCATGAACGTCGAGATCCAGGTGCCCGAGGCATACATGGGTGACGTGATCGGGGACTTGAACAGCAAGCGCGGGCGGATCCTGGGGATGGACTCCGAAGGGAACAGCCAGCTCGTCAAGGCACATGTACCCTTGTCAGAAATTGGCAGATACGCTTCCGAGCTTAGAAGCATAACCCACGGTCAGGGATCGTACAGGATGGAGTTCTTTAGTTATGAACAGGTCCCGCCGCAGGTGACCGAGAAGATCGTCAAAGAACGCCAGAGTGAGAAGGAAAGCAAGGAACACTAAAGACCGTCGATGTACCTATGAGCGTTCTTTACAAACCATGTCTTAAACGTCCCGTCGAAACCGTAGTCTTTTACTATCCGGTCGAGGTCTTTAAGGTCTCGGTCGAGCTTGATTTTTCCCGTTTCTATCGCAGACTGGTCTCCTTGAATCCCCGCGTTTGTGACCTCACCGAACATCGATGATATAGTCCTGGATTGGGACATGAATTTGAGGATCGTTTCCGAATCTTTTCCGTATTTACCGATATTCGTGATCTCCTGATTACCGTAGTCGTGCCACAAAGCGACCTCGTTTTCATACAACGTTACCGTCTGCATCGACTGAGAAGCTTCTTCGAACCTGGCAGCCAGAATAAGATCGTTCGTGTTCTTAAAGGCTGTCTTAAGCCGGCCTACCGCAGCCAGCGAGAGGGCATTGAAACCGAAGACATCTATGTCGCTTTTAAGTTCTTCCATTCCGTTCCTTAGCCGGATTATCCTTTTTAAGTCTCGCTCGACGCGTTTCCTGTCGTTCCCGTTTTCCAGTATCTTTAACGCAGCTCTAAGAGCCGATTCGTTCCTCTTGGAAGTCACGACGATCTTGTCGATATCTGCGGCTATCGATTGAGCCTCCGGATCACGCCTGTCGTTCACATTGTAGGCTCTATGCGCGTCCGCATCTTGCCTTACCCTCTCCATCTCGGTATTCGCATCGAGACGCAACGTCTCCCATATGATAACCATGTGCTTGCTTTCAGTGATCGTGTTTTCAGTCGACCGCGATGCTTTTCCGGCATCCTTGATCGCAGCCTCCGATTCGCTCCTGGCTTTCTCAATGCGCGGACCCAGCCACCCGAACCACAAAAGAGCTGCAAGAAGGATCGATGCGGCAAATAGTATAAAGATCATAAGGATATTGCGGTATGTCTTATCCATAAGCCCCGGTCCGGCTCAGGATGTCGTAGAGGACTTGCTTCAACCTTTGTGGATGATGCCTTAGAGAATTGTCAGGATCCATCAGATCGGCCTTTATCACATCCGCATGGACGGTCCTTGACGGATCTTCCTCGACGAACTCCTGATCCTTTTCATTCCGCCGCAACCTATCCTTACTTGTTTCTTGATCGTTCACCACCATGACCTCTACGAAATCTCCGCCGGCGTGTTTCTCCAGAGCTTCAAGATAATCGGCAGTGGTAAAACCTCGAGTCTCGTTTCTTTGGTTGACCGTATTACAGACATATACCTTTACGGCCCCTGACCTTCTTATGGCCTCATATATACCCTTTACCAGGAGGACCGGGATTATACTGGTGAACAAGCTGCCGGGGCCCAGGATGATCGCATCCGCTTCTTCGATCGCTTCGACGGCCGGCTCATATGCCTCGGCATCCCCCGGATCTATGAATACACTGTCCAGAGGGCCTGAACGCGCTATGATCGCCTGTCCTCTGATGTGCGAATGCGCTTTCGTCGTCGCGCATAACGTTATGTCGTCCAGAGTGGAAGGGAGCACTTTGCCCTTTACCTCGAGGATCCTGGAGACAATATCGATAGCGCCGGTCAATCCCTTGCCACTCTCCGCGAGAGCGGTGATGATCAGATTTCCCAGATTATGCCTGGCCAGGCCTGTGCCGTTTGAAAAACGGTACTGAAAGAGAGCTGCCAGCTCATTGTCCTCATCAGCCAGGGCCACCAGGCAGTTTCTTATATCCCCCGGCGGTAAGACATGGAGTTCGCGCCTCAACCTTCCTGAACTGCCACCGTCGTCAGCCATCGTGACGACAGCCGTGAGGTCTTCGGTCCAATCTTTGAGGCTGGTCAGCAAGACGGGTAGGCCTGTACCTCCGCCAATAGCGACGATCCGCCTGAAAGCGGCCTTGCCGGCCATCAGTCCTGCTCCTCACTGGCCAATTCGCGCCCGATATCCCTGTGTCGTAAGACAACGTTATAACCGGTTTCTTTCAGGAAGTTCTTTATCTCATTCGCCAGCACGACGGATCTGTGGTTGCCGCCTGTGCAGCCTAGAGCGATCGTTATGTGTGTCTTGCCCTCTTTGACATAATGCGGCATAAGGAACTTTAAGAAAGTCTCCAATCTCTTCAAGAAATCCTTGGTCACCGGGCGATCGAGAACGAATTGACGGACTTTCTTGTCCTCGCCTGTCAGGTTCTTCAACTTCTCGATATAGTGAGGATTCGGCAGGAACCTGACGTCTACGACCAGGTCGGCGTCCATCGGCAACCCGTATTTGTATCCGAAAGAGACGACGCTGACATTCATTGCGGTCCTCGGGTTTTCGACCATGAACTCCGTGCGTATCTTGTCTTTGAGCATATATGCCGGCGTGTCAGTCGTATCTATGATAAGGTCGGCCGATTCCCTAAGAGACGTCAGTAATTCGCGCTCGCGCTTTATGCCGAGCATTATATCGCCGTCTTCAGTCAGCGGATGCCGCCTGCGCGTTTCCTTGAACCGCTTTATGACAGTCTCGTCGGAAGCGTCGAGAAACAATATCTTGTAGTCGATCTGTTTGGCCTTTAGCTCCCTGAGAGTATCCCAGACCGCATCGAACAGCTCGCCGCCGCGGACGTCGATCACCAGCGCTATCCTTTTGACACGACTTCCTGGTAAGAATACCAGCTCCGCCACTTTCGGGATCAAGGTCGGCGGGAGATTGTCGATACAGAAATAACCCATGTCCTCGAAACTTCGGATGGCCTGCGTTTTTCCGGCACCGGATACACCTGTTATGATGACGACTTCCGTCTTGTCCTGTTTTTTTACGGGCATACTTTACGGCACTCCTTCTCTGCTTTGAGCAGCTGTTCTTTTAATCGTGTTCCGAATCTATACCCGCCAGACCTTCCATCGCTCATGACCACGCGATGGCACGGGACTACAAACGGGTCCGGATTCCTGTTCAACACCTGACCGACAGCCCGCGCCGCCTTAGGATGCCCGATCTTCTCGGCGACCCACTTATACGACCTGACTTCCCCGCACGAGATCGTTGAAACGACCTGGTAGACGCGGTCTTGGAACTCTGTAGTCGCTGATCTTTTTGTCTCAATCATCTTGTTTACATCATAAATGGACGGTAGAGTGTTAGCAAGAACGCTATTGGTCGCTAATCATGTGCGTTACTAGAAAGGATATCTCATGGGTTGCTGTTTGGTCGTTCTCATACTTGCCGGCGCGCCGAGGATAGCTGTAGTCCTGCTATGGCTCTTCAGGCCGTTTATGATCAGTACGGCATTCGACAGCATCATCGTGCCGATCCTGGGAGTCATCTTCCTTCCCTGGCTGACACTTATGTACGTCCTGGTCTCGCCGGGAGGTATCCAAGGATTCGACTGGGCCTTGCTCGGCCTCGGCCTCTTCCTGGACCTCGGCTCATACGGCGGAGGCCGCGCCTCTCGTGACCGCCGCTCGAAATAGCGCTGAAGAGCTGAATATCTTGTAGCAGCCGACCTTCAGGTCGGCTGACCCCAAACAGATGAGTCCTGCAAAACTCCGAGATTTTCTTCTTGCTTTAACCTCACAATGATGTCGTTTACCTGCACGTTTGCATATTGCTTGGTTCCTTCGTCGGTCGCCTTCGGCGACCTCCTCAAGGATGACAGCGTTTACCTTTATACATTCTGTGGTTGAGGAGGTTGAAGAATTCTTCGAGCGGATATCTTTAGCGAGAAGATTTACTTCAACCTTTACCAGCCACTCACTTTTGCGCAGATTGCTTCGGTCGCTTCGCTCCCTCGCAACGACACGACGGGGTTAGCCGACCTGAAGGTCGGCGGCTACATAAACATACAGTGCCCGGTTTGCACAATACTATTGAAAGTCGTCACTTATGGAGGTGTTCGTAGATCGTGTTCGCGAGTTCGTTTGAGATGCCGGGGGCTTCTGCGATTTCATCAACTGTGCTTTTGTAGACAATGTCGGGGGTGCCGAAGTGTTTGATAAGCGCCTTCTTGCGTTTCGGTCCGACACCCGGGATCTTATCGAAAACGGAAGAGACCATCCTTTTACCTCTGCGTTCGCGGTGATAACCTACAGCGAACCGGTGCGCCTCGTCGCGTAGTTGGCGGATAAGGTTCAGCGCGGGATCGCGTTTGGAAAGAGCCAGTGGCTCCACTTTTCCCGGAACGTATATCTCTTCTTCCCTTTTAGCGAGCGCTATGACCGGGACATCCTCTATATCGAGGTCGTCCATCGCCTTTAAAGCGGCTGTAAGTTGCGGCTTGCCACCGTCTACGACCAGGAGATCGGGCTTGGACGCAAACCGGGCGTCAGGTATCGGGGAAGCCAGATGCGACAGTCTTCTTTTCAGGACCTCCACCATCGAGCCGAAGTCGTCCTGTCCGCTGACGCGCTTGATCCTGAACTTCCTGTAATCCGAACGTTTCGACCTGCTGTTCTCAAAAACGACCATTGAAGCGACGGTCTCCGTACCCTGAAGAGTCGATATGTCGAAACATTCAATACGGTATGGTAGAACAGGCAACTCGAGATGTTCCTGCAATCCGGCGAGAACCGTAGCCGGGTCAAAAGTACCGCCGATATTATGTATCCGATATACCTCGTAAGCATATCCGGCATTGGTCACAGCCATCTTGACCAGGTCTTTCTTCTCTCCCCTTTGAGGAACTGAGACATCCACCCTGGTGCCCCTTTTCTCACTCAGCCATTGTTCCAGCACATCCACCCTTAGAGGCGCTCTCGGCAGCAAGATTTCTTTCGGCACCTGGCTCGCTTCAGCGTAGAAACCCTCCAGGAACGAGGCCAGAACATCGTCATCCACCTGGTCTCTTTCAAGGACGAACCCTCGCGAGCCGATCAGCTTGCCTGACCGGACGAACAGAATCCTTATATAAACAGTCCCCTCTTTCTCGACCAGTCCGACTATATCCCTGTCTATGCGTTTCTCGCTGACCACCTTTTGCTGTTCCTGAAGATATCTGGCGGCATCGATCCTGTCCCTCAAGCGTGCCGCTTGCTCGAATTCCGTATTCCTCGCCGCCGTCCTCATCTCTTTTTCCATCCGCTTGATGACCGACATGTCTTTACCTTCCAGGAAATCTTTGACCTGGTCGATCACCTTCCTGTACTCATCTACGTCCAGTTCTTCGATCTTCCCGGTCAATCCCCATTTTATGTGGTAGTCAAGGAACGGATGGGACGATGAGCGTGAGGGGCGTTTTCGCGCGTATGTGCGTATGGGAAAAACGCCGCGCAGCATATCCAGAGTCTTTCTTATGTTTGCCACCTGGGCGTACGGCCCGAAATACAGAGTGCCTTTTCTATGGAGTTCCCGCGTGATGTAGAGACGGGGAAATTCGTCATCGTAACTTATGGCCAGATACGGATAGCTCTTGTCATCTCGAAGATCTATGTTGTAATGCGGCTTATATCGCTTGATCAGGTTGTTTTCCAGCATCAGAGCTTCCGACTCGCTATCCGTAACGACAAAATCGAAGGAGGTGATATGGCCGACCAGCATCCGGGTCTTCTGATTATCGGCATGCGTCTTCTGGAAATATGAGGACATGCGTTTCTTTAGAGCTTTGGCCTTGCCTACGTAGATCACCCGGTCGCTTTTATCTTTGAATAAATAAACGCCCGGCTTGTTGGGCACTTTCTTTAGAAGCTTACCGTTCACTGACCTCAACGACCTTGTCTCGAGTCCTGTCTCCTCTGATTATTTTAATGCGGGATCTGGGCACATCAAAATGATCGGATAATGCATCGAGCAACGCTTTGTTGGCTTTTCCTTCGATAGGTCTCGCGGTCAGATATACTTTGAGTCGGCCTTCTTCCTGGGTTATAGCGGTCTTCTTGGCGTTCGGGATGACGCGCACGTCTATCAGCATGAGCGTACCGCTAAAGAACGTCTACGTCGAATATCTCTACCTTGTCTTCCTTGACATCCTGCGGTTCCATCTCCGCGAGTTCGACCGCCCTTGCCTTAGCGCCCTTCTGCAACGTGCCGGCAGTCAGAAAACCCCACAGAAGCACGGCTGCGCCAATCATCTCGGCGGGATATAAACCTATACTTCTCCCGGTCCTGGCCATGCTCCCGGCTCCCGCTATGACCATCGTACCTATAATGATCAGGACATTAGCCCATACCCTATAGGCGTATTCCTTTTTACCGTAGAATATGATGATCGAATATATCGATCCTCCCAGGAGGGCCAGCGTTCCGGGTATCGTAAAGAAGAAAGAGAATATCCTGACACTACCCGGCATAGCTTGACCCCCGACCGTTATTCCGGGTACTAGGTTCGCAGCCGGATCTTTCAGGGCCGCGGTCAGCGCAAAATACAGGAACGCCGCCAGTACGACGAGTATGTATCCAAAGAACGCATGGCCCCATATTTTGTTCTTGGAGACCAGGTAGATTGTACCTAGGCCCAGAAACGCGACGAGTATTGCCGCCATCACATAATAGAACCTGTACATCGTCGGGTCCCAGTTCTGCGTGAATTCAGAGTAAAACTCCATCAACGCTGACGCCGCATATAAGAAAAAACCTATGGCCCATGCGAGCTGGTGTATCCTTCTCCTTTTTAGATACTGGGCCATCAGCAGACCCATGAAAACGAAACCGACGATGGATGTGGCTAGAGGCCAGATCCAGTGCGACCAGAACGTTGTACTCACTACTAATCGACCTTGCTGAACTTGCTTTGCGGCGCGCCGCAGACCGGACACTTTTCGGGAGCCGCGCCTTCATGAACATGGCCGCAGAATCCGCAGACATAGTAGTCGACATCTGCATTGTTACCAAGATTATCCAGCTCTTTTTGATATAGCTGCGAATGCTCTTTTTCTACTTTTGTAACAAAACTTATATACTCCGCGACGTCATCGAATCCTTCTTGCTGGGCATCCGCTTTGAACGCGGGATACATCTCCGTGAACTCGTATGTCTCACCCTCTATGGACGCCTGGATATTGGCGGGTGTTTCTTTGATCCCCCCCAGGAAACCAAGATGTTTATGGGCGTGGATCGTCTCCGAATGAGCTGCCGCTCTGAAAAGCTTAGCGGCTTGGCTGTGTCCTTCGCTTTCAGCTTTCTTAGCGAAAGCGAGGTACTTGCGGTTTGCCTGCGATTCGCCCGCAAACGCTTCCATCAAGTCCTTCTCCGTCTTCCCGTTCACTCCCACAGCATCCCCCTCCTCACAAGAGCTTGTGGCTTGTAGCTTGTGGCTTGTAACATTTTTTGCTACTCGCTACTAGCTACTGGCTACCAGCTATTTGACTATTTTACTGATCGGTATCTCCAGTATGTCCTCGGCGCCGGCAGCTTTTAATTTTGGCAATAAAACATTGACGCCTTTCTTCTCGACGACGGTCGTCACCTCGACATACTCGCTGTCTGTCAAAGATGAAACCGTCGGTTTTTTCATCGCCGGTAACGCTTGGATCACCGCGTCCAGATCGGTCTTAGCCACATTCATCGATATCAGAACGCGTCCGCGTGCTTGTATGACTCCCAGAAGAAGCGTTTTTATCTCCTCGATGGCTTGTTTCTTTGAAGGATCAGCCCACGCTGCTTTATTAGCTATCAACTTCGTCGGATACTCACCGACCGTACCGATGATCTTCAACTGGTTCTTGACCAGCGTGGCGCCTGTCTCCGTAAGGTCGACCACGACATCCATGAGCTCCGGTATCTTGGCTTCGCTGGCGCCGTATGAGAAAAAGATCTTTACGGGTATGCCTAGTTTCTCAAAATACGCCTTGGTGATATTAGGGAACTCCGTAGTGACGCGGCTACCCGAGGCGATATCCTCCGGCTCCTTGACGGATGAATCCGCAGCGACGGCGATCACCATCTTGATCGTTCCCGAACCCGTCTTGGCGTAAGGCATCTCGGCAACACTAACGACATCAGCCCCCGACTCCAGAACGCAGTCGGCGCCTGATATTCCCAGGTCGAAGTAGCCGTCAGCGACATAAGACGGTATCTCCTGCGGCCTCAAGATCTTTACCTTGCCGATCCTCGGATCGTCGATCGTCGGGTTATACTCCCGCGCGCCGCGAAGGACCTTAAGGTCCGCTTGTTCGAATAGTTCCAGCGTCTGCTCTTCCAGACTGCCTTTCGGTAATGCTAACGCTAGCATGCAATCCTCCCATGATCGTCTAAAACATCTTTCAATTCTAAGAGAAGAAGGTAGAAATGGCAAATCATTACGGTTACGCTATGGTCAATATGAATGGAACGATCATAGTCAACTCGGCATACAAAGTATTTTGGCAACCGATCAGCAGACTTTCGCTGTTCGATATCATGTTGATCCTGGGATTTGCGTTAGTATTCGACTTCTTCTGGCAATACGCCGTGCGTGTGCTTGTAATAAACTGGACCAAGCTTTTCAAGGTATTAAGATCGTCAAGACTGTTCTTAAGCCGGCGCCGGATCGACCGGTTACGCCAGAAGATCAAACACCTGGAAGAAAAATACGATCGTGCTTCCGAAGGTTCACGCAAACAGATATCCGTCCTTAGAAAACTGGCAAAAACCAGAGGAGACCTACGAACGTTTGAGGAAACTCTGACTAGCGGACCCGCGCCGCACGAACCCTTCGTTTCTATTATAATACCCTGTCACAATAGCGAAGACGTTCTCGGCCCGACTCTAGACGGCGTTCTGGCCCTTGACTATCAAAACAAAGAGGTGCTGGTAGTCGATGACGGATCCACGGACGCAACCAAAGAAGTAGCTTTACGCTACGGGGACAATATCAAATTGATCTCCCGTGAGACCTGCAGCGGAAAAAAGACCGGGGCGATAATGTTCGGTCTGACGTTCGCAAGAGGCGATACCGTCGTTGTGATCGATGACGACACGATAGTCGCAAAACCGTCTCTCAGAGAGTTATTGAGTCCTTTGACGCGCGATGACGTCGCCGCGGTGGGCGGTAACGTGAGAGTCAATCCAGGGAAGAATGTCCTGGTCAAGATACAGCAGATAGAATACCTGGTGATGATGGAGATGGCGAAGCCGTTTCAGACGGATCTTTACCAGGCCGTCCTGATCATATCCGGCGCCTATGGCGCGTTTAAGAAAGACCTGCTCAACAAGGTCGGAGCCTGGGACGCAGATATAATAACGGAGGACCTGGATCTGACATGGAAACTCTACCGGTTAAAGAAACGGGTCTTGTTCTCCGAGAAAGCCGTATGTTACACAGACGCTCCGGCAACATTTAAAACGTTTGTCAAACAGAGGATCCGCTGGGATGTAGGACTTTTTCAGACACTTTTCAAACATAGGACCTTTATCTTCTCTCGACGTTTTCCTGCATTGGGGTTCGGTCTGCTTCCGGAGACGATCTTCTTTGAGATAATCAGCGTCGTAGCTCGCCCGATCTACCTTTTGATCCCTTTCTTATTGACCAAAAACATCACCGGCCTATGGCTTCTCTTGACCTATTTCTACCTGACGCTGGAATTTCTGGTTATAGCAACGGCGGGTTTGATGTCCGACGATAAAAAGTTATGTCTAAAAGCAGTTTACGCTCCGGTGATGCTTGTATACCATCAACTGCTGGCAATTATACGGATCATCGCTCTATACAGGTATCTTACACGTAAAGAGATCGTCTGGTGAGTTTCTAGCTCTTTTCCTTTAGTTTCATTTTCCATGTCGATCTTGGCCAGAGAGCCCAGGCTATCGCGAGGATGACAAATACAAAGAGAAGGTCATGCATCGATTCCAATATCGGGATATCCATCTGAAGACCGTGACTAAAGATCACCTCGGGCAGCTTAACCAATGCCGCAAAAGCAAATACGATCGCCAATACGTAAGCGGATCTATCCTTTGTCTTCATATATGATCTTCGAAACATAGCTGCCGCAAAAACAAGAGCCACTTCGAGAATTATACCGACTGCCAACTCGATACCATGAGCTAGGGTCATCACAACGAAACACTCCTCTCTACTTTGGCGAAAATAGTTCCGTTATACGCTCTTCCGGCGTTTCGACTAGTTCCGCAAATTTCCGGACCATCTTCTCTGAAGCGCCGGATAGCTCATCCGCCTCGACGTACGCGATCTGATAGCTTTCGGCGATTGCTTTTGCCTCGGCGGTCAGAACCGGTATGGCGCCGAGCAGTACTCCTTGAGCGTTTGCGTCCGTCGCCTTCGCGTACAGGCTTAAGACTTCATCCTTGTCGATCTCGGTGTCACCCAGCAGTTCTATGATTATGTTGACTTTCATAAAACCGCCGCCTGATGAAGCTACCATAAAGAAATCGTGGGCTACACCCGACTTGCCTTTCAAGATGCCCGGCGATTGGACGGAGAAACCGAGTTCTTTGATCTTGTCACCCATATATTTTTGCTGGTCGAGTGCCTTATTTATCTCTTCCTGCAGCAGCTTTGTGACCTTATACGAATACAGATTCACCTCGACGGCATCATCCAACAGGAATGAGTGTTTATCGCGCAGGCACATCGCTTTCTCGACGGGTTCCTGGAAATTCTTCTGGCAGTTCTGGCAGACATACTTCTGTCCCTGCTTCAAGTAGTCAACGCCAAGCTTCTTGAGTTCCCGCCCGCATTTTGGACATTTTCCGTCTTTAAATTCCGTTTCAGGAGCAACTAGACCGCAAGGAATGTGTTCGATAAGTTCCTCCCGGACGATATTTGTAGAATCGCAGTCCGGACAGTGTCGCTTAAGAGAAAGGTTGATCGATTGGTCTATCGGACATCCCAATTCCTTGGAAAAGAACTCCTTTTCGAGAAGGCCTACCGAGGCCATCTCTTCGAGTTGTTCCCTAGCGGAACGTCCCAGGTATTCTTCAGCCAGCGGATAACGGTACCCCAAAGGGTAGGTGGGATTGATCTCGGGTTCTATCCGCTGTTCCGGATCGTTCATGAGCCGTAGGACAAGCTTTGCGAGTTTGATGTTCTTGACAAAATGCTCGACTTGGTCGGTCATAATCACTTGCCTCGTCTCGAGTAAGTCCTCTGCGGTCAAACAAATAATAACGCTATGTCTTTGTTAAGACAAGCTTAAGATATTTACCCGTATATGACCTTTTTATCCTAGTGACTTGCTCGGGAGTGCCAGTGGCGATCAGGTAGCCGCCGGCGTCTCCGCCTTCGGGTCCCAGGTCGACGATCCAGTCTGCCGTTTTGACTACATCCAGGTTGTGTTCGATCACCAAAACGGTGTTGCCCTGGTCGACCAGCCGGTTCAAGACCTGTAACAACTTGTCTATGTCGGCGAAGTGGAGGCCGGTCGTAGGTTCGTCCAGTATGTAAAACGTCCTGCCGGTCGCCCTTTTACTTAACTCGGCGGCCAGCTTCACGCGCTGCGCTTCCCCGCCGGAAAGCGTCGGAGCCGGCTGTCCCATCTTTATATACCCGAGACCGACGTCGTTCACGGTTTCGAGTTTCCGCTTTATGACCGGGATGTTCTTGAAGAACGTCAACGCCTCTTCGACCGTCATGCCGAGTACGTCAGCGATGTTCTTGCCTTTGAACTTTATCTCCAACGTCTCATTGTTGTAGCGCTTACCTTTACAGACCTCGCAGGTGACATAGACATCCGGCAAAAAATGCATCTCGATCTTTATCTGCCCGTCGCCGCGGCAGTTTTCGCATCTCCCGCCCGTAACGTTAAAACTGAACCGCCCCGGCTTATACCCACGTATGCGCGACTCCGGCACTTCTGAAAACATCTTTCTGATCTCGTCAAATGCCTTGATATACGTGGCCGGGTTGCTGCGCGGCGTGCGGCCGATGGGCGATTGGTCGATCTCGATGACCTTGTCTATGTTCTCAAGCCCGTCGATCCGCTCATGCTTGCCGGGCATCAGCTTCGATCTATACAGGTAGCGTGCCAGCGCCCTCCAGAGTATCTCGTCCACCAGCGT